>NZ_CP102288.1:2717500-3017500 GCF_025151535.1 Segatella copri DSM 18205
CGCTGTCTTTACACCTGCATCCTATCAACGTCATCGTCTCTGACGACCCTCAATGGAGTTCTCATCTTGCGGCTGGCTTCGCACTTAGATGCTTTCAGCGCTTATCCAATCCAGACTCAGATACCCAGCGGTGCGCCTGGCGGCACAACTGGTAAACCGGAGGTCTGTCCATCACGGTCCTCTCGTACTAGTGACGGCACCACTCAAAACTCCCACGCCCACGATAGATAGAGACCGAACTGTCTCACGACGTTCTGAACCCAGCTCGCGTGCCACTTTAATGGGCGAACAGCCCAACCCTTGGGACCTTCTCCAGCCCCAGGATGTGACGAGCCGACATCGAGGTGCCAAACCACCCCGTCGATATGAGCTCTTGGGGGGGATCAGCCTGTTATCCCCGGAGTACCTTTTATCCTTTGAGCGACGGAGTTTCCATACACATCCGCCGGATCACTATGCCCCAGTTTCCTGCCTGCTCGGCATGTCTGCCTCCCAGTCAAGCGCCCTTATGCCATTGCACTCTTTGAGGTCGGTTACCAATCGACCCGAGGGCACCTTTGGAAGCCTCCGTTACGCTTTTGGAGGCGACCACCCCAGTCAAACTACCCACCAAGCAGTGTCCGCGTTATCACGCGTTAGACCTCAGACAGCCAAAGGGCCGTATTTCAAGGATGGCTCCACGAAAGCTGGCGCTCCCGCTTCGAAGCCTCCGGCCTATCCTACACATCGGATGACCAAGGTCAATGCTAAGCTGTAGTAAAGGTTCACGGGGTCTTTTCGTCCCATCGCGGGTAATCGGCATCTTCACCGATACTACAATTTCACTGAGCTCATGGTTGAGACAGCGTCCGGATCATTACACCATTCGTGCAGGTCGGAACTTACCCGACAAGGAATTTCGCTACCTTAGGACCGTTATAGTTACGGCCGCCGTTTACCGGGGCTTCAATTCAATGCTTCCACATAAGTGTGACATCTCCTCTTAACCTTCCGGCACCGGGCAGGTGTCAGGCTGTATACGTCATCTTTCGAGTTTGCACAGCCCTGTGTTTTTGTTAAACAGTTGCCTGGACCTATTCTCTGCGCCTCGCTCATCACGAGGACCCTTTATCCCGAAGTTACAGGGTCAATTTGCCTAGTTCCTTAACCATGAATCTCTCAACGCCTTAGTATGTTCTACCCGACCACGTGTGTCCGTTTGCGGTACGGGTGCCGCATGGGTTAAGCTTAGCGGATTTTCTCGGGAGTATGATTACCCACACTATCAGATTCCTCCGAGGAGGACTCCGTACTCTCAAGTTCAGCTCGGACGGTGGATTTGCCTGCCATCCTCAACACCTACACTCTTCAACGGGGACTTCCGTCGCCCCGCGGTGGTTTCACTGCTCCGTCTCCACGTCGCCCCATGCGGCAGTGACGGAATATTAACCGTCTCTGCCATCGCCATCGCCGTTCGGCTTAGACTTAGGACCCGACTGACCCCGGGCTGATTGGCATTGCCCGGGAAACCTTGGTCTTACAGCGGGAGGGAATCTAACCCTCCTTATCGTTACTTATTCCTACATTTGCTTTACTCACCGCTCCAGGATAACTTACGTACACCATTCGACGCTGTGAGTATGCTCCCCTACCGATACTTTCTTAAATGCTATCCCGCGCCTTCGGTGTCTGCCTTATACCCGATTATTATCCATGCCCGGACCCTCGACTAGTGAGCTGTTACGCACTCTTTGAATGAATGGCTGCTTCCAAGCCAACATCCTAGCTGTCATAGGGACCAGACTTCGTTAGACTAACTCAGGCAGAACTCCGGGACCTTAGACGGCGGTCTGGATTCTTCTCCTCTCGGGGACGGACCTTAGCACCCGCCCCCTTACTGCCGGACTGCAGACCGTGAGCATTCGGAGTTCGTCAGGACTCGATAGGCGGTGAAGCCCTCTTGTCCTATCGGTCGCTCTACCTCTCACGGTGACCATCCGACGCGGCACCTAAATGCCTTTCGGGGAGTACGAGCTATCTCCAAGTTTGATTGGCCTTTCACTCCTACACTCGGCTCATCCAGAAGCTTTTCAACGCTTATTGGTGCGGACCTCCATCCCGTGTTACCGGGACTTCATCCTGGCCAAGTGTAGATCACTTGGTTTCGCGTCTACCCCCACTGACTGTGCGCCCTATTCAGGCTCGCTTTCACTGCGGCTACGTGTCTCGTGACACTCAACCTCGCCAGTGACGATAACTCGTAGGATCATTATGCAAAAGGCACGCCGTCACATCTTACGATGCTCCGACCGCTTGTAGGCGTATGGTTTCAGGAACTATTTCACTCCCCTGCTCGGGGTTCTTTTCACCTTTCCTTCACAGTACTCGTTCGCTATCGGTCTCACGGGAGTATTTAGCCTTACCGGATGGTCCCGGCAGATTCGCGCAGGATTCCTCGTGTCCCGCGTTACTCAGGATACCGCTATGCTGCATTTCGCTTCACATACTGGACTATCACCGTCTATGGTCACATTTTCCAAAGTGTTCTGTTCACGATTTGCATACAATGTCGCGGTCCTACAACCCCGCTGGCGCCTTGCGACGTCAACGGTTTGGGCTGTTCCCCGTTCGCTCGCCACTACTGGGGGAATCATTCATTTATTTTCTCTTCCTGCAGGTACTAAGATGTTTCAGTTCCCTGCGTTAGCTCTCTTACATTGGCAAGAGTAACCGTCCTTCAGACGGCTAGGTTGTCCCATTCGGAAATCTCCGGATCAAGGGTTATTTGCACCTACCCGAAGCTTATCGCAGCTTATCACGTCCTTCATCGCCTCCGTGAGCCTAGGCATCCGCCATACGCCCTTTCTTACTTTCTTTACGACTGTATTCTTGTTACTCGTTTCCGAATAACGAATAAGTAGCTCATACTTTCAGCTGTATTCTAACAAAGTGAAATCTCATCTTGCGATTTGATTTACTTTAGTCTGAACTAAAGTTCATTACTTACAGTTTTGCTTGTGTCAATATGTCAAAGATCTTTTCGTGGTGAAGTTTTTATGATTGGCTCCTTACTGTCGCCTATCCTAAAAATTCCCACTGTAGTGGAGAATAACGGATTCGAACCGTTGACCCCCTGCTTGCAAAGCAGGTGCTCTAGCCAACTGAGCTAATCCCCCAAATCGAGAAGTAAAGAATGAATCAAAGTTGAACTTTGATTACACATTGGCTGCGCCGATGTGTAGTCCCAGGCAGATTTGAACTGCCGACCTCCACATTATCAGTGTGGCGCTCTAACCAACTGAGCTATAGGACTGTGTTGGTAAAGAGTAGCATCTCTGCCGAACATTCTCTATCTCTTATTTAATTAAACAGATGGTGCGTACAAGAAGAGAAGCGAACTTTTAAGTCCTGTTCCTAAATCTTCTATAGGAAATTCGTCTCTCCAGAAAGGAGGTGTTCCAGCCGCACCTTCCGGTACGGCTACCTTGTTACGACTTAGCCCCAATTACCAGTTTCGCCCTAGGCCGCTCCTTACGGTCACGGACTTTAGGCGCCCCCGGCTTTCATGGCTTGACGGGCGGTGTGTACAAGGCCCGGGAACGTATTCACCGCGCCATGGCTGATGCGCGATTACTAGCGAATCCAGCTTCGTGGGGTCGGGTTGCAGACCCCAGTCCGAACTGAGACAGGCTTTAAGGATTTGATCGTACTTACGTACAACCGTCTCTCTGTACCTGCCATTGTAACACGTGTGTAGCCCCGGACGTAAGGGCCGTGCTGATTTGACGTCATCCCCACCTTCCTCACACCTTACGGTGGCAGTGTCCCCAGAGTGCCCAGCTTGACCTGATGGCAACTAAGGAGAGGGGTTGCGCTCGTTATGGCACTTAAGCCGACACCTCACGGCACGAGCTGACGACAACCATGCAGCACCTTCACAGAGGCCCCGAAGGGCGTCATTGTCTCCAAATCCTTCCTCTGCAATTCAAGCCCGGGTAAGGTTCCTCGCGTATCATCGAATTAAACCACATGTTCCTCCGCTTGTGCGGGCCCCCGTCAATTCCTTTGAGTTTCACCGTTGCCGGCGTACTCCCCAGGTGGGATGCTTAATGCTTTCGCTTGGCCGCTGACCTGTTCAGACCAACAGCGGGCATCCATCGTTTACCGTGCGGACTACCAGGGTATCTAATCCTGTTCGATACCCGCACTTTCGAGCTTCAGCGTCAGTTGCGCTCCAGTGAGCTGCCTTCGCAATCGGAGTTCTTCGTGATATCTAAGCATTTCACCGCTACACCACGAATTCCGCCCACTTTGTGCGTACTCAAGGAAACCAGTTCGCGCTGCAGTGCAGACGTTGAGCGTCTACATTTCACAACACGCTTAATCTCCGGCCTACGCTCCCTTTAAACCCAATAAATCCGGATAACGCCCGGACCTTCCGTATTACCGCGGCTGCTGGCACGGAATTAGCCGGTCCTTATTCATAAGGTACATGCAAAAAGTCTCACGAGACTAACTTTATTCCCTTATAAAAGCAGTTTACAACCCATAGGGCCGTCTTCCTGCACGCTACTTGGCTGGTTCAGGCTCTCGCCCATTGACCAATATTCCTCACTGCTGCCTCCCGTAGGAGTTTGGACCGTGTCTCAGTTCCAATGTGGGGGACCTTCCTCTCAGAACCCCTACTGATCGTCGCCTTGGTGGGCCGTTACCCCGCCAACAAGCTAATCAGACGCATCCCCATCCATCACCGATAAATCTTTAATCTCTTTCAGATGTCTTCTAGAGACGTCATTGGGTATTAGTCTTACTTTCGCAAGGTTATCCCCAAGTGGTGGGCAGGTTGGATACGCGTTACTCACCCGTGCGCCGGTCGACGCCCATCAAAAGCAAGCTTTCGATGTCGTTTCCCCTCGACTTGCATGTGTTAAGCCTGTAGCTAGCGTTCATCCTGAGCCAGGATCAAACTCTCCATTGTAAAATATCATTTTTACCTAGCCTTGCGGCTTGGTTTGTTTGTTGTCTGTACTTAGGACGAATATCCTTTTCGTTTATTGAAGCTTAGTAAACCTGACTTGTCAATTGCTTGACGGTTCGTTTCTTTTACCCAGTTTCTTCATATTCCCTGTATATAATAAGGTGTAATCCAAAACCGCTTCTTGTACTACTTGTCTGTTTATGTAAAATCTTTCAAAGAACTCTTTCTTCGCAAGTTAGGCTGCGCCTCAACAATTGAAATTAATTTCATTGTATTCGACTTGCACTAACTTTCTTTAATCGCTTGAGATATTGTATTTCTCAAAAGCGAGTGCAAAAGTACAAACATTTTCCGAAACCGCCAAACTTTTTCCGGAAAAAGTTTTGAAATTAACAGTGTTTTAACACTTTCGTCTTATTTTGTACTTCTTTTGGTGCCAAACACTTTATTATATACATACACGCGCTCGTATCTGCGTGTGGGCACACAAGCATGCGCATATACATAATGGTAACACTCCCGAAATCAAAAGAATTCCTAAAAGATAGTCCACTTTAAGAAATTCTTAGTATCTTTGCAATGTTATAGCTGATAACGATTTAGGTATAGTGGCTTGAATGCCCTATTTCTCAAAATCAGCAGAATGTGTAACGAAAAGATATATAGAGATATGAAACTAAAGATACATTTCAATCATAAAGAAGAACTTTGGAACTCATGGTCGCATGCAGGAGGAATCCTGATGGGCATTGTCGTGGGAGCCATCTTCTTATATTGGTGCTTTACGATGCATAACGGATGGGCTACGGCGGGAGTTATCCTCTATCTGTTCGGCATGCTGATGTCTTACATCGCCTCAACGGTTTACCATGCCGTTTCTGCCTGGAGTAAATGGAAGGAGCGACTGCGCAAATGGGACCATGCCGCCATCTACTGGCATATTGCCGGTTCTTACTCGCCAATCACGCTCATTGCGATGCGAGACCAGGGATATTGGGGATGGAGTCTTTTTATCTTTATTTGGGCTTGTGCCATTGCCGGAACCATCATGAGTTTTGCCAGACTCAAGGATCACAGCAACCTGGAGACCATCTGCTTTGTAGGCATGGGATTGTCGGTACTGGTTGCTTTCAAACCTTTGATTGACTCCGTATCCACCGCCACAGTCTGGTGGATTATTGCCGAAGGCGTCTGCTACATTACGGGCGCCGTATTCTACAGTATCAACAAGAAGAAATACATGCATTCCGTGTTCCATTTCTTCGTTTTAGCTGGTAGTATCTGCCACATCATTGCAGTTTGGGATATTCTCATGAAATATATCTAAACGACTTAATAAAAAGCATCAAGGCATCAGGAAGTTTTTGCTTTCCGATGCCTTTGTTTTTTTATAAAGTTCTATATTACAAGACATTTATCCATATCATACTCTTCTTATAATATAATAAGGTGGAATTGTTAACAATACGTTAAAGTATAAAAATAATTGCCCAAAAATTTGGAACTTATCGCAGAAAAGCATACCTTTGCAGTGTTCTATTGAAGTAGTACACTAAAACATTAAAGATTA
This sequence comes from Segatella copri DSM 18205, assembly GCF_025151535.1. Taxonomy (NCBI): domain Bacteria; kingdom Pseudomonadati; phylum Bacteroidota; class Bacteroidia; order Bacteroidales; family Prevotellaceae; genus Segatella; species Segatella copri. The sequence goes on from NZ_CP102288.1 coordinate 2,724,028, forward strand.
TGATACAGATTAAAGACATTGATTTCAGATACCCAGGTAGCAAGCACCTTGTATTTAGAGATTTCTCTTTGGAATTCAAGGAGAACAACATTTATGGCTTGCTTGCCAAGAACGGTACAGGCAAGAGCACCCTGCTCTACCTCATCAGCGGATTGCTCCGCCAGCAACAAGGTACCGTTCTCGTGGATGGCATTTCGGCACAAGATCGCAAAGCCGAGATGCTGAAGGACATCTTCATGGTGCCCGAGGAATTTGAACTGCCCAACGTTTCCCTCGCCACCTACGTGAAGATGAACCAGGGGTTCTATCCTAACTTCTCGCAGGAAGTGCTGGACCGTTGCCTCAAGGATTTTGATTTACCACTCTCTCTCAAGTTGAACGAACTCTCGATGGGACAGAAGAAGAAGGTATTCATGAGTTTCGCACTCGCCACGGGTACCCGTTTTCTTCTGATGGACGAGCCAACCAATGGTCTCGACATCCCATCGAAGAGCCAGTTCCGTAAGGTCATCGCCAACAACATGACGGAAGACCGCACCCTCATCATCTCAACTCATCAGGTGCACGATGTAGAGTCGCTGCTCGACCACATCATCATCATGAACCAGAGCCAACTGCTGCTCGACGCATCGGTTCCAGACATCTGCGAGAAATACACCTTCGAATATCGCAACCCACAGGAAATGGACGACACCGTGCTCTACGCCGAGCCAACCCTGCAGGGCAATGCCGCCATCTGCAAGCGTCAGGAGGGAAAACAGGAAACACAGATGAACCTGGAGTTGCTCTTCAATGCAGTAATTAATGGAAAATTAAACGATTAAAAATTAGACGATTATGAAAAAGAATCTCGATTTAAATAGATTAGGAATGGTTATCCGTTGGGATGTATTAAACAACTGGACCTATAATTTGGGAATCATTGCAGGACTCGCCATCTGTTTTTCAATTGCAAACATCATCCGGCTTTACAAAATTAGTGGCTTTATTGCAGCATCCCATGAACTAGATGCCCTGACCGACAGTTATAAGAAATCCGCATATATGTTCTTTGGATTCATTTCTTTTATGGTCATTTACATATTGGCATCTTGCATCTTCAGAAACATGAAGACCAAGTTACAGCGCAAAAGTTTCCTGATGCTTCCTGCCACTAACCTGGAAAAATATGTGGCTCGATTCCTGGTTGTTACCGTTGGTGGTCTTGTGACTTTGCTAGGAGCCTTGGTCATTTCAGATATTATCCAGCTCATCTTTAGCTTTTTCATCACTCCAGGCTTCCATATCAGCCTTACATGGCCAGTACTCAGCCACACCATTTTTGCCCTTTCACCAATAGACAATTCTTGGCAAACAATTCTGGCAGTCTACTCCTTCCTGATATTTGCCCATTCCTTCGCAACCCTGGGAGGAGCCTTCTACCGTAAGTTTCCTGTGCTTCTGACAGCATGTACGGGATTGGCACTTTGTCTGATTTTGGGTTATATTATCAACGAACTGGGTGAAGCCGGATGGCTTGATTTCGTAGGAACCTTGCACATCGAAGAGGGTTCTTCTGCTCAATATTGTGCTGTATTCACCTCGTCTGCAGTATTTCTTGCTTTGGCTGCCTTCAACTATTGGGCATCCTACAAGCTCTTCACCCGTATGCAGGTTATCTGCAACAAGTGGATCAACATCTAAGAATTAAAATTTGAAGATTATGAATTTCAGTAACGATAAAGCAATATACGTACAGATAGCCGAGCGACTGAGCGATGAGATTCTGGCGGGCAAGTACAAGGAAGACGAGCGAATACCAAGCGTCAGGGAATACGCCGTGCTGCTGGAGGTGAATGCCAACACAACCGTGAAGGCATACGACCTGCTTGCCACCGATGAGATTATCTACAACAAGCGAGGTCTGGGCTACTTTGTTTCCGCTGGAGCCAAGAAGCAGATTAAGAAAACCCGCAAAAAGGAGTTTATGAAAGAAAGACTCCCGGAACTCGCCCGACAGATGCAGCTTCTCGACATCTCCATCGATGAAGTGAAGGAAGAGTTGGAGAAGAATCTCAAAAAGATAAAGATATGATGACACTATTCATCCTCAAATATATATTTATAGCTTCTGTCTTTGCCTTATATATAATTAAGGTGTATGTAATAACGTTTTAAAAAATAGTTACGCTTGCAACTTTCAGAAAGTAGCAAGCGTCTAATGGTTTAAATTGATATCCATAAAACGAAAGTAATATGTCATTAATTCATCTAAAAGACGTCAACAAGACCTACCAGGGTGCTCAGCCACTCCATGTGCTGAAGGGCATCGACCTCGACATCGAACGTGGCGAGTTCGTCAGCATCATGGGTGCTTCCGGCTCGGGAAAATCCACCTTATTAAATATACTGGGTATTCTCGACAACTACGATACGGGCGAATACCGACTCAATGATGTGCTCATCAAAGACCTCTCGGAAACCCGTGCTGCCGAATACCGCAATAAGATGATAGGCTTCATCTTCCAGTCGTTCAACCTCATCTCGTTCAAGACGGCGGTGGAAAACGTAGAGCTTCCACTCTTCTACCAGGGCGTGAGCCGCAAGAAGCGCCACGAACTGGCGATGGAATATCTAGAAAAACTGGGCTTGAAGCAATGGGCCAACCATTATCCTAACGAGATGTCGGGAGGACAGAAGCAACGTGTAGCCATCGCCCGTGCCCTCATCACCAAACCCGAAATTATCCTTGCCGATGAGCCTACCGGAGCTCTCGACTCCAAAACGAGCGTGGAAGTGATGGACCTGCTGAAGGAACTGCACCAGAAAGAGGGAATGACCATCGTGGTAGTAACCCACGAAAGCGGTGTTGCCAACGAGACCGATAAGGTTATCCATATCAAGGACGGACTCATCGGAAGCATCGAAGACAACAGAGACCATCATCTCGTATCGAAAGACTACGTGAAGTAAGAAGTTTATAGTTTAAAGTTTATAGTTAATAGGGCAGAACTGCTGATGGCGCCAGCCCTCTATAAACTATCAACTATTAATTATTAACTAAAAATAATGAGAGAATTAATCAAAGAAATATGGAGCACGTCGAAGCGCAACAAGCTCCGCACTTCGCTCACGGGATTTGCCGTTGCCTGGGGAATCTTCATGCTGATATTCCTGCTGGGCGCCGGCAACGGACTGATTAATGCCCAGTTGCAGCAAAGCACCCGATTCCTTGCCAACTCCATGCGAGTATTCCCGGGCGAAACCTCCAAGGCTTACAAGGGACTGAAGGAAGGCAGAAGCATCATGCTCAACGACAAGGATATCCTCATCAGCAACAAGACCTACGGCCAGTACGTGGATGATGTGGGTGGAAGACTGGAACAGTATAACGTGAACATCAACTATGGTGATAATTATGTGGCAAGCCAGTCATTGGTGGGTGTGGCTCCTACACATCCCAAAATCGACAAGACGGAGCTGATAGCCGGACGATTCATCAACGAAATCGATATGAAGGAGCAGCGCAAGAATGTGGTGCTGAGCCGAAGCCAGGCCAAGGAACTCTGCAAAGACTACCGTTCGCTGGTGGGCAAGAACGTAAAGATCAGCAACCTCAACTTCCAGGTGGTGGGAATCTACAAGGATGATGAATCGCGCAATAATACCGAAGCCTTCATCGCCTACTCCACCATAAAGACCATCTACGCCAAGGGCGATGATGCGGGAAGTCTGGAGTTTACCATCAAGAACCTGAAGACCAAGGAAGATAACGAGCAGTTTGAGAAGAACTATCGTGCCAGCATCAACAACAACCATCAGGCAGCACCTGATGACGAGCGAACCATCTGGCTCTGGAACCGATACGTAGACAACATCCAGATGAACCAGGGAATCGCCATCATGCAGACGGCCCTATGGATTGTGGGTCTGTTCACTCTGCTGAGCGGAATCGTGGGCGTAAGCAACATCATGCTCATCACCGTGAAGGAGCGAACCCGAGAGTTTGGCGTAAGAAAAGCCATCGGAGCCAAGCCTTGGTCGATACTGAAGCTCATCATTACCGAGAGCATCATCATCACCTCGTTCTTCGGCTACATCGGAATGGTCTGCGGTGTGGCGGCAAACGAAATCATGGATGCAACCATCGGCCACACCACCGTAGATACCGGACTGTTTAAAGCCGCCATGTTTGTGAACCCTACGGTGGGCATCGGCACCTGTATCGGTGCCACCATCACCATCGTCATCGCAGGCACCATCGCCGGACTCATCCCAGCCATCAAGGCTGCAAGAATCCGACCGATAGAGGCGCTGAGAGCGGAATAATGCAAAATGTTGAATGTTAAGTGTTGAATGTTGAATTCATTCTTGCTTACACCTTAATTATATATATAGAATAGGCTATGCGATTAGATTTAGATACATATAAAGAGATTCTCGACACCATCACGAGGAACAAGAGCCGCAGTCTGCTTACGGGCTTCGGCGTGTTCTGGGGCGTGTTTATGCTCATCGCCCTGATGGGTGGCGGACAAGGACTGAAGGAGATGCTGCAAAACAACTTCACAGGCTTTGCCACCAACACCGCCATCATCTGGGCGCAGAACACCACCAAACCCTACAAGGGATTCAACAAGGGGCGCTCCTGGCAGATGGAAGAGAAAGACCTGGACAGATTGCGCCACCAGGTGCCCGAACTCGATGTCATTACCCCGCTGCTCTTCGGCGGCAACAAGTCGGTGGTGTTTGGAGACAAAAAATTCAGCGGCAGCACACAGGGCGTAAATCCTGACTACGCCAAAGTTTCTGCGCCACAGATGTTTTACGGCAGATACATCAACGAGATGGATGTGCGCCAGCAGCGCAAGGTTTGCGTCATCGGCAAACAGATTTACAAGAATCTCTTTCCTGGCGGCGGTGATCCGTGCGGCAAGAGCGTAAGAGTAGACTCTACCTATTATATGGTGATAGGCGTAGATTACCGTTCGGGCAACGGCATCAATTTCGGCGGTCGTGCCGATGAAACCATCACCCTGCCCCAATCGGTTTTGCGCAGCGCTTATAACCGGGGTAAGGCGGTAGACATCATAGCCACCACCGGCAAAACGGGCGTAGTGATGAGCAGCATTGCCCAACGGATGAGAGAAACCGTAGCAAGAGCCCACAGCATAGACCCTACCGACGAAAAGGGCATTATGGTGTTCAATACCGAAGTACTCTTCCAGATGCTCGACAACCTGTTCAAGGGCGTCAACTTCCTCATCTGGCTGGTAGGCATCGGCACCCTTCTCGCCGGCGCCATCGGAGTTTCCAACATCATGATGGTAACGGTAAAGGAGCGAACCACCGAGATAGGCATCCGCCGAGCCATCGGAGCCACGCCTAAGATGATTCTTTCGCAAATCATCTCCGAGAGTATTCTCCTCACCCTGGTAGCCGGCATGAGCGGCATTCTCTTCGGTGTTGCCATCCTGCAGATGCTGGAAGTAGGAAGTACCACGGACGGCATTCTTACCGCCCACTTTCAGGTAGATTTCTGGACGGCCATCTCTTCAGCCATCCTCATCTGCATTCTCGGCGGCCTAGCCGGACTCGCCCCTGCATGGCGAGCCATGAGCATCAAACCAGTAGATGCAATGAGAGACGAATAAAAGAAAATATAAGATATAAAAGATATGAAAAAGTATTCAAAGTTGATTGTTGCGGCGATTGTCGCCTTGATTTTCATCGGAACCTTCGTGTTCCTTTATGAGAAATCGCAGCCTAAGCCTGTAGAGTATACTGAGTTTACTCCCAAGATGGCTGATGTTTTGAAAACTACCGTCATCACGGGCAAGATTGAGCCTCGCAACGAGGTGAGCGTAAAGCCTCAGATTAGCGGTATCATCACCGAGATTTGCAAAGAAGCGGGTGATTATGTTCAGGCGGGCGAGGTTATCGCCAAGGTAAAGGTGATTCCAGATATGGGACAGCTCAGTTCGGCTCAGGCACGTGTGCGCCTTGCAGAAATCAACCTGAAACAGGCACAGGTGGATTACGGCCGCGAGGAACAGCTCTTCAAGAAACAGCTGGTCAGCGCCGATGAGTTTGATAAGGTAAAGCAGGCGATGAAACAGGCACGCGAGGAGGTTACCGCTGCCGAAGATGCTCTCCAGGTGGTGCGCGATGGTGTAAGCAAGAGCAATGCCAGCGCTTCTTCCACCCTCATCCGTTCTACCATCTCGGGCATTATCCTCGATATTCCGGTCAAGGTGGGTAACTCGGTAATTCTTGCCAACACTTTCAACGATGGTACTACCATCGCCAGTGTGGCCAACATGAACGACCTCATCTTCCGTGGCAATATCGATGAAACCGAAGTGGGAAGTCTCGTTACAGGAATGCCGATGAAGATTACCATCGGAGCCTTGCAGAACCTCAACTTCGAGGCAAACCTGGAATATATCTCACCTAAGGCTGTAGAAAACAATGGTGCCAACCAGTTTGAGGTAAAGGCAGCCATCCGCTCTACCAAGGGCGGCAAAATCCGTTCCGGTTACAGCGCCAATGCCGAGATTGTACTGGCAAAGGCTACCCATGTACTCACCGTTCCGGAGAGTGCCATCGAGTTTAGCGGCGATTCTACCTTTGTATATATCATAAAAGGTAGCGACAAGAAGAAGACTTATGAGCGCAAACAGGTAACCACCGGTTTGAGCGATGGAGTAAATATAGAAATCAAGAAAGGTCTGGGACTCAAGGACAAGGTTCGCGGTCCTCAGGTAATAGCAGAAAATAAGGATGATGACGAATAGTCATCATCCTTATTCTTTTTTATAGGCATCAGATAACTTAGATGTTATCTTTCTCGATATCCTTGAAGTAGCGGTAAGTACCCACCTTCAGTTCATCGCAGGCAATCTCATCACAAACGATGATGCCATGCTGGTGCTGCTGCAGAGCGCTGATGGTCCAAGCCTGAGTAACAGGACCTTCGATGGCAGCCTGCAGGGCGCGGGCCTTGTTATGACCGTTGCAGAGAATCATTACCTCTCGGGCAGCCATCACGGTACCCACACCTACGGTCAGAGCCAGACTAGGTACCTTCTCAGGATCATTATCGAAGAAACGGGAGTTGGCAATCTTGGTGTCTGTAGTGAGCGTCTTTACTCGTGTGCGTGAGGTTAGAGAAGAGAATGGCTCGTTGAAAGCGATATGGCCATCAGGACCGATACCACCGATAAAGAGGTCGATGCCACCCGCTTCTTCTATCATCTGCTCATAATGACGGCACTCCTCTTCCAGATTCTCGGCATTACCGTTCAGGATATGAATATTCTCCTTAGGACAGTCGATATGATTGAAGAGATTGGTAGCCATGAAAGAATGATAGCTCTCAGGATGAGATTCCGGCAAACCTACATATTCATCCATATTGAAGGTGATGACATGCTTGAACGAAACCTTGCCTTCTTTTACCGCCTTTACCAGATTGGCATACATGCCCTGAGGTGAAGAACCGGTTGGCAAACCCAGAACAAAAGGACGTTCAGCAGTTGGTTGAAATCTGTTAATTGTTTCAATTACATGATCAGCTGCCCACTTTGACAGCTTCTCATAATCTTTTTCGATAATAACACGCATAATCTATTTCTTATTGTTTAGTTGTAAAATTCAGGAAACAAAAATAATAAAAATCTGTTTCATTACCGCTAAAAGATGGAAAAAATTATATTTTTTTACAGTTTGCGGTATCTACTTCTTCATAGCCCTCCTGCTCTACATATTCATCAAAACCGATGCTGATATCGGCGCCATTCTGCTCGAAGAGACGCAGTAATTTCTGCTGCATATCGGGTGCGATGAGGATGGCGCCGCGCTTCGCCTTGCAATAGGTGCTTTCGCTGATATAGGGCGAAAAGTGCCAGAAATGAGGCGTATTGGCAGAAGGTATCGTACCGAACATGCGGCGGAATCCGCGTGCCATGCGTATGATCTTCTTCTGAAGACGATAGGCACAGCCCTGCTCGCTGCAGGCTATATGGTCCGGGTTCAGAATACTGAACACCTTCTCCGACTTACGCAACTTCTGATAACGCTCAAAACGAGCACAAAGATGATGTACCGGGCACGCCTCCTTGAGACATACCGTATCAATGGAATGGATTGAAATATTGTTCATGTTCTTTATTTTTTAAGTTGGATAAATAATTTTTTCTTCGAAAGATTGAGAGGCTGTTATCGGCAAATAGCCAACTGGCAAACCACAGACAGCCAACTAGCCGCTATGAGAACAGTGGGCTGTTCTAGTCAGACAGCTATCGGAAAAGCCTGAGAAAGAATATTAAGAAAGGAACTGCGAAAAACTCTTCACTCTTCACCTAACCCCCGGAAATGCCGATAAACAGAGGGGATTCGAGGGGTGAAGAGTTGTTTCTCACTCTTCACCCACTCTTCACCACTCTTCACCCATCTGCCGCTTAGCTATATTTTCAGATTCTTACAAGCAGATAGGCCTGACCCTTCTTGGTATGCTTCATCTTGCAACCCAGGAGTTTGAGCGACTGGCCGATGCGAATCTTGGTGCTCAGATTGCTGATCAGCATCGGAAATCTTTCGTGCAGAACCTCGAAAACATCCGAACAGATGAGCCATTCGCCCGTTTCATTATCTTCAGGAACACGGAAGCAGCTCTTCAGCATCGATTCAAAATCATCTACCTTGAAGAAAGGAAGATTGCACTTCTGAATGCGATCCACCTCGGCATTGGTAAACCAGTAAGGGGTCTTCTTATGGCAAAGCTCATACATAACTTGTGCATAGAGCTGGTCATAAATGATGGGTGAACCGTTGTCGATATATTCACCTGCCGGAATGTGCAGACAGACGAATCGGCGGCTACCCGTAGGGTCGCAGAGCGGATGCTCATCATTGGTGGTTGCCAGGAAGGAAGCGTAGCGCGGACGGTCATCCTGACTCTTGCCGAAGATAGGGCGCCCATTCACCTTCACCTTTGAAAGCATCTGCTTCAGCTTGCCCTGCTGCGATGGTCCCATATTCGCAAACTCATCTATGTTGACAAAGAGATTATGAGTGAGCGCCATCTCGGAGTCAAACTTATTGGCAAAGTTGATGTGGTCGAGGAAATACTGTCGCAGATGATCCGGCAGCAGGCGATAGGCAAAGGTACTCTTGCCGCAACCCTGCTTGCCGATAAGCACAGGAGTGGTTTCGTTGCCATGAAACATATCCATCTGCAACCAGTGGGCGACAGCAGAACGGAGCCAGGTGGCGCACCATCCCAACTGTTCACTTGTAAGCCCCGGAATTCTGCCAAAGAGTTCAGCCACATGGTTCTTACCATCCCATTCCGGCAGGTTTTCGAGATATTCCCTGATAGGGTCAAACTCCGGAACCTCTTCAGAACGTACGAACTCCTCAATATCCTGTCGGGGCGACTTCTTACCTCCTACACCCAACCGTTTGGCATGACGGACGATGGAATTGAAAGCCTCCGGAGTCAGCACCTTCCAGGTTGAGTCAGAAGATTCCTCCTCTTCCCCACCGGTTTCCGGTTCCTCTTCTACGGGCTCCTCAGTTTCGTCCTCATTCTTTGAGAGAGTGAGATACTCGGTTTTACCACTTAGCACATTTCTACGGAAGAGATAATACTCATCGAGAAAACTCTCAACAAGAGAGAGTGCTGAAATTTCGTTTGTCATCTTATCTGATGACGATAAGGTTTTTAAATTTTCCATTATGTGTAAATTTTAAGATTAATAATAATCATCCTTTTTGTCCTTATATATAATAAGGTGAAGAGTGGTGAAGAGTGGGTGAAGAGTTGTCTCTGACTCTTCACCTCTCGAAACCCCTCTGTTTATGGGCATTTCCGGGCTTCAGGTGAAGAGTGAAGAGTTTCAGCTCATTCATGGCTCAGCATTTCGCCGCTCTTTCGTTTTCGATGGCAAAGTTAATACTTCCCTTCGCCGATTCCAAATTTTCCCCGCCACCTTCCCGCTACTTTTCTGAAATCAGGGAAGAAACAAGGGGGCTACGGGGAAAAGTATGGGGAAAAAAGAGGAAAAACAAGCGCATATCCTTGCATAATCCGAAAATAAATCTTACCTTTGTGGCAAAACTTATTTTCTTAAAACAGACTGACAATGAATGAAGATAAAGATGAAATAGAATTCAGCTACGAAGTCTTCGACCGACAGCTCGACAACTTCTGCCGAATGCTCAGCATTCTGGTAGATGCATGGGAAGATTACAGTCCGCAGGAACTTACCTTCGATATCCGTTCGCTCTGCACCAAAGCCACCCGACTCTGCTATATGGCAGAGAAAGATATGGTACTGCAGCACAACGACATAGCCAAACAGCGAAAGGAGCAGAACGAAACCCACGAAGTAAGCATCAGCATCATCGTAATGCAGAAGTTTACACCCCTGATGGCGCATATCATGGAAGACATGAAAAAGGGAAAACAGATAGAAGGAAAACGGATGAAAGTGGCGCCGCTGGATATGACCCGCATCCTGCCGAAACTCAACGAATTTTTCGAAACCGATGAACTGGGCAAAGGAAGTACTATCGACGTAAACGAAGTAACCAAACTCCAGAAAGAACTGTTACGCCAGGTAAAACCCACTCATATCCCCGGCGTAAAACCCGTAGAGCGCCTCTGGAATCTCTTCCAGCTATACAGCATGGCATGTTATCTGATGCTCCACTTCCGCCAGCTGAGCCATTTCACCAACCTCGCCATGAGCGAAGAGCAGACCACCCGCCTCTTCGAAATGTCGCTACAGGAATATCAGGAAGAACCAAAGGGCATCAGCGACATAGACCGATACTTTACAACCCTGGAATATGATAACAACGGAAAGCAGCTCTCCGTCAGCCAATTGCTGGAAGTAAGAAAAACGCTAAAAGACGAGGTACCGGAAAATCTGCGCCTCGACTTTATGAAATATATAAGAGACACCCAACTGCTGGGCGCCCAGCTTGCCCACGTCAATTTTACAGCACAAGAATATCTCAAGCTGGTATCAGCCACCGTAAAATGGCACATCATAGAGCAGGAAATCTACGATTTGGAACATCCCGAAGGCATTCCGGAAACCCTTCCCAACGAGGTTTTCTACAAAGTAAAAGACGGCAAATACATCGACATGCAGAATCTGAAGGCTCAGATAGCCAATATGTTGAAATTTGTTACCCGCAAGAACCATTGGTTCTGCGTATGGTGTGTATTGAATCACAACTGCATGCTTCAGGACAATCAGAACTTCGAAGCCTTTGCCACCCAGATGATGACTCCCGAATGGTTTGGCGACATCGACGATTATCTCCATTTCTCAGGCGACAATCTCCGCGACTACCGCCGTTATTTCTCAGAGATAGATTATCCGCAATGGGATGAAAAGAAGTTTAAGGAAATCAAGGACCTTTACAACATGACGAAATGGTCAGACAAGCTCCTCAGCAAGTTCCAGCATCTCTGCATCACAATGAATGGTGTGTTTGATAAGAAAAGCCTCTGATTACGGCTTGTTTTATGCATAAAAAACAGCTTTTAAATACCTGATTTACAAAATAATATTAAAAGTTCACAAGTTTGTGGTCCACAACCTTGTGAACTTTCATTTTTTTACTTATCTTTGCATCCGTAATCAAGCAAAAAAACAATGGAAAAGGCATTCGTATATGGTATGTCGGTTGCCGGAAACAACTTCACCGACCGAATAGAAGAAACCAAGCGCATCAAGGCAGACTTTGAGCATGGCATCAACGTCATTCTCATCTCTCCCCGACGCATGGGCAAGACTTCGCTCGTCAAAAAGGTAATATCCGAAATTGATAATCCAGAGATAATAGTGGTGTATATGGACATCTACGATTGCCGAAGCGAATATGATTTCTATAATCGCTTCGCAGAAGCCATTATGAAATCTATGGGTAATAAACTGGAACAAGTCGTGGAAAACATTAAGCAGTTCTTGGTAAGAGTTTCACCAAAAATCTCTTTTAGTCCGGATCCTACATCCGAATATTCTTTATCCCTGGGAATTACTCCTAAGGACTATTCCCCAGAAGATATTCTGAATCTTCCGGAAAGAATAGCTCAGGAAAAGGGAATCCGCCTGGTAGTCTGCATCGACGAATTCCAGCAAATCGGAGAGTTTCCAGATTCGTTGACGGTGCAGAAACGCTTGCGTGGTGCCTGGCAGCATCATCAGAATGTATCATACTGCTTCTTTGGAAGCAAGAAGCATCTGATGGAAAACATTTTCCAAAACCGACGCATGCCTTTCTATATGTTTGGCGAGATGCTGCACTTGGATTGCATTCCTACAGAATATTGGGTACCTTTCATCTGCTCGCGATTCGAGAAATACGGCAAGAGCATATCTAAGGATTTTGCTACAAGAATCTGTGAAACCGTAAAGAACTATTCTTCTTATGTGCAACAGTTGGCATGGAACGTGATGGCTGAGACCGAGAAAGAGGTAAACGAAGAAACCTTGCAAAGCGGCATCAGCGCCTTGCTGCAACAATGTCATGGTCTCTTCGTACAGCAAACCGAGGGCTTAACCACCTATCAGCTCAACTTTCTGCGCCTCCTCTGCAGTGGCGTTCACTCCGGCTTCACCGCCCAGGCAGTAGCAGAAACCTATCCGCTGGGCAGCAAATCCAACATCGACCGCATCAAGAAAGCCCTCATCGACAAGGAATTGATCACCCTGGAGAAGGATGGCATCTTCATCGCCGACTGCGTGTTCGAGCTTTGGTTTAAGAAGGAAATGATGTAAAATAGTACAGAATATAATCCCAAAAGTACTTGCCATATCCAAAAGAAATTCTTATCTTAGCCTCTAACACCTATATGACAAAAGCTCACAAGCCTGCAATATTCTGCAAACTTGTGAGCTTTTTACTATATATTTTAGCTTATCTTACCAATACTTTCTTATGATTAATAATGTATACTTGACCAGGCTGTAAAGCGGCAGCCTTAGTACCATCAAGATGATAAGCCTGACTTATCTTAGAAGGTAGAGCCACCTGACTGATACCCGTATCCACATTATCTTGTCCTGGACCACTAGGGTCGGCAGGACTCTCAGGACTATACGCCACATGGGCAGTAATCCTAACGTCCTCGGTAGGCATGGTATAATAGAAACTCTGTTCCTTATTTATCAGTTCTTCACCCTTATACCATCCCAAGAACTTATACCCCATACTAAGATAGGCATTAAGCCATACGGACATACCCGCCTCTACTTTCTCGCCACTCGCCCGATTAAACGAACAGTTGCCACTGTCGTCACTATCCAGATAAAGGCGATATTTGTTCATTGGCGAAGGTTCGGCAGGGTTGACAGGCACATAATCGTATACAGCCTCAAACACTACGTTCTCATCGGTCATTGTGTATGAGAAATACTGCTGGTCGGTATATCTTTCACCATCCTTCTTCCAATAAGAAAACTGGTAGTTCTCATTGCTGGAAGACGTACTGATATAAACATTCTCCCCCTGCAGATACTTACCACTGCCCGAAGAATAGGCATAAGGAGAAGAAACGACTTCTACCTTAAACCTCACATTAGGCTCTGGTGGGCTAGAAGGGTTGAAATCATCGTCTGCGGGTAGCGATGCCATCAGCATGGTGCTGCCCAATAAGAGCAGCAACCATGTGATAAAACTATATCTTATAATACTTTTCATAGAAAATGTACTTATTTTACCATAACCTTAGTGGTCATACCGTCTACCTTTACGAGATATACGCCAGTAGAAAGATTGAGCATACCATCAAAGTCTCTTGTGGCGAGCAACATACCGTTGGTAGAATATACGGAAACAGTCTTGCCATTCAAGCCACTGAAGTTGATCCCCTGCTCTGTAGGCATTATATTAACACCAGTCTTGTTGATGATATCGGCTATGCCTGTAGTACCTCTTGTAGGAACTAGAACGAAACGGCTGTTATATGAACCTGCATCGGCAGCAAACTGATAGTCACCATCAGTTAAGTCGTAAGTTGCACCTGTCTCATTGTCTTGCAGCAACATAGGCTGGTCCATACGAGAAGCAGAGATGGAATAATTACCAGACTTCTTCACAGCGAAGCCAAGGTTTACACTACCCATTGGTCGCTCGTTGATAGCAAGGTTGCCTGCCTGGGCTTCAACAGAATAGAGTTGAGGAGCATCTGATACTGCCTCAAACTTAGCTGCATCACATTCCATTTCGTATGCCTGGCTCTTCTTGGCATTAAACACAACACGAGTTTTATCTGTATTCTTGCCATCCGTGATAGCGAGATTAATAAGCAAACGGTCTGGGGTTATACCCTTCTCCAGTCTTCTTGCTCTTGCCTTGCCCGACTTGGCAGTAGCTTCCTCCTTGGTCTGGCGGTCTTCAGCCTTAAACTCGATTTTGTCTACATCCGCAGGTTTCTGAACAAAGAATGCCTGGAAAGGATGCAATATCAGTTCATCATCACCTGGACGAGCTGCCTCATAGGTAGAACCATTCCAATAAGTGATAGGCGCATCATAACCCAAGTCAGCAACATCCATATAACTGGTCTGCACATTACCGATAAAGTTCCAGCTGGCATCCTGTACATTGCGAGCAGAGTAATTTCCTAACTTCTGAGAAATATCCTTAGCCTCCATGTTGCCAAATTGGTCTTTCTCTACGTTCAAGACAAATACACCTGCTGTAGATGTCTGGAAGATATAGCCTACACCTCGACGGAGAGAATCCTCGTTCTCAGCCAAGTCTACCCAACCGCCATAACCCTTGTTGGCACGTGCTTCGCCATCATATTTGCGGATAACATACTTGCCAGGAGCCTTGATGTTGGCAAACTTAATATTGAATGGGAAGCTCAGGAAGTACCACTGGTTGGCATTCATAGTGATTTCAAACTTCAGTTGCTTAGCATCCAAGTTGCCATCAGCGATGATAGTACCACCACCACCATTGCCTGAGTCTGAGCCTGTATTAGCTCCACCATTACTCTTTACTGTAACAAGGTTAGCCTCCTGTCTGTCTGTGCCTACAACCTTCAAGGCACCATTGTCCTTGATGTCGATGTTTGGGTCGCCCTCGAATCGTTTAGAGAGAACGAACACGTTGTCAAGATAGAAAAAGTCATAAGGCTCATCAAACTCCTTAATCTCACGGAACTGGCTCCACTGGGTATTCCAATAGTAGTTGTCAAAACTCTGTGTTGGCACCCAAAGAGTAGTAGCCTTGAAATTGGTAAACGTATTCTGGTCGATGTTGATAGGGAGAACGGTATAAGTATATACGTTGTTCAAATTGTTGCAATTATTGAAAGCCTTGTCACCGATACGCTCCAATGTGCTAGGTACTCTTACTTCCTGTAGTTTGCTACAACCATCGAAAGTACTCTCTTCAATAGTGGTTAAGCCTGGGAGACTGATACTCTCAAGATTTGAGCAAGACTGGAATGCATGATTAGCAATTGTTCGTAATGATGGAGGAAACTGAATAGACTTCAGATTAAAGCAATTATAGAATGCATAAGAACCTATTGATTCTACACTATCAGGAAGAATAACACTCTTTAATGAACTACAGTTCTCAAAAGTATTACTACCTATATGTTTGAGATTTTTAGGAAGAACAATTCCTTCTAAGGCATAACAGCCGAAGAATGTTTTATAACCTAAATTTTGACAAGAAGGCATAATGACCTCCTTAAGCATTGAGCAACCAGAAAAAGAGCCTTCTTCTCCCATAGGATGGTACATACCACCCATATTATAATCATTACCATAATAGTTCATAGAGATTAAACTTTCTGGAAGAACAACAGACTTAAGATTCCTACAATTAGCAAATGCGCAATTTATGTACCTTACACTATTAGGCAACTTAACAGTAAGCAGTTTACTGAGGTCTGCAAAAGAGTGAGGTCCAAGCACACTATCTTGTGAACAATAACCTGTATAGTATTCGTAAGGATTAGCTACAACATCTACCTCTGACAAATCCAAATAATGGAGATTATCCATCTTGTTACGCATAATCATAATGTCGTAACTATTAATGCTACCCTTTACTTTCAGAGAAACAACACTTCTCAGTTTATCTTGTGGAATAGCTTTCTGAATACCAGAGGTTGTTGCCTGTGCAGTCGCCTCAATATTATAATCGAATTGAGTTCCCATTGGGAATATCCTATCCTTTATGTCTTTCCAAACTTCTGCATTCTGATAACTAGAAAGCATTGCTTCAGGAACTATAACTAATACATTCTTGCCAAGAGACAATGTATCAGCCACCTCCTCACTAGACATAACATAATTATTACCCTTATCCTCTAATTCAGGAATCTCTGTAGAATTGAGAGTCAACAAAGTATTTCCATCAAAGCATCGATAACCAAGGCTCCTGATAGTAGCAGGAAGAGCCACTTCGTTCAAACTATTGCAAGAACCAAATGAGTAAACGCCTAATGATTGGCAAACAGGAATATTGAGGGATGCCAAGTTTGTACAATTTTGGAAAGCATATCCAGAAATATTTGTACACTTAGGCAAATCTAACTTCTGTAATTTGGTACAGTTTGCGAATGTACCATAAACGCTGCTCCATTGGTTAGTTTTCACTCCACCATTTATTGTAGTACAGATAGGCAAAGAAATTGATTCAAGTTTTGAGCAGTTATAGAAAGCACCATCACCAACAACTTCACAAAGAGGCAAATCCAAAGAAGTTATGGCAGTATTACTGAATGCAAAAGATGGAATTATAGTAAATTTATCTAAGCCTTTTATATCCTTAAGATTAGAGCAATTTTGGAAAGCATATTCTCCAAGATATTTACTACTAGAAATATCAATACTTTCTAGTTTCTTACATTCATAAAATGCATATTTATCAATTGCTGTACAATTAGACAGATTGACTGTTTTAAGATTAGAACAACCAGAAAAAGCATATTCACTTATTGAAGTAAGTAAAGATGTATTACCTACAGATGTAAGACTATTACAATCAGAAAAAGCATATTCTCCAAGAGTAGCACAACTACTAAGGTCCACTGATTTTAAAGAGTAACAACCATTAAAAGCGTAGGGATCAATATTCTTACATTTTGAAATATCTCCAACTGTAGTAAGAGAACTACATCCTTGAAAAGCATTTGAACCTATACTCTTACAATCTTTTAATGTAACAGTTTGAAGATTATTACATTGATAAAAAGTCATACTAGCAACATTCTCACAAGAACTTAAATCGATAGACTTAAGAGAGCTACAATTATAAAAAGCATTATAGCCGCAACTAGTTATTTGCTCAGTATTCTCAACCTCAGTAAGAGCACTACAATTCTGAAAAGTATCCCCCAAAAGAGTTTTCAAAGTCTTTGGTAAAGTAACTTTCTTCAAAGTCTTATTATCTCGAAAGATACTACCCATTTGTAATACAGGATAGTCTTTTCCTTGATAAGGAATATACGAAGGCACAAACACCTCATCCCCATATCCAGAAGCCCCATTAATTTGGACATTCGGGGCATTCACCCAAGTACCATCAGATAAGTTATACCCGGACGAGGCGTAACAGTTCCACGTTACTCCATTTTCGTCTGCATAATCAAAGTTTTGCGCCAAACTATGCAAAACTCCGATACAGAACATGACTGATAAAAGTAAAAATCGTTTCATATTCAAAAGTTTTAATTAATATTTTTTCAGTTATGGTAATCGTTGCGGTGGCTAATGCTATTCCGTTTTTAGGTGAAAAGTAAAAGGCGTGCAACCATTCCTTCAGTTTGTTACATCTATCGGTTACCACCAAGTGACTTACACAACAACAAACGACAGAACAGTTCACACCTATAAGCGTGGAACTCCAGTCTGCTTGTCCTTGTTGTCAGAATATTGGCGGTATTTATAGATGATGGGACAAGAGCCTAAAAGCTCAATACCTTATTGTAATATGTATATAGTCTCTAGCTTTCTTTTTCTTAACTATTTAAAATGTTCGACAATCTTGATTATCCGTTTTCTTGCCAAAGAAGACATATTCCGCTCCTCAGCAATACTCTATGCTGCAAAATTAATAAAAACTTTCGAAAGTATATATAAAAACAACGTAAAAAAACAACTTTTCCTCCAAAATATTTGGTTTTTCGGATAAAAACATTCCGCAATTTTGCCAAATCGTAGTATTTTAGCATAGATTTGACAGAATTATATCTCACTCATCCACCATTATCCAAATATTAGCCTTATCCTTGCACCTAAATAATTATAACTGAAGAAGAAGATATGACTATCAATATAATCCATTCATCGTGACGGGAAGCATCCTGCTGCCAATTTTTCTTACCGTGTAGAAGAATCAAAGACGCAGAATCAGGTTGTACCAACTTGGTAAATCGAAGAAACATTTAAAATATCATTAGCGCAAATTATCCGCGGATAATTTGCGCTAATGGTATGAAAAAAGCACGTTAGCGCTGATTATCTGCATACTATACCTATATAATTATCCAAATATTGCAGACACGGAATATAATGGATAATTGGCAAGCCAATCCTGCTCTCTATAAGGTGACATGGATAGGCGCATACCTTTCAATCCCTGATTGCGCTCTACAAACACCCTCAAACTCTTAGCCTGCAAATTCTCCTCAGCCTTTACTTCTATCGGAATGATTCTTTCTTCATCCTGCACTAGAAAATCTATTTCACCACGTGAATTTTCTGCCGACCAATAATAGATAGACAAGGAAGATTTCTCCTTAAGCTGCTGCAGGACATACTGCTCTGTCAGCGCCCCCTTAAAATCTGAAAACAGCACATTTCCTTCCAGCAAGCTTTGGGCAGGAATATTGCTCATGGCACCCATCAGTCCCACATCAGACAGGAATAATTTGAAAGCAGAGAAATCCTCGTATGCAGCCAATGGCAACAAGGCTTTCTTACAGCGGTTTACCTTATAGACCAACCCTGCATCTTTCAGCCATTCAATGGCGAGTTCAAAATCCTTTGCTCTGGCACCTTCCTTCACGGCACCATAGATGAATTTCTTGTTTTCCTTGGCAAGCTGGGATGGGATGGATTTCCAAACCATTCGGATACGTGGAACTTCTATAGCCGGGGCATGTTTGGAAAAATCACGCTCATACGCTTCAAGGATTCCTTTTTGAATGCTTCTGACTTTAGCCAGATTCCTCTCGCTGGCAAAAGACTGGACTACAGCCGGCATTCCCCCGACCAGATAATACTGTCGCAGGCATTCTTCGAATTTATTCCGGAACATAGTTATCATATTCCAATCCTTTGACATAAGCAGTTCTACCATACGGCTTTCACCGATTGCATCTAGAAATTCAAAGAATGTGAGGGGATATAAATGCATGAAATCTACCTTACCTACAGGAAAAGAGTCATTCTGATGCATCGCAATTCCGAGCAATGAACCTGCAGCTACGACATGATATTGAGGTGCTTTTTCTGCAAAATACTTTAATGCGGTGATACCCCTGGGTGCTTCTTGTATCTCATCAAGGATAATAAGCGTATTTTCATCAATAGAAACTCCTGTACTCCATTGTATGCTATTGATAATACGGGGAATATCAAAGTCATGTGCAAAAACTTCCCGGAGCATTTCATTGTCTTCGAAGTTTACATACGCACTACGGGTATAGGCCTCTTTGGCAAATTCCTGCATCAGCCAGGTTTTGCCAACCTGGCGGGCTCCAAGCATAATCAACGGCTTTCGGTCGTTGCTTGCTTTCCATTGATATAGGTATTTGATGGCATTTCTCTTCATAACTATCTGATTATTTGATATTTCTGAATGCAAAGATACATTTTTTATTTCAAAGAGCACAAAAAGTCGTCCTTAAAAATGTATAAAACTACAAAAAGTCGTCCTTAAAAGTGTAGAAAATCACAAAAAGTCGTCCTTAAAAGTGTATTTGTATCATACATCTAACAAAATCAAAGCGGACAAACTGTAGAATTACTTCTTTCTGATTGAAGCAGAACAAACATAGCGACACCGTACAGAAACAGATTACGATGAACGATTTGTTTAAAAGAAAGTCTCCCGACAGGTGTCAATAGAAAGTCTCCCGACAGGCGTCCCGGCGGATTTGAAATCGCCGAACGCGTAACGGGATAATCTGCGCTAATAAGCTTTTTTCATACCGTTAGCGCAGATTATCCAAGAATAATTTGCGCTAATGGGTATTTTTTTATATCTTTGCGCAGAAAATAAGCTGCACTCGCAATTTGAAAGCAAGCTTTCATTGCGCTCGCTTGCATTATTCTTTGCAAAAAGAAAATAACGAAAGATATGGAACAGAGACTGATAGGAAGAGAAGCAGAACTCAAACTGCTCAATGAATATATAAACTCCGATAGATCAGAGTTTATCGCCGTCTATGGAAGACGACGTGTAGGCAAGACTTTTCTCATCAGAAAAGCCGTAGAGGACCATTTTGCCTTCTTCATTACAGGAATGAACGGAGTTGCTAAAGGCGAACAGCTTGTCAACTTCAGCATTTCCCTGCAAAAATATACCCACTCCACCACTCTTCAGACATTCAAGAGCTGGCTGCTGGCATTCTATGCCCTGTCACAATACATAGAAACACTTCCGGAAGGCAAGAAAGTAATATTCATCGATGAATTGCCATGGATGGATACCGCCAAATCGGGATTCATACCAGCACTGGAAAACTTCTGGAACAGCTGGGCTGTACTGCGCAACGACATCAAACTCATCGTTTGCGGATCCGCCACCTCCTGGATGATCAACAACCTGATTCGCAACCGTGGTGGCTTGCACAACCGACTGACCCATCATCTGATTGTAAAACCATTCACCCTGCACGAATGCGAAGAATACTTCAAGGCTTACCACTTCGGCTACAGCCGAAAACAGATAGCAGAATGCTATATGGTTATGGGAGGAATACCTTATTATCTGTCTATGATGGATAAATCGAAAAGTCTGGCACAGAACATCGACCAGCTTTTTTTCGCAGACAATGCAGAACTGAAAGATGAGTTCAACGACTTATACAGAGCTTTGTTTAAGAAATCAGCCGACCATATCGCCGTGGTTACTGCCCTTGCTACCAAAGGAATGGGTATGACCCGACAGGAACTGGTCAAGGCATCGGGAGGAAAAGATAACGGAGCCTTCTCTACTGTACTGGAAGAATTGGAACAATGCGGATTCATCCGTCTGTATGAACCATTCAGTACAGCCAACAAGATGACTTCCGACATTCGCCAAAAGCGAAACACCTTATTCCAGTTAGTAGATTTCTATACGCTCTTCTACTTCCGTTTCATCAAGCACAACAAGTATCAGGATTCCTGTTTCTGGTCATCCTCCCAAAACAGTCAGCTATACCATACTTGGGCTGGCTTGTCTTTCGAGATGCTTTGTCTAAACCATATAGACAAAATCAAGCACGCCCTGGGAATTTCGGGAGTACAGACCTTGGTTTGCTCATGGCGAAGCAGCAATACAGAAAAGGGAACTCAAATTGACTTGCTGATAGACCGGAAAGATGAAACCATCAATATCTGTGAGATGAAATTCTACAAGAGCGAATTTGAAATCAGCAAGGAATATGAGGAGAAGTTGTCGGAGAAACTGCGTATCTTCACAGAAGAGACAAAGACTTCCAAATCGCTTCTCCTCACATTGATTACTTCTTTCGGATTGAAGCAGAACAAACATAGCGACATCGTACAGAAACAGATTACGATGGATGAATTGTTTATTTAATTGGCAAGCCAATTATATTGAATATTTTTATTAAAAGAATTTTCGAATGTGGTGAAGAGTGGGTGAAGAGTGGCTAAGAACTCTTCACCACGCCAAATACCTTGTTTATAGGCATTTACAAAGGAAAGGTGAAGAGTGAAGAGTTTTTGGCACAGGGACTCCTCACCGACCGCTATCTCAACAGAATACCGGCAGACAGCCGTATGACAAAAGAGCATTAAATTCATAAAAAACTTGCATTTTATTTTGTTATGTGCCAAAATAAATGTAATTTTGCACCTTGAATAGGGTTATACCTTATTATATTTAAGAAAAGAAACATAATTATTAGATAAAACAATGGAATACAACTTCAGAGAAATCGAGAAGAAATGGCACCAGAAATGGGTCGAGAACAAGACCTACAAGGTGACTGAGGATGAAAACAAGAAGAAATTCTATGTGCTCAACATGTTCCCTTATCCATCAGGAGCTGGTCTGCACGTAGGTCACCCACTTGGTTATATCGCTAGCGATATCTATGCACGCTACAAGCGTTTGAACGGATTTAACGTACTGAACCCTATGGGTTACGATGCGTACGGATTGCCTGCTGAGCAGTATGCTATCCAGACTGGTCAGCACCCAGAGGTAACTACCATAGCCAACATCAACCGCTATCGTGAGCAGCTCGACAAAATCGGCTTCTCTTTCGACTGGGTCCGCGAGGTTCGTACCTGCGACCCTAAGTATTACCATTGGACTCAGTGGGCTTTCCAGAAGATGTTCAACTCATTCTTCTGCAACAGCTGCCAGAAGGCTCAGCCTATCGAGAAGCTCATCAAGCGCTTCGAGGAGAAGGGTTCTGCTGACTTGAACGTAGCTCAGAACGAGCAGATTGACTTCACTGCCGAGGAGTGGAACAGCTACGACGACGTGAAGAAGCAGCAGATTCTGATGAACTACCGCATCGCTTACCTCGGTGAAACCATGGTAAACTGGTGCCCAGGTCTGGGTACTGTGCTTGCCAACGACGAGGTAGTAAACGGCGTAAGTGAGCGTGGCGGTTATCCTGTCATCCAGAAGAAGATGCAGCAGTGGTGCCTGAGAACATCAGCCTACTCTCAGCGTCTGCTCGATGGTTTGGAGACCATCCAGTGGAGCGACAGTATCAAGGAAACCCAGAAAAACTGGATTGGCCGTTCTGAGGGTACAGAGGTAGTATTCTCTGTAAAGGACAGCGACGTGAAGTTTACCATCTTTACCACCCGTGCCGATACTATGTTTGGTGTAACCTTCATGGTTCTGGCTCCAGAGAGCGAATATGTTCAGCAGGTAACTACAGCCGAGCAGAAGGAAGAGGTGGAGAAATATCTCGACTACGTGAAGAAGCGTACCGAGCTTGACCGTATGGCTAACCATAGTGTAACCGGTGTATTCTCAGGAAGTTATGCCATCAATCCATTCACTGGCGAGGCAATCCCAATATGGATTTCAGAATATGTATTGGCTGGATATGGTACAGGTGCCATTATGGCTGTGCCAGCTCACGATAGCCGTGACTATGCCTTTGCCAAGCACTTCAACCTGCCTATCATTCCTCTTATCGAGGGTGCTGATGTTTCAGAGGAGAGCTTCGATGCCAAGGAAGGTATCGTAACCAACTCACCTGTAGCAGGCAAGAGCAGCATGGATGGCTTCTCTCTGAACGGACTCACCGTGAAGGAGGCTATCGCAGCTACCAAGAAATTTGTTACCGAGAAGGGCATCGGCCGAGTAAAGGTAAACTATCGTCTCCGCGACGCCATCTTCTCACGCCAGCGCTACTGGGGTGAGCCATTCCCAGTATATTACAAGGACGGAATGCCACAGATGGTTCCTGAGGAGTGCCTGCCACTCGAATTGCCTGAGATTGAGACCTATAAGCCAACAGAAACTGGCGAGCCACCATTGGGCAGAGCCAAGAAGTGGGCTTGGGATGCCGAGAAAAAAGAGGTGGTTGACAAGAGCCTCGTAGATAACAAGACCGTATTCCCACTGGAGCTCAACACCATGCCAGGTTTCGCAGGTTCTTCTGCTTACTATCTGCGCTACATGGATCCTCACAACGATGAGGCACTCGTAAGCAAGGAGGCTGATGAGTACTGGCAGAATGTAGACCTCTACGTAGGTGGTTGCGAACATGCTACCGGTCACTTGATTTACTCTCGTTTCTGGAACAAGTTCCTCTTCGACCTCGGCGTAAGCTGCAAGGAAGAGCCATTCCAGAAGCTGGTGAACCAGGGTATGATTCAGGGCCGTTCTAACTTCGTTTACCGCATCAACAGCAATGACCACGACAAGGCTCCTGTATTCGTAAGCTTGAACCTGAAGAAGGATTACGACGTAACTCCTATCCACGTAGATGTAAACATCGTAAGCAACGATGTTTTGGATATCGAGGCATTCAAGGCTTGGCGCCCTGAGTATCAGAACGCTGAGTTCATCCTGGAGGATGGCAAGTACATCTGCGGATGGGCTATCGAGAAGATGTCTAAGAGTATGTTCAACGTAGTAAATCCAGATATGATTGTCGAGAAGTATGGTGCTGATACCCTACGTCTCTACGAAATGTTCCTGGGTCCTGTAGAGGCCAGCAAGCCTTGGGATACCAACGGTATCGACGGTTGCCACCGCTTCCTGAAGAAGTTCTGGGGTCTGTTCTACGAGAACCGTACCGACAACTTCCTTCCATCAGCCGACGAGGCAGCGAAGCCAGAGAGTCTGAAGAGCGTTCACAAGCTCATCAAGAAGGTAAGCGAGGATATCGAGAAGTTCTCTTACAACACATCTATCTCAGCCTTCATGATTGCCGTGAACGAACTCGGTCAGCAGAAGTGCCGCAACAAGGAACTCCTGACAGATCTCGTCATCCTCATTGCTCCATTCGCTCCACACATCGCAGAAGAGTTGTGGGCAGCACTTGGCGAGCAGGGCAGCGTTTGCGATGCAGCATGGCCTAAGTATGATGAGCAGTATCTGAAGGAGAACGATATGCAGCTCACTATTTCCTTCAATGGTAAAGCTCGTTTCCAGATGACTTTCCCTGTGGATACTCCTAACGAGGAAATCCAGAAGCAGGTATTGGAAGACGAGAAGAGCCAGAAGTACTTGGAAGGATTCAACGTGTTGAAGGTGATTATCGTACCAAAGAAGATCGTCAACGTAGTGTTGAAAAAGTAATTTATAGATAACAGGAAGTTAAGGAGTTAAGGAGTAAAAGGAGTTAAGACAATTGTATATCCTGTCAATAGAAGATATACGAAAAAAAAAACTGTTGTCTTAACTTCTTGACTCCCTTTAACTCCTTAACTACTTTTAAAATACGAGGAAAATATAATGCAAATAGCAATCAGTCAAACAATTAAGAATGAGTGCAAGGATTATTTCTACATTACCCTTGGACTCTTGCTTTACACATTTGGATGGACCATCTTTCTGCTTCCATACCAGATAGTAACGGGTGGCGTAACGGGTATCGCAGCCGTGATTTACTACGGCACGGGGATACCTATCTATTTGTCTTATTTTCTCATCAATGCAGCCTTGCTGCTTGCCGCGCTGAAGATACTGGGATTCAAGTTCATGGTGAAGACCATCTATGCCATCATCATGCTCTCCCTATTTTTGGCTCTGGCGCAAGACTGGATGATAGGTGAAGATGGCAAGATGGTACAGATATTGGGAGAGGGACAGGACTTCATGTCGCTCATCATCGGCTGTCTGTTTACGGGTTTATCACTCGCCATCGTCTTTCTGCATAATGGAAGTACAGGTGGAACGGATATCATTGCTGCCATCGTCAACAAATATCACAACATCTCGCTGGGCCGTGTGCTCATCTTCGTGGATCTCCTCATCGTGGGCAGTTCATTCTTCGTCTTCAATGCGAAACCAGAGTTTACCACGATAGACGCTGTTAGAAAGGTAGTATTCGGTCTCTGTACGATGGTGATAGAAAACCTGGTACTCGACTATGTGATGAATGCCAAGCGAGAAAGTGTGCAGTTTATGATATTCAGCAAGAAATATCAGGAGATAGCCAATGCCATCGGTATGCAGATGGATCATGGCGTAACCATTCTCGATGGCCATGGCTGGTACACGGGAAACGAGATGAAGGTGCTCTGTATTCTGGCAAAGAAGAACGAGAGCGTCACCATCTTCCGTATCGTCAAGATCATCGACCCAAATGCCTTTGTAAGTCAGAGTTCCGTTATCGGTGTGTATGGCGAGGGATTTGATGAGATGAAGGTGAAAATCAAAGATAAAGACATTAAAACAATTAAAAGTTAAAAGTTTATAGCGGCTTCGCCGTATAGCAAGAAGCACTATTGCAAGAATGCCCTATAAACTATTAACTATAAATTATAAACTTATGAAAAGGATAGTATTTGCAACCAATAACCAGCATAAACTCCAGGAGATTCGCGACATCCTGGGTAGCGACTACGAGGTAGTATCGCTGAAGGAGATAGAATGCGATGTGGATATTCCTGAAACAGGCAACACATTGGAAGAGAATGCCTTGCAGAAGGCGCAGTATGTTTATGACCATTACCACGTAAGTTGCTTTGCCGATGATACCGGTCTGGAGGTAGAGGCACTGGATGGTGCCCCTGGCGTTCACAGTGCCCGCTATGCCGAGGGTACCGACCACGACAGTGAGGCTAACATGGCTAAGCTGTTGAGAGAACTGGATGGTAAGGAAAACCGCCAGGCCCGCTTCCGCACCGTTATCTGCTACATCGAGAAGCAGGATGTATGTCCTTGCGGCTGCACCAGCATCAAGAAAATTCACCAGTTCGAGGGTATCGTAAACGGCCATATCGCCACCGAGAAGCGTGGTACCGAAGGCTTCGGCTACGACCCAATCTTCGTTCCTGAAGGATATGACCAGAGTTTTGCTGAGCTGGGTGAGGAAATCAAGAACGGCATCAGTCACAGAGCCAGAGCCGTGAAAAAACTCGTGGAATATCTGAAGAAATAATATGATCAATTCTCTTTCGATACTAATCCCTACATATAATAATGTATGCCTTGAGCTTGTAAAGTCCTTACAAGCTCAAGCCGCTGCATTGCCCGATTTCGAGTACGAAATCCTGGTGGCAGACGATGGCAGCACCGACCGCCTCACCATCTATGAAAACCGCGAGATACGCTCGCTACCCTACTGCCGCTATATCGAAAGAGAAAAGAACGTGGGCAGGGCGGCCATCCGCAACATTCTGGCAGAAGAAGCCCTGCATCCCTGGTTGCTGTTCATAGATAGCAATATGCAAGTAATTCATCCTCAATATCTTACCACATACCTGCAATCAGAAGAAAGCGACGTTATCTATGGTGGATACCAGATTAAGCGAAACGATGAGAAATACCAACACAATCTGCGCTACATCTTTGAGTGCATCGGTACCCAGAATGCTGACTACAAGCAGCGCCAAGCCAATCCATACGGAGATTTCCATACCTCCAACTTTATGGTAAGGCAAGACATTATGCTGCAATATCCACTGGATGAGCGATTTATCACCTATGGCTACGAAGACGTGCTATGGGGAAAAACGCTCCAAGAAAACCAGATCAAGATATTGCATATAGACAATACATTGGGATATGAGAATTTCATCGGCAACATGAGTTTCCTCTATAAGACAGAAGAGAGCCTGCGCACCCTCAACCAGTTTAAGGAAGAACTGCAGGGCTACTCCAAAGTACTGGATTATGCCCTGAAAATGAAACGCTGGCATCTCTATCCATTCTGCCAAAAACTATATCCCCTGCTCAGTTTGCCAATAAAAGCTAGGCTCACAGGCAATAAACCCAGCATTTTCTGGTTTAATATATATAAGTTATTATACTATATACATTTAGACAGAAACATATAAAAACGTAGCATAACCCAATATGAACAAGAAGATATCAGTCATCATCATAGCGCTGCTGCTTCAGGTAGTACAACTGCAAGCAGCCATAGGCGACTGGAAAGCCTACATGGCGTACCACAACGTACAGGAGATAGAACAAGCCGGAAACCTGGTATTTGTCCAGGCTTCCAACAACCTATATGTCTACAATCAGAACGACCAGAGCATCCAGACATTCAGCAAGATAGACTATCTGAGCGATTGCGACATCAAGCACATCGCCTACTGCCAAGCTGCCCATCGCCTGCTCATCCTCTATAGCGACTCCAACATCGACCTCATGAACACGAGTAATTATGAGGTTACCAATCTGGCAGATTACTATAATGCCTCTACCACAGGCGACAAGACCATCTATGATATCTATGTAAACGACAAATATGCCTACATGAGCAATGGTTTCGGCATCGTAAAAGTAAACGTGGCAGATGGAGAAATCAGCGATACATACAACTTAGGCTTCAAGGTAAACTGGTGCGAAATCAAGGATAATTGCATCTATGCCTATAGCCAAACAGATGGTCAATATCGCGCTCCCCTCTCAGTTAACTTGCTCGATAAGAACAACTGGAGCAAGGTGGGAGGCTATGCTGCAAAACAGCAAGCAGACAAGAGCGAACTCAAGCAGATGGTAAGCACGCTGAATCCTGGAGGACCAAAGTATAACTATTTTGGCTTCATGAAGTTTGCCAACAATCAACTGTATACTTGTGATGGTGGATTTGCAGTAGGCATCTCTAGAAAAGGCTGTATCCAGATGCTAAAGAATGAAGAATGGAACATCTATCCAGACGACAACATAAGCTCTAAGACAAATGTAACTTATGAAAATTTGGAATGTCTGGACTATGACCCTACTGATACAAGTCATATCTTTGTAGGAGGCAGAAATGGTCTCTACGAATACAAAAATGGAAACTTCGAAAAATATTATAACTACGAGAACTCTCCAATAGAAAGATATAATAACAGAAGCAAAGAATACGAGCTCATAACGGGAGTGAAATTTGACAAAGAGGGCAATCTTTGGATGCTGAATAGTCAAGCTCCGACTCAATCGCTTATAGAATTTACTAAAGATAAGCAATGGATAAGCCATCAGCTACCCGACTTGATGAAACTTGACGATGCAGGTTTTACCAATAAGAGTCTTGGCTTATTGGGAAATATGCTGATTGATAGCAGAGGCCTCTTATGGTTTGTCAATAACCACTGGATTGTACCTTCTCTCTATTGTTATCAGTTTTCTGAAGACAATTCGGAAGAAAGACTTAACGCTTTCACTAGTTTTGTAAATGAAGATGGAACAGAAGTATCAGTAGGTGCTGTGAGATGCGCAGCAGAAGACAAGGATGGCAATATCTGGATAGGCACCAGTGCTGGTCCTTTATTATTAGATCCTAACCAGATAACAGCATCTGCACCAACATTTACCCAAGTGAAAGTACCTAGAAATGATGGCACTAACTATGCAGACTATCTGCTGAGTGGAATAGACGTTTCTTGTATAGCTGTAGATGGAGCCAACCGCAAATGGTTTGGTACCAAAAAAAATGGCATATATCTTATCAGTGAGGATAATCTATCAGAAATACATCATTTCACCACACTTAATAGTCCTCTGCTTTCCAACGGAATAGAATCTATCGCCATCAATGAAAAAACGGGCGAAGTATTTATTGGAACAGACAAAGGTCTATGCTCATATATGTCTGACTCCAGTACTCCAAACGAAAGCATGACTTCTGATAATGTGTGGGCTTATCCTAATCCTGTAAAACCTGACTACACAGGACTTATAACCATAGTAGGACTGAGCCAAAACGCCGATGTCAAGATACTTACTTCGAATGGTAGGATAGTAAATGAAGGCAAGAGTAATGGCGGTACATACACCTGGAATGGTTGTGATGCTAATGGGAAAAAAGTAGCCAGTGGCATATATATGGTTGCTACTGCCACTAATGATGTGGAAAAAGGCACTGTCTGCAAAATAGCTATTATAAAGTAATAATGAGACAACTGACGTATGTAAGTTATATAAAAATATGGGCAATGATAATCGTGGTATTTTATCATTGCCTTTGCGGCTATAGCAATATATGGGGTGAAGAATATTCTTGGCAAACAGTACCCACATGGTATCATCTATCCCATATATTGGTATATTTCCACATACCCATTTTTACCCTAATGAGTGCATATTTATACGGACATTTAAGTTGCTCAGGCAGATACCAAAGTTCGTGTTCCTTTATCTGTAAAAAGACAAAACGCCTCCTTATACCATATATCGTGTGGGGCTTACTCATCTGTATCATTCAAAAATGGGACTTGACATATTTACTATGTGGAATATCCCATCTATGGTACTTATTCTTTTTATTTGAAGCCTTTATCATATTCCATTTCACCAATAAAATTCCTCATTGGAGCAAATACATTTTACTTATATCCTTATATTCAGCGTGTTGTATTATCAACTATTATAATCCGACTCCCTTTATGGGAATAGGTTATTTTGTTAGATATATGCCCTATTTCATCATAGGCTATTATATATACTTCATCTTAGAAAGAGACATCATAAAGAAAAAGGTTGCTTCTTATACAGCAATCGCATGCTCACTTCTATTTGCACTAGAGTATGTATTAGACAACAACAAATTCATACTCGCAGGATTGAGCCTCCTCCTCATTATCTGCATCACCATCCTAAGCAAACAAAATGAAACACAGCTGGTAGGCAGAAAAAGAATATTAAAACTGGATAAATATGCGATGGGTATATATATCATACACCATATCATCATACTGGAGACCAATAATTCCACCCTAGGACAGCAATCTATGGAGCATTACATCCTTTATCCCATCGTGCTATTCATTATGAGCCTTGGCATATCTTGGCTCATCACATACATCTTGCAAAAGTCAAAACTTGGAAATATTATAATCGGCTCTTAATAATTCACATAACAATGTATAATAACAAAAGATTCATAACATTTATCATCATAAGCGCACCAATCATCTTATTGGGAATTTTGCAGATATTACCAACATTTGATGATTGGACAACTTTGTCGGCTCCCAACAGAGATCCAAATTTCCTACAATATTTTCTTCCTTATGGAATGACTTGGCGACCAGGAGATGCCCTCATTGGCTATGTCAATGGATTAAGCCCTAAGTTTTTTCCTACCTTGAATCATATCCTTGTATTCACCTCACATATAGGAAGTATGATTATGGTATATCTTATCATACAAAAGCTAGGATTTAAGCCAATATCCAGAAATATCGCCACCATATTTTTCTATATATCCCCCTGTGTACTAGGAAATATCCTTAGTTGCGATGCTACCAACCAAAGTTTTGCACATTTCTTTGGAATCCTATCTGTATATCTATATTTAAGTATCAACAACAAATATAAATATATAGCATGGACCATTTGCGTCTATCTATCAGCAGCCTTCAAGGACAATGGCATAGCCTGGGCCATTATTCCCCCTATCGTAAGCTTTGCCTTCCTAAAAATAGAGAAAGAAACATTTAGGGAAGACTTGATGATAGGCTTAGCCATTGCCATCATATATGGCGTGATAAGACTCACCATTCCCCATAACCTATTTATCAATGCCAGCTATGCTGATGATGTAGTCAGCCTACACAGCCGTATTAAAGGATTTGTTACTTGGATAGGATATACATGGTTTTCTGCTGATTATATATGCATTGTACATCAGCCTAGCAGAAATCTTCTTGTGGCAACATTAACTCTATTCCTGTCTCTTCCACTTATGATAATATTGTGGAAAAACAAAAATATATGGCAAGGTAAGACCATCTTTTGCTTATTGGCAGCTTTCACTCTAGTAGTATCTCCTAATCTACTCATCAGCATGACCATCATGAACGCTTATGGCTCACTGGGCATAGCTGCTATTATTATGGCCTACTTAATAGAGAAAAGTCAGTTATCAAAGAAAAAGATATCTACCTTATTATATTTATATATTTTATCTGCAGCCATTGTAGATATTCACCATTGGTATAACGCATGGCAAACTTCTCTTCCTGAAAAGAGCATATCACAAGCCATCGTTCAAAAGACAGGAAAACCTGTGGATAAAGCATACTGCATATTGATAAAAGATGATTATCCCAAGTACTCATCCTTCTGCGTACCAAAAGATGAAACTATAGGTTGGGGAAGGTCTATTTGGCATGCCACAGGATACAAATGGCCCCAATACGTAAACGATACTACCATCGACAGAACTCATAAGGCTAAAGAAATAGCTTATAGCATAGCCAACCATAAAATAAAACATGGCTATAAAGCTGTTTGGATAGTAAACAAAGAAGAAGTAACAGTCATTAAATAATCATAAATTAAAAACATCATTATGAAAAGAATAATTAGTCTCTATACATTCTGCATGCTGACTATAACAATGCATGCCCAATTTATGGTGAATGGACACCAAGCAGTATATGACGCATCAACCAATACTTATCTCATCAGTATTGGGGAAGAAAGTTTTCAAACTGACTTTCAATCAGATATTACTCTAGAAAAAGATTCTCTCTGGACAGAAATATCTATAGATAATATTCCTGTGAATGACAGTTACACCTTTAAGAATATAGAAGGTGGCAAGAAATATTCACTGAATGGTAAAAGAAATGAAGTTACCTTTAGTTCATATATTACCTTTACATCTCTCCCTATCATCAACTTAGCGGGAGATTTTGGATATGATTATGCCAATGGTAGCATAGAAATCATGCTGCCCACATCAGCAAATAGTGAACATTCTCTCATCAAAGCAAAATGGAGAGGAGGATCCACAAACTATTATGACAGACATAAAAGAAACTATAAAATTAAGACACTAAACGAAAAAGGAAAAAGCAAGGATATATCATTCCTTGGACTAAGAGAAGACAACAACTGGATTTTAGATGCAGGACAAATAGACTTGTTCAGGCTGAGAAACAGAATAGCTACCGAGATATGGCAAGATATGAGCACCAAGCCTTATTATGTAGACAAGGAACCAAAGGCACAAAGTGCGGTTAATGGAAAAGTAGTAGAGGTGATTCTCAACCATCAATATGCAGGAATCTATTCGCTGACAGAAGCTATGGACAGAAAGCAAATGAAACTAAAAAAATATGATAGCAAAAATCAAGAGTTTCATGGTATGTTTTGGAAAGCCAGCGAATGGGGAAATGCTTTGTTCTGGGGAACAGAAGGTGAATATGACAACAACTCAGAAACATGGAATGCCTTCGAGGTAAAATATCCAGATATAGAAGATGTATGTCCTACCGACTACAGCCTACTATATCAGGCTATAGATTTTGTGGCAACTAGTGATGACGATACTTTCAAATCACAAGTTGCCCAATACTTCGACATTCCTGTTCTTATAGACTATTACATCTTCCTGCAATTTACCAATGCTGTAGATAATACTGGCAAGAATATATACTGGGCTATCTATGACCAAGCTCAAGACAAGAAAATGACACTGGCTGTATGGGATTTGGACGCAACAGTAGGCAGTAATTGGTCTACCAATCCACTTCATCCAGATTATGTTAAGCCAGATAATAACTTATCCATCATGAACTTTTATATCTATAACAGACTCTTATCACTTAATGTTGATGGATTTAAGGAAAAAGTAGCTCTCAGATATAAAGAGTTGAGACAAGACAAATTGAGTTTGAGCGCTTTACTAGATAGATATAATAGCTACTATCGGAAGTTAGCTCAAAGTGGCGCAGCCAAAAGAGAAGAAAATAGATGGAGCAAAGATACCGACCTGAATGGTAATGAACTAAACTTTGAGCAGGAAATATCATATATCAATCTATGGATAGAAGCTAGATTAGCCTATCTAGACCAATCTTTACTTCCTGCATCTACAGGTATCAATAATACAATTTTAGACTATCAAGCAAAACAATACATATACAATATACAAGGACAAAGACTAGACAAAATTCCATCACAAGGAGTTTACATCATAAATGGTAAAAAGTATATCAAATGAGCAATAATAGAATCATCAATATCGCAACCATAGCATACTTGGCTTTTCTGCTTATCATTCTAGCCATATTTGGCTATACTCCAACGAATGATACAGATGGATATTTGGAATATGCCCAAGTATGCCTGCATCAAGGAGAAGCATATCCATGTAGTACTCTTATTAAGGGCACTCCTTTTATATGGAACATTGGCTCCATCAACTTAATAGTATTTTCACTTTGGTTGTTTGGTAGTTTCTATCCGATACTTGTTTTGATGTGTATATGTAAAGCTCTGACAGCATGGCTGATAGCCAAAATTGCCCAATATATAAGCAATGACAAGATAGCCATTGCTACACTCTTTATATATATTCAATATCCCAACAACTGGGGGCAATCCACCACATTGCTTAGTGAAATACCCATGATATTCTTGGCTTTGCTTTCACTATATATTCTATTGAGCAAAAACAAAGTATACACACTCATCCTTTCGGGCGTTATCATGGCTTGGGCCAACTGGTTTCGCCCTATAGCAGTACTCTTCATCATTTCCCTATTCATCTATATCCTCCTATTTCAAAGAAAAGAGATATGGAAGAAAAACATTCCTTTCTTAATAGGATGTGGAAGTATGCTAATATTGTTTGGCACAGAATGCTATCACCGAACAGGCTACTTTGTATATCAATGTGACTCATTCTGGTATAATATGGCAGATGATGCCTATAGTGGCGCCACTCCTGATCCACATTTTGGTGAACCTCTCTTCAAAAAAGGCACACCTAGATATATAGACAATATGCAAGACAAAACTTGTTTTGAATGTCGTGAGATTTGGAAGCAAAGATGCATACCATGGCTATTGAACCATAAAATGGAATATCTTTCAAAGATTCCATATAGACTATATTATATGTATCAGAACGACATAGATAATATGGCAGCATTTTTACCCAATAAGCAAAAAGCTGAAGATAACTATATAGTATTACCCTACAGAAATATCATACAAGAAATAGGCAATCTGAGCAATGCTCAATACCTGGCATTATTATGTACTGTTTATTATTATCTTATCTTACTGACAGCTTTGCTTGGCGGAGTTTACGTCATCTATAAAAAGTTATGGCAACAGGGATTCCTGCCTTTATTTATACCCATATTTGGTACGCTCAGCCTAGTTTTGCTAGTACAGGGCGAAACAAGATTTAAGGCTCCCTATATGCCATTTGTCATGATGCTCTCAGCGTACTGTATTATGTGGATAAATAGCAAACTCAACAATTATAAGAAAAAACTATAGAAAATAGTATCTTTTTCAAAGAATTATAACTATCTTTGCATCTATGAAATTGAGCATCATCATACCAGTATATCAAACGCAAGACACTATTGATAGATGTATAGAGAGTATCTTGCAACAATCATTCACCGACTATGAGATAATCCTCGTAGACGATGGATCAGATGACGAATGCTCTCTGCTTTGCGACAAATATTCGCAAAAAGATAGGAGAATAACTACTATCCATAAGAAAAATGGCGGATTAAGCGATGCTAGAAATACAGGAATCAAGCATTCCAAAGGAAAGTATATCACCTTTATCGACAGCGATGATGCTATCCAAAACTACACATTGCAAGCATTGATGGACGAAATCAACAAATATCCAGAAACAGATGTTTTGGAATATCCCATTATGGAAAGAATAGGGCATCCATACAAAGAACAACTGCTGGCATTCACTCCTCGCAATTACAACAACTGCTGGGAATATTGGCTCAATGAACAAGGATACCTTCATACCTATGCTTGCAACAAAATATTCAGAAGATGCTTATTCAAGAACGTCTACTTTCCAAAAGGCAAAACCTTTGAGGATGTACAAACCATCCCCTTTCTAATAGGTCTAATCCCTACGGAAGGAACTTTCCAACAGAAAGTAAAGATAAGAGTTACCAACAAAGGCTGCTATCTATATTACTGGAACAATAAGGGAATAACAGCTAGCGCCAAATACGAAGATTTGCTAAGTCTATACATAGGACAGAGCATGGCACTTATCCACACATTCAAGACAATAGGTAATCGAGATGATATTATGCAGAAATATCAACTTTCTATCAACATTTATCTGACGCAGATATTAAATGTTTTGATGGATCTCTTCGAAGTATCGGGAAAATATGAGAATTGTGCTCCACTTATCAAATATACCAAGTTGATAAATAACAAAGGACTAATCAATTCTCTAAAACTCAAGTTATTATTAATTATAGGATATAAAAGATTATGCAAACTCAACAGACTTATACACAAGATATACAGGCACCACTAGTAAGTTTTATCATCACCACTTACAACCTGCCTATCCAATATCTCAAAGAATGCATTGACAGCATTCTCCAGCTCTCACTCAATGCCAAGGAGAGAGAAATCATCTTGGTAGATGATGGCAGCGACATCTGTCCGCTCAACGACTTACCAGAATATCTTGTCCATATCATCTATCTGCGCCAAGCTAACCAGGGAGTAAGCGTAGCACGCAACTATGGTATGATGATTGCAAAAGGAAGATACATACAGTTTGTAGATGGAGACGATTATCTCATACAATCGGCTTATGAACACTGCCTTGACATCGTGAGATACCACCAGCCAGACATCGTTACCTTTAAATTTTCCAAGGATGATTCTGCAGAAGCAACATACGAACTTCCTGTTCCTATATCTGGCACAGAATACCTGTCAAACAATAATTTGTATGGATCTGTTTGTTCATATATTTTCAGACGAAGCATTAAAGGTACCTTGGAATTCACACCAAATATTGTGTATGGCGAGGACGAGGAATTCACGCCACAATTGTTCTTACGTGCCGAACGCATCTTTAAGACAAATGCCGAAGCTTACTATTATCGGGTAAATACAAACTCAGTAAGTCATCAGCTAAACAAAGAAAAGATCAATCAGAGAATGGACAATAGTCTAGAGGTTATTTTGCATCTACAAAAGTTGCTTGATAAGATTCCTGTAGCCGACCGTCAGGCACTAAGCCGTCGCATAGCCCAACTGTCCATGGATTATCTCTACAATAATATTCGGCTCTATCATTCATTGATTTCTCTCAATCAAGCTATCAAGACATTGAAGAAATATGGCTTATATCCTCTTCCTGACAAGGATTACACCAAGAAATATACCATGTTCAGAAAAATTATAAGTACTTATGTAGGCAGAATAGCTCTATTGTTCTTTATAAAAAAATAAATATTCAAACTATCAAGAAGATAAGAAATGAAAATATTACTCATGGGAGAATATAGTAACGTGCATGCTACACTTGCCGAAGGACTTCACAAGTTGGGGCATCACGTTACCGTGCTCTCTAACGGCGACTTTTGGAAGAATTATCCACGAGATATTGACCTAGTAAGAAAGCCTGGAAAACTGGGCGGAATCATGTATATGATAAAGTTATACACAATAATACATAAGTTGAGAGGATACGATATTGTTCAACTCATCAATCCTATGTTTCTGGAGCTGAAGGCAGAACGCATCTTCCCAATTTACCAATATCTGAGAAAGCATAACAAGAAGGTAATCTTGGGTGGATTCGGAATGGATTACTATTGGGTAAATGTTTGCTGTAAAGACAAACCATTGAGGTACAGCGATTTTAATATGGGCAAAGAATTAAGGACTAATGCTGATGCCTTAAAGGAAAGAAAAGATTGGTTGGAAACAGAAAAAGGAAGACTCAACCTGATGATTGCCGAAGACTGCGACGGCATCGTAACGGGACTCTATGAATACTGGGCATGTTATCAACCTAGTTTTCCACAAAAAACAACATTTATTCCCTTCCCTATCAAACCGCAATTTATAACTTCAGAAAACAGCAACTCGTATATTCATGTGGATAATCATCAGGTCTTACCATTGGATACTCCCAAGAAGGTAAAACTCTTCATCGGTATCAACAAAAGCAGAAGCGAATATAAGGGCACCGATATCATGCTGAAGGCTGCACAAGCCATTGCAAAGAAATATCCAGACAAAACGGAACTCCAGATAGCCGAAAACATCCCTTTTGTAGAATATGTAAAAATAATGAATGGAAGCGATGCTATACTCGACCAACTCTACAGCTACACACCATCCATGAATCCACTGGAGGCAATGGCAAGAGGAATCATCTGCATAGGCGGCGGAGAACCTGAAAATTATGAGATTATACACGAGGATAAACTACGCCCTATCATCAATGTACTTCCTAACTACGAAAGCGTTTACCAAGAACTGGAGCACCTTGTATTGCATCCAGAACTTATTCCTTTACTCAAGCAGCAAAGCATCGAATACATCAACAAGCATCACGACTACATCAAGGTTGCTGAAAGATATGAAGCATTCTATCAAAAACTGCTTATCCAATAAGGGAAAATAAGAATATCATCAAAGGAAAATGTTGATAAACAAAAATAGAGCATTCAAATCACTTGAACGCTCTATCTTTATAATTAGATTAAATTTTCTAATATTATTTGTATAAGTAAAAGATGATGAAATGACGTTTCACAACGTCCGTTTGTTTTAACTGATGCAAAGATACGACGATATTTGTCTATAAAGTCGTAAATTATACATTTTATGGTAGCGAAATATGATTTTTCACCCATAAAAAAACAAATTTTACCACCAATCTTATAATTTTCACCACACTATTCTACGATAGTGATAACATCTTTTCTATTGGTTTGACCGCTTTTTTCGCTATTTCAGGAGCCACTTCAACTGTTGGCCAACCAAATTTCAATGCATTGTATATCTTCTTGAGCGTATTCATCTTCATATACTCACACTCGTTGCAGCTGCAACCTACTCCACCCTCGCTTACCTCTGGAGGTACGGGATAGAAAATTACGTTAGGACAATTACGCTCCAGCTCATGCAGGATACCAGCCTCTGTAGCGATAATATACTCCTTGATTTCAGGATGCTCTTGGGCATAATGCAACATGGTGGCTGTAGAGCCCTTTACATCGGCTACAGCAAGTACTGGTGCCTTACACTCCAGGTGAGCCATCACAACAGCCTCAGGATGCTTCTGCTTCAGTTTAACGATAGCCTCTACAGAGAATTTCTCATGTACATGGCAACCACCGTTCCAAAGCAACATATTGCGGCCTGTAACGCTGTTTATATAGTTACCGAGATTATAGTCTGGACCAAAGATGATTTTTTCGTCCTGTGGGAAACTGTCAATTACCTTCTTAGCATTACCGCTTGTCACTACACAATCAGTCAGCGCCTTCACTGCAGCCGTGGTGTTTACATAACTCACAACCTTATATCCTGGATGCTCTTCCTTGTACTTTATCAAATCCTCAGCCTTACAGCTGTCAGCAAGCGAGCAACCAGCCTTCAAGTCAGGACAGATTACGGTTTTGTCAGGACTCAAGAGTTTGCATGTCTCAGCCATGAAGTGCACGCCACACATAACCATTACCTGGGCATCGGTTTCAGCTGCTTTACGAGCCAAAGCCAGAGAGTCGCCCACGAAGTCAGCAATGTCCTGAATCTCACCTACCGTATAGTAGTGGGCGAGGATAATAGCATCTTTCTCCTTGCAAAGCTTTCTGATTTCAGCTTTCAAGTCCAAGGCTTCGTCAACGGGTTCGTCAACGCATCCTTTCTCAATCCATTCTTTTTTCACCATAACATTCATATTATATTTCTTATTTTTTATTTTTTTTAAAAGAGAATATAGAGATGATGATATCCCGTGGATAAGTGGATAACATTCTGCATAAAAACTTGCGTATTTCGTTATCCAAGTCTTATTCCAGTTTATCCGCAGAGGCCTTTGAAATCTTTTTCTTGTCTCTTAATGCATTAACCGGTTTATCAACATTTCCCCAATTCGGTGCAAAGTTAATAAGTTTATATCTTTTTTCGGTCAAAAACTGCGAAAAAGTTTCTAAAAACTTAATAATATCTATGTGGATATCCTCTTTTCGTTGGTTTGAGATAGCTATGTGTGGATATTTACAAACTTATTAAAAAGTTATTATTGGGGTTTTCCGTACACTTATCCACGCTTTTGTGGAAAACAAAAAAGATGGTGTGGCATTAAGTCTGGATAATAGTTGGCGCATAACAGTTGACCACCGCATGCACAACAGCTGTTGGACATGCGCATATCAGCTGTTATGCAAGTGCACAACAGCTGTTGTGCGACCGATGATACTGACTATCTCAACAACATATTCTGTCTCTTCCAACAACATATCCTGTCTCTTCCAACAACATGAAGAGGGTGAATCATAAACTTATGATACACCCTCCTGGTCTGAGTTATTTATATGGTAGTTTTTGGTTATAGGGTTTTCATCTGTTTCTTTCTATTCTATACCTATTTATATATAGGTTTCTGATATATTATTATATATAGAAGTTCTGATTCCCTATCTTTTGTTCAAAACAGAATCAATTTTTTCTGTTACCAGTTCAGGAGAGATATTCTTCATACATGCGAAGTCTCCCCTAGCGCAAGGCTTGTTACCATAGATACTGCAAGGGCGGCAAGGTAAGTCAAGCTGTACGGCATTGGCAGGATCCTGATGCCAGCCCATGAAACCTGCGTATGGATGTGTAGCTCCCCAGATGCTTACTACAGGAGTGTTTACAAGCGATGCCAAGTGCATATTGGCACTATCCATGCTCACCATAACGTGCAGATGACTCATCAGGATGAGTTCCTGTTTCAATCCGTTAAGATGAGAAGAAGCGTTAATGAGCTGTGGATACTTCTCAGCCCAGTCGTTCATCACTGGTGTTTCGTCTTTGCCTCCACCGAAAAGGAAGATATGAGCGTGTGGATGATTGTGGATAAGTCGCTGGATAACTTTTTCCATCAGTTGTATCGGATATATTTTTCCCTCGTGTGCAGCGAAGGGAGCAATACCAATCCACGGCTCTGTTATGTGCTTGTCTTCTAGTGAGATAGAATTCTCTCCTACTCCGAATACCTCCTGTGGTAAGATACTTAAATCTCCTTGTTTTCCATCCCCATAGATAGATGTGAAATCCATGTGGATAGGATATCCAAGTTGTGCAAAAACATCAGCATAGTTTTGGAACGATGTAGGTTGCTGCACAAGTTTTTTACCATTAGAAGCTACCAGCTTGCGTTTTCCCTTGCGATGTTTGTCAATATGTGCTACCTTGAAGTTATCCAGATTGAAGCGCATACGCAGATAATCGGAACGCAGCACGCTATGTAAATCGGCAATTGCTGTAAACTGTTTGGCTATCAATCGGCGATAGAGTGCGTTGAGTCCTTTCACCCCTTTGTATTCCCCCTTGATATCAGCTTCCATAAATCCAACGTTAGGAGCCAAGTCTTCAAAGAAAGGACGGGCAAAGGGACGACTGAGCACAGTAATTCTTACTTTCGGGTATTGTTTGGCCAAAGATTGAATTACAGGTACGGTCATGGCAACATCGCCCATGGCTGAAAATCTAATTACCAGGATATGCTCAGTTTTCATCGTTTTTTTCTTCTATATATAATATAAGGTGAAAAAAGAGAGCCATACCTCTTATTATATAATAAGGTATATGCGCTCTCCTATTCTTTTTTTTATTTCTTGTAGAGTACAGGATTGGTTGAAGGATCGTTGTACATCTTCATCTGTCGGTAAACCTTCATGTATTTGCGTCCAGCCTCGATATCTTCCAAGAGTTGGTCGATAGCTGTAGAAAGGTCTACCTGCTGTTCCAGGAGTACATCCAGTTTGGCTTGGCATTTTGCTTTGTGCTCAGCCGAAGCTTCCGGGCGTTCCACCTGCTCCTTCATGTGATAAATCTTGAGGGCAAGAATACTCAAGCGGTCAACAGCCCATGCAGGACTCTCAGTGTTGATGCGTGCATCATCCTGAACCTTCACGTCTTTGTATGTTTCGCGGAAGTAAGTATCGATTTGCTCAACGAGGTCTGTTCTGTCCTGGTTGCTCTTGTCGATTCTGCGCTTCAATACGAGTGCTTCAGCCGGGTCTATCTGAGGATCACGGATAATATCCTCGAAATGCCACTGTACTGTGTCAATCCAACACTTCAGATAAAGGCAGTTCTCGATGCTACCTTCCTGGTACGGATTATTGATTGGTGTATCAATGTTGTCTTTGATATGATAATCGGCTATCGCCTGATTAAATATCTTATTGGCTTTTTCTGTAAATGTCATAATGGATTTAAATGTTTAATTAATACCGTACAAAAGTAACAAAATAATCTGAAACGACCAACAAAAAAGGAAAAAAAAGCCAAAAATATGCACAATTAGGGGGTGTTTGTGCACAATAATGCACTTTTTTCGCCAAAATATTTGTTTATCTCAAAAAAAAAGTGTTCCTTTGCACCCAGATTTTTAATTAGAAATTTATTTATAAACATTTTAAAAGTTACAATTATGTCAGAAATTGAAAGCAAAGTAAAGGCAATTATCGTTGATAAACTCGGTGTTGATGAGGCTGAAGTTAAGCCAGAGGCAAGCTTCACAAATGATCTTGGTGCAGATTCTTTGGATACTGTAGAGTTGATCATGGAGTTCGAGAAGGAGTTCTCTATCTCTATCCCAGACGATAAGGCTGAGAAGATTGCTACTGTAGGTGACGCTATCTCTTACATTGAGGAGAACGCTAAGTAATTTAGCAGCTAAATTATACTAAATGGAATTAAAAAGAGTTGTTGTAACAGGTCTCGGTGCTGTGACTCCAGTTGGTAATACTCCTGAGGAAACTTGGGAGAGCCTCCTTGCTGGTAAGAGCGGTGCTGCGCCTATTACTCATTTCGATACAACCCTTTTCAAGACCAAGTTCGCTTGCGAGGTTAAAGGCCTAAACATCAATGATTGGATTGATCGTAAGGAAGCTCGCAAGCTTGACCGTTATACCCAGTTGGCTATGATTGCTGCCATGCAGGGTGTAAAGGATGCTAATATCGATCTTGAGAAGGAAGACTTGAACAACGTTGGCGTTGTATTCGGTGTAGGTATCGGTGGTATCAAGACTTTCGAGGATGAGGTGAAGTACTATGGTACTCACGAGGAGAATGGTCCTAAGTTTAATCCATTCTTCATCCCTAAGATGATTGCAGATATCGCTTCTGGTCAGATTTCCATCCACTTTGGATTCCACGGACCAAATTACACTACTACATCTGCATGTGCTTCTTCAAGCAATGCATTGGCTGATGCCTTCAACCTGATTCGTTTGGGTAAGGCAAACATCATCGTTAGCGGTGGTGCAGAGGCTGCTATCTGCGCTTGTGGCGTAGGTGGTTTCAATGCTATGCATGCATTGTCAACACGTAATGATGACCCAGAGCATGCTTCACGTCCGTTCAGCGCAAGCCGTGATGGATTTATCATGGGCGAGGGTGCAGGTTGCTTGATTCTCGAGGAACTTGAGCACGCTAAGGCTCGTGGTGCGAAGATTTATGCTGAGATGGTAGGTGAGGGCGAGAGTGCCGATGCTTATCACATCACAGCATCTCATCCTGAGGGTCTTGGTGCTAAGCTCGTTATGGAGCGTGCACTTGCTGATGCCAATCTGAAGCCAGAGGACATTGACTATATCAATGTTCACGGTACATCTACCCACGTAGGTGATATCTCAGAGGCTAAGGCTATCAAGGCTGTCTTCGGTGATGCAGCTTACAAACTCAACATCAGTTCTACCAAGTCAATGACTGGTCACCTCCTTGGTGCTGCTGGTGCAGTAGAGGCTATGGCTTGTGTTCTTAGTGTGAAGAACGATATCGTTCCTCCTACTATCAACCACGAAGAGGGTGATGATGATCCAGAGCTCGATTACAACTTGAACTTTACCTTCAACAAAGCTCAGAAGCGTGAGGTTCGTGCTGCATTGAGTAATACTTTCGGATTCGGCGGTCACAACTGCTGTGTAGTATTTAAGAAGTATGCTGAATAATTTTATAGATAGGATAAAGCTCTCTTTCCGCAAGGATAAAGAGCTTTATTTGTCTTTATATGAAATCCTCGGTTTTTATCCTCACGACATCAGCTACTACAAGATGGCGCTGTTGCACAAGAGCATCATGCACCGCAATTCTAAGGGAAAACCAGTGAACAACGAGCGGTTGGAGTTCTTGGGTGATGCGGTTTTGGATGCTGTAGTAGGAGATATCGTGTACCAGCATTTCCCTGGCAAGCGTGAGGGATTCCTTACCAATACCCGAAGCAAGTTAGTGCAGCGTGATACGCTGAATAAACTGGCACAGGAAATGGGCATCAACCAGCTGATTCTTTCTAATGGCCACAGTTCTTCTCATAACAGTTATATGGGAGGAAATGCGTTCGAAGCTTTGGTAGGTGCCATTTATCTGGACCGTGGTTACGATGCCTGCATGTATTTTATGCAGAAACGTATTCTGGCACAAATGATAAACATCGATAAGGTGGCTTATAAGGAGGTTAACTTCAAGAGCAAACTCATCGAATGGAGCCAGAAAAACCGCGTGAAGCTGGATTTCGTTATGCTAGACCAGCAAAAAGACAAGAATGGTAGCCCGATTTTCACCTATCAGGTTGTACTCGAAGGTGTTGATGGTGGAGTAGGAAAGGGCTATTCCAAGAAGGAAAGCCAGCAGGTGGCTTCTAAGACTAGCTTGGAAAAACTGCGCAAAGAACCACAGTATATTGATGCTGTGTTCACAGCTAAGGCTAACCGCACCAAGATGGAAGAGGAACCTGTTGAAAACGTGCCTAACACAGAAGTGAAAGACGATTTCATCATCTCGCAGGATGCTGATGCACAAAACGCACCGGTAGAGGAGAAGCACATCAATGTTTTCAAAGAGGAGGTTTTCACAGAGAAATCTGCCGAAACTGCCCAGGAAACTGAAGTGCAGGTCGAGGTGAAGGATGAAAAGAAGGAGAGTGATGAGTTCGATTTGAGCGACATCACGGCTCAGCCTAAGGAATTATCAAGAGAAGAGATTATTGCCGCTGCCGAAGCGGCTGCTTTCGGTAACGATGAGTAAACTGTATCTCTTTTCGGATAGGAAATACGATTTAACAGAAGACTCCCATAAGATGGTAAATATCGCCACTTATGGGAGTCTTTTGTGTTGTATATTTCCTTTTTGTAT
This sequence comes from Segatella copri DSM 18205, assembly GCF_025151535.1. Classification (NCBI taxonomy): domain Bacteria; kingdom Pseudomonadati; phylum Bacteroidota; class Bacteroidia; order Bacteroidales; family Prevotellaceae; genus Segatella; species Segatella copri. The sequence goes on from NZ_CP102288.1 coordinate 2,768,998, forward strand.
ACTTTATCTTACCCTTTTGTATTAAAAAATAGTAAAAACTTTCTCTATATCAAAAGTTTGATTTACTTTTGCATCTACTTAAATGATATATATCTAGATATGAGTTTAACAACGATAGTAAGTAACGTCTTCAAACCTCGGCAGAAGGAGTTGGAGAAGTATGTCTATGATGCAGAACATTTGCAGCATAAAGTGCTTATGCACCTTATAAATAAAGGAAAAAATACTGAATATGGTGTCAAGCATTTATTAAATACCACTAACAGTTATGATAAATTTGCACAGAATATTCCTGTCAATACCTACGAGGAGTTGAAGGGGGATATCGACCGTATGCGCCATGGCGAAAAGGATATTCTATGGCCGGGACTGGTAAAATGGTACGCCAAGTCATCTGGCACCACCAACGATAAGAGTAAGTTTATCCCGGTTTCTCATGATGGCTTGCATGGCATTCATTATGCCGGAGGCTTTGATGCCGTAGCCTATTATCTGTGCAATAATCCGAAGAGCAGACTCTTTGATGGCAAGAGCCTTATTTTAGGTGGAAGCCATTCGCCTAACTATAATGTGTCGGATAGTCTGGTGGGTGACCTGAGCGCTATCCTCATCGAAAATATCAATCCGCTTGCCAATTTGGTGCGTGTTCCTAAGAAGTCAACTGCTCTCCTGAGCGATTTCGAAGTGAAACGCGACCTTATTGCCCGCGAAACGATGAATAAGAACGTAACCAATATCTCGGGTGTTCCTAGCTGGATGCTTAGTGTGCTGGTGCGTGTCATGGAACTTTCCGGCAAGAAGCATCTGGAAGAGGTATGGCCTAATCTGGAGGTATTCTTCCATGGCGGTATTGCCTTTACTCCTTACCGCAAGCAGTATGAACAGCTCATCACTTCGCCGAACATGCATTATATGGAGACTTATAATGCCAGCGAGGGATTCTTCGGGCTGCAGGATGATCCGGCAGACCCAGCTATGTCGCTTATGATAGATTATGATGTATTCTACGAGTTTATCCCTATGGACGAATTCGGCAGCGAGAATCCTACCGTTGTGCCTCTCTGGGGTGTTGAGGTAGGCAAGAACTACGCTATGATCATCACCACTTCCTGTGGTTTGTGGCGCTATCTCATCGGCGATACGGTTCAGTTTACCAGCAAAAATCCTTATAAGTTTGTCATTACCGGCCGTACCAAGTACTTTATTAATGCATTTGGCGAGGAACTGATCATGGATAATGCCGAGAAGGGATTGGCTTATGCCTGCGAGAAGACGGGTGCTCAGATTTCTGATTATACCGCTGCGCCGGTTTATATGGACAGTAATGCCAAGTGCCGTCACCAGTGGCTCATAGAGTTCTCTCAGGAGCCAGCCAGCCTCGATGAATTTGCCAGTCTGTTAGACCAGAAGCTGCAGGAAATCAACAGCGATTACGAGGCCAAGCGCTTTCACGACGTTACCCTCCAGCATCTGGAGATAGTGAAGGCCAAGCCGGGACTCTTCAATGAATGGCTGAAGAGCAAGGGCAAGTTAGGTGGACAGCATAAGATTCCACGCTTGAGCAACAGCCGCAAGAACATTGATGAGATGCTCATGATGAACAAATAAAACAAGCTGCATGCTTCTTTCGCCTGAAGTTGAAGTGATGCTGCGATATTAAGAAGATATAAAGAATGATTCAATTGAACGACATAAAGAGCAAGTTGAAGGCAAATTCACTGTTTCTGCCTTTCTACGTCTTAGCTTTCCTCATGTTGGCATCCTGTGCCAAGATGGGACAGCCGGATGGTGGTTGGTTCGACGAAACTCCTCCTAAGGTGATTGGAGCTTCGCCAGCCGATAAGGGCGTAAATGTGAAGCAGAAGAAGGTGAATATCTATTTCGACGAATATATCAAGGTAGATAATCCTACCGAGAAAGTGGTTGTTTCGCCTCCGCAGCTCGAAGTGCCTGAAATCAAGGCTTCGGGCAAGCATATTCAGATTTCTCTGGTAGATTCGCTTAAGCCGAATACTACCTATACCATCGACTTTTCCGATGCCATCAGCGATAATAACGAGGGCAATCCGATGGGAAACTATACCTACAGTTTCTCTACCGGCGAGGTCATCGATACGATGGAGGTGTCGGGATATGTGCTCGAATCAGAGAATCTGGAGCCTATCAAGGGTATTCTGGTAGGTCTTTACGCTGATCATGCCGATTCAGCCTTTAAGACCAAGCCTATGCTGCGTGTAAGCCGTACCGATAGCCGTGGTCGCTTCGTCATAAAAGGTGTGGCTCCTGGCTCTTACCGCATCTATGCCCTGCAGGATATGGATGGCAACTATATGTTCAGTCAGAAAAGCGAAAAACTCGCTTTTTCTCATGATATTATCGTGCCATCAAGCAAGCCGGATGTACGACAGGATACTACATGGATTGATTCCTTGCATATCAAGTCGATAGATCAGGTTAATTATACTCATTTCCTACCGGATAATGTAGTGCTCCGTGCCTTTACCGAACTGGTTTCCGACCGCTTCTTCCTCAAGGCAGAGCGTCAGAAGGCCAACTGCTTCTCTCTCTATTACAGTTATGGTGATTCTATCCTGCCACAGATCAAGGGCTTGAATTTTAATGAGAAAGATGCCTTTATTCTGGAAAAATCGGAGAAGAACGATACGCTTACCTATTGGCTCAAGGATACGGCGCTGGTCAACCAGGATACACTGAATATAGAGCTTACTTACCGTATGACAGACAGTACGGGCGTGCTCCGCAACCAGACTGATACGCTCGAAATTCTTTCGAAGGAACCTTACGAAAAGCGTATGAAGGCGCAGGCTAAGGAACTGGAGAAATGGACCAAGAAGCAGGAAAAACTGAAGAAGAAGGGTGAACCTTATGATAGCGTGATGGCTGTAAAACCGCTTGATGTTCAGATGAGTGTCTCTTCTCAGCTCGATCCTGACAAGAATGTTATCTTCACCTTCAATACGCCGCTTGCCAAGGCCGATACGGCAGGCATTCATCTCTATGCCAAGCATGATACGCTATGGTATAGGGCACCGATGGAGTTTAAGCCGCTGGGCAACCGCAAGTATATTCTAAGAGGCGAGTGGCGTCCGGACATAGAATATAGTCTGGAGGTTGATTCTGCCGCGTTCCAGGACATCTACGGACTTGTATCTAAACCTGTGAAACAGGGTTTCAAGGTCAATTCTCTGGATACTTACGGCACGCTGCTCATTAATGTAACGAACGATTTCGACAATCATCCGCTCCTCGTTCAGCTACTCAATGCGCAGGATCAGGTGGTGAAAGAAGTGAAGGCAGTGAACGGAGTAGCCGAATTCTATTATCTCAAGCCGGAGAAGTATTACATGCGTCTGATAGTAGACTGCAACGGCAACGGCAAGTGGGATACAGGCTGCTATGATAAGGATGAACAGGCAGAAGAGGTGTATTACTATCCAGACGTGATAGAATGCAAGGCTAAATGGGATTTAACCGAGAGTTGGGATCCTACGGCCCGTGAACTTTCCCGTCAGAAGCCTGGTGTCATTACCAAGCAGAAGCCTGATAAAGAAAAGAAAGTTAAGAACCAAAATGCGCAACGTGCCAAGAAACTTGGCATCGAGTACATTCCTAAATTATAAAGAGTTATGAAAACGATCAAATCATTTGGGATTGCATTATTGCTACTTCTGGTCAGCACTACGGTGTCTGCCCAGTGTACCTTCCGTAATACAGCCTTCAAGTCGGGTGAGTTCCTTACTTACAATCTGTATTACAATTGGAAGTTTGTTTGGGTAAAAGCTGGTAATGCCAGTATGTCTATCGTCCAAACCACCCGTCATGGTAAGCCTGCTTATCGCGGTTCTCTTGTTACAAGAGGCAATAAGCGTGTAGATGATATCTTTGTGCTTCGCGATACTCTGCTCTGCTACAGCGGCACCGATCTGGCGCCTATGTATTTCCGTAAGGGAGCTCACGAGGGCAAGCGCTATACGGTAGATGAGGTATTCTACAGCTATTCTGGCGGTAGGTGTAATCTCAAACAGCATCGTCAGCAGCATGATGGTAAGCATGTATGGAAGAATGCCACTTACGATGATTGTGTTTTTGACATGATGAACATCTTCCTGCGTGCCCGCAGTTTCAATCCTGCCAACTGGAAGAAGGGTTATACCGTAAAATTCCCTATTGCTGATGGAAAGAACCGCACTCCAGCTCAGATAAAGTTTGATGGTAAGGTTACCATCAAGGCAGATAATGGTGTGAAGTACCGTTGCCTGCGCCTTGCCTATATGGAGTATGAGAATCGCAAGTATAAGAGAATCGTAGATTTCTATGTAACCGATGATGATAATCATATTCCTATCCGTTTGGATATGTTCCTCAAGTTTGGTGCTGCCAAGGCATTCCTCGTAGGAATGAAGGGTGTGAGAAATCCGGTTTCTTCTATCGTGAAATAAGATAAAACAAAGCTCTCGGTGCATGATGCATCGGGAGCTTTGTTATTAATATGGCTGTGCAAGCTGATTATTTCGGCAGCGATATGGTGAACTCCGACCATTTGCCTTTTTCGCTCTTTACGCTTACTTTGCCGCCATGGGCATTGATAACCTGCAGCACGTAGTTCAGACCGATACCGAAGCCGCCACGGGTCTTCCGGGCGTCTCTTTCGTGCTCAGCAGCACGCTCAAAGCGGTTGAAGATTGTTTTCATCTCACTTCTGGCTATGCCGATACCCTCATCGTATATCTTGATATATACATTTCTTTCATTCTCGGAGGTGGAAATCTGAATGTTGATTTCTTCCTTCGAGTATTTGGTGGCGTTATCTACTATATTGCTGATAGCCTCCTTCAGATATTCCTCATCTGCCAGTGCCGAAGTGGCTCCGAATAGGGTGGTGATATGAATCGGTTTCGCCGATTTCGCCTTGTATTTATCCACCACATCCTCTATCATCGCCTCCAGATCTATTTTAGCCTTCTGGATACTCAGTTTACCATGTTCCAGTTTTGAGATGGTAAGCAGGCGGTTGATGAGAGCAAGCAGATGCTGTGCCTCGTCTTCTACGATACAGAAATATTTCTCCTTCATTTCCGGCTTCTTCTCCAGTACGCCGCTGTGCAGATATTTGGTTCCCATGATGATAGAGGTGAGCGGCGACTTCATGTCGTGAACCATTGCATAGGAGAAATCCTCGCGCAGCAGGCGAACCCTTTCCTGCTCATCAATATAGTTGATTTGGTCGATAAGGCTCAGAATAATGACCACCATGGTGAGTAGAGAAGTGATTAGGGTGATGCGACTCTGGTAGAGTGCCGAGAAAAAGGCATGCGCCCTCACATCGGCTGCCAGACTCCAGGGATTATCGTAGCCCATCTGGTGAACGCTCATCTGGAATGAGTTGTATATCCAGAAAAGTTGCATGCATAGTACGGCTACCAGCGCTATCGTACCGAGCATTTTGGTTCTGTTTGCCTTCATAATCAGGTGGTTTTAGTATTCTTTTTCTTCCTCATCCTCTTGTATCAGCAATGGTTCTATATTCTTCTTGAGAAGATAGAATCCATAGCCCATCATGCCCAGTCCCAGGATGCATACTAGGATGGTAACCCTGTTGCTGCCCAGGTTGATCGGAACCATATTGGATATGAGATAAACCGCGAATATAACGATGGAACTTCGGGTTTTGCAGTAAAGCCAGAAACCGTATAAGGTGCACGGGAGGGCTGCCAGGACGTAAAATATCCAGAGTGCCATTCCCTCGCCCGAACCTGCTGTCAGCGTAGTTGGCATAATCATGAGCAAGTATACAAGCAGAACGACCCATTTCTTCTTTCCGCTTTTCAGAAGTTCTTCCAGAATAGCACCATAGAAAACGTAGGCTGAGATAAATGTGCCTACCAGCATCAGTGGAAGAATCTGGAAAAAGCCGAACTGGCTCATTTCTTTAGGTATAAAATGAATGCCTAAGTAGCTCATCAGGGCATAATAGGCGATGGTAAAGCCCAGCATCGGCATAGAGCCGTAGAGCATGAGTTGCCATTTGCTCTCTGGCTTTACCTTGCCAAGCGTAAAACTCGAAAACTTGCCTTTATGAAAGGTAAACCAGATGATGAGTGTAGCTATCAGGGTGAAAGCTATGATGAAAGGAAACGTTTCTGTTATAGTCATATCTCCCTTGCTGTTGCCTGGCATGTGATCACTACCTATATAGGCATAATACAGGCCAAAGCAGAAACCGCTTATCAGGATAGTGATGAAAAATTCAGCTATCAGGAGAAAGAAGTATAGTATCGCTTTTAACATATATGTTTGTCTTTAATAATCTGTTTTCTTTTCTATCATTCCGTATAGAGATGATTCGTTTTACTGATATCCTGAGGCTTGAGATGCGTCTATTCTGCGATGAGTTTGAATCCCACACCTCTGATGGTTTTCAGTTCTACGCCCGGTTCGTCTTCCAGCGCTGTGCGGATTTTCTTGATGAATACATCCAAACTTCTGGAAGCAAAATAGTCTTTGTCTTCCACTCCCCAGAACCGGCTCAATACGGCTTCGCGGCGCACCACCTCGTTTTTGTTTACTGCCAGCAGTTCCAGAATCTTTGCCTCTCGTGCGGTGAGCATTTTCTGTTTACCATCTTGCGTATCTTTCAGAGTAGCATGGTCGGCTTCTAGAATGTATTTACCCAGTTTTATCTGGTTGCTGGAGTTTTCGCTGCGGGCTCCGGCTTTCAGTTGGAGCAGGCTATGTATATGAGCATCAAGTTCTTCCGGAATAAACGGTTTCTTCACATAGTTGTTGGCCCCGGCGGCATAACCTGCCTTCAGGTCTTTCGGCGAGGTGAGTCCGGTGGTAAACAGAATTATGGTTTTTCCGTCAACCTCGCGTATTTTCTTCACCATTTCTATTCCGTCCATGATGGGCATGTCGATATCAGATACGATAACATCGGGCTGAAAGTCTTGCCACACCTTCAGTCCTTCCTTGCCGTTTACGGCGGTTTTCACCTCATATCCTCCGATGATATCTTCGAAGCAACTTTTCTCCATATAGGCGAGGTTTTCATCATCCTCTACCAGGAGCAGTTTAGTATTTGCCATAATCTTTTCAGTTTTTGATGATTACAGTTGCAAAGATACATTTTTTTTGTGAAAGAGCCATATAAAGAGGTGGAGATTAACTTAAAGATAACATTCATTCCTGAACTTTTGAAGGTACTATGGATTAGGAACGGGGAGTGATTAGGGGCGGGTATAAATTAGGTACGGATTACGCGGATTACACGGATTTATGGCGCAACTGCTAATAAACCATATCATAATCTCTAATAAAGAGTCGTGTAATCTGTGTAATCCGTGCCTAAATAATTATTGCTTGTCCGAGTCGATGAGGGCGAGTAGATGCTCTACTGCCACCTCCTGCGGAATATTCTTTTCTACGCAAACCTGCTTGCGGTAGAGGCTTACTCGGTTAGGACCGGCACCTACGTAGCCGTAGTCGGCATCCGCCATTTCGCCTGGACCATTCACGATACAGCCCATAATACCTATCTTCAGACCCTTGAGATGCTTGGTTGCCTCCTTTATCTTGGCGATGGTTTCACGAAGATCGTAGAGGGTTCTGCCGCATCCCGGACAACTGATATACTCGGTCTTGCTGGTGCGCAGACGGGCTGCCTGAAGTATTCCGAAAGCGGTTTCATCTATTGTCTGGGCAGGGATGTCTCCATTGTTCATCAGCCAGATACCATCGGTCAGACCATCAATCATCAAGGCTCCCATATCAGCAGCAGCCTCCAGCTGGAAGTCGCTCTTCTCCTCCTTGCCGTGCTGGTACATCTCGGCGAAAACCACAGGGTTCTTCAAGCCGGCATTCATCATCTCGTGAACCAATGCACGCTGGTCGCCCAGGCGGTTCTGATGATTGCTTACGCAGATAACCACCACCTCAGGATGAGCCTTCAGACAGGCGATATATTCCTCGGCAGGAGTTCCAAACTGCAGGGTGAGGAACTTCACGTCTGCCTTGATGCTGGCGATGAGCGGCATTGCCATGGCAGGGAAGATAGGGTAGAGCTTGGCACCAGTCGTCTCTGGCTTGCTGTTCAGCGTCTCGTAAACGTTGTAATCTATGATGTAGCTCTGGCCAGCCACAAACTGCTTAGGCATCTTGCCGCCGATGTATATATAGTCTGGAGTAGCATCCTTGTTCTCACAAATGGTGCTCTCGCCGTTGATTCGGTTGCTGATGACTACAGGAACGTGGCTGCCGCCGATATTGCCTACAGCCACGGTTTCGCGGCGGGTAGGGCGCAGCCAGTCGAATGAAGGACAAGCTGCGGCAGGAATCATCAGATGCCCCTTCTTCTTGCCGATGTAATCTACCAGATGGCGTGCCACAGGAATCTCTGCAGCCGGTTCCTCGCTCAGGCTTACACGAACGGTATCGCCGATGCCATCAGCCAGGAGGGCACCGATACCTACGGCACTCTTGATTCTGCCATCTTCGCCTTCGCCGGCTTCGGTTACGCCGAGGTGGAGTGGGTAGTTCATGCCTTCCTTCTCCATTTCTTCTACCAGGAGGCGCATGGAGCGAACCATCACTACGGTGTTGGATGACTTGATGCTGATAACCACATCGTGGAATTTCTCCTTCTTGCAGATGCGCAGGAACTCGAGACAGCTCTCTACGATGCCCTCTGGCGTATCGCCATAGCGGTTGCGGATGCGGTCGGAGAGTGAACCATGATTCACACCGATGCGGATGGCAGTATGATGTTCCTTGCAGATGTTGAGGAAAGGTACGAAGCGATCCTCAATCTTCTGAAGTTCGTGGGCATACTCCTCGTCGGTATATTCCTGCTTGATGAACTTGCGGGCAGGATCCACGTAGTTGCCAGGATTGACGCGCACTTTCTCGCAATAGAGAGCAGCCACGTCGGCAACGTTAGGATTGAAGTGAACATCGGCTACGAGCGGAGTCTGATAGCCGTCGGCACGGATGCCGGCATTGATGTTTTTCATGTTCTCTGCCTCGCGGGAACCCTGAGTGGTGAAGCGCACCAGCTCGCCACCAGCCTTGATAATCTCTTCAGCCTGTTGAACGCAAGCCTCAGTATCATTGGTGTTGGTGGTGGTCATCGACTGGATGCGGATAGGATTATCGCCACCCAGGTCGATGGCTCCGATATGTGCCACAGAAGAGGCACGGCGGGTATAATTGAATAAATCTACCATAATATATAAGATAAGATATGCCCCAAAAGAATGGGGCATATCACATATTAGATTAATTACACTTGAAGTCGTATTTCACCTCAGCCAGGTCCTTGTTGGCCTTCTCGATCTTGGCACCGAGACCCGCCTTCCAAGCCTCTACCTTCTGAGCCACTTCCTCGTCGGCAAGAGCAATCATTTCAGCAGCGAGGATGGCAGCGTTCTGAGCCGCATTCACACCAACAGTAGCTACAGGAATGCCAGGAGGCATCTGGATGATGCTGAGCATGGCATCAAGACCATCGAGCATACCCTTGATAGGCACGCCGATTACTGGCAGAGGAGTAGATGCCGCGATAACACCAGGAAGGGCGGCAGCCATACCGGCAGCGGCGATGATAACCTTTACGCCACGCTCCTTGGCTCCCTTGGCGAATGACTCTACTGCATCTGGAGTGCGGTGAGCAGAGAGGGCATTAACCTCAAAAGGAATCTGGTTGTCGTTCAACCACTTACATGCTTTTTCCATAACAGGCAGATCGCTTGTACTGCCCATAATAATGCTTACTAATGGTTTCATTTCTTCTTATATTTTATTATAAACTTTATATTACCAATATAGCACAGGCGGTGCCTATCAGAAATCCTGCAACTACCTGTGACAGCGTATGTTGTCGGAGTATCATGCGGGCACTTCCTACTGCGCCTGCCATCATCAGCACAAGGCAGAGCCACCACAGCGGATTGAAATTGAAGGCTACAGAATAAGACACCAGAGCTCCTGCCACACCTCCGATGGCTGCCGTATGGGTGCTGATCTTCCACCATACATTGATGAAGGCGCAAATCATCTGTATCGCCAGCGCTACCACTACGATGATACTGATGACGCGAGGCGTATTGCGGTATTCCATCCAGAAAAAACAGCCGAAGTAACATACGATAGAGAGGATGTAAGGCACAATACGACGCTCCTTCTTGCCCAGCTCACGCGAGGTCCAGCCTTGAACCATGCGGTAGAGGTGGATGAGTAGCGATGGAGCTACGACGGTCAGGAGGTAGACCATGCCCAGCATCACCAGTTTGTATCCTATCGGTAACAGCGACATATAACTGAAGATGAACAGAGCAATCAGTCCTACCATCGGCAGATAGAAGGGCGTGAAGATCATGCTCATGATGCGTGCTGTCAATATGATATTCTTCTCTTTCATAACACTAATAACGTATATATTCTTTTTATCTCTCAAATATTTTGTGGTGGGCCCCGGTTTCTTCCTGACTCATACCACTATCTTATTTCCTGAGTCGTGCCACCGGTATGCCCAGTTGTTCCCTATATTTTGCCACCGTACGTCGTGCGATAGGGAATCCCTTCTCCTTCAGCAGTTTGGCGAGTGCATCATCGCTGATTGGCTTTTTCTTGTCTTCTTTCTCGATGATGTCGTGCAGGGCAATCTTGATTTTGCGGGTAGACATCTCTTCGCCGTCTTCAGTGGTGTAGCTGTCTGTGAAGAAGAACTTCAGCGGGAAGGTGCCCCATTTAGTCTGGGCATACTTCACGTTGCTCACTCTCGAGATGGTACTGATGTCCAGTCCCGTGCGTTCTGCTACATCCTTCAGGATCATCGGTTTCAGGTCAGCCTCGTCTCCATCCAGGAAGAACTGCCGCTGTATGTCGATAATTGCCTTCATGGTGACGATGAGGGTATGTCTTCTCTGCTTGATGGCTTCGATGAATCCCTGTGCCTTGTCCACCTTTTCCTTGGCGTAGAGCAGGGCTTCCTTGTCGCTCCGGCTCATCTTGTCTTTATGCTTCCTGTAGGTGTCAATCATGTCGGTGAATGATGGCGAAACCGTCAGTTGCGGAATGTTGCCACGGTTCAGCGAGAATGTAATCGTTCCGTCGTCATTGGTGTCGATGATGAAGTCGGGGGTAATCTGCTGCATGTTTCTTCCCTCTGTTTCGCCCATCGATGCGCCCGGTTTCGGGTTCAGCTTTCTGATTTCTGCCTGCAGGGTTTCTACCTGTGTATCGTTCAGTTCCAGTCCTGCCTTGATCTTGTCCCAATGTTTCTTGGTAAACTCGTCAAAATAGTCAGTAAACACCTCTTCCATCGTCTTGCGGAGCACACCTCTCGGCAGTCTCTTAACCTGCAGCAGGAGGCATTCCTGCAGACTTCTTCCTCCTACACCGGCTGGGTCGAAGGTCTGTAGAATGTGGAGCACGTGCTCGATGTCTTTTTCCGTAACATCGATGTTGTGATAGATAGCGAGTTCATCGCAGATGCTGTCCAGGTCCTTGCGGAGCAGTCCGTCGTCATCCAGTGAACCTATGAGATATTCCATTACTTCCTTCTCCTTGTCGCTGAGCGGCTGCATGTCCATCTGTTCCTTCAGCTTATCATAGAAAGAGGTGGTGTCACCGTAAACCATTTCTTCGTAGTCAGCGCTGTCCTGGTTGTTGTATCTGTCTGTATTGTAGTCAGGCATCTGGTCGTCTTTTCCGATGCTTTCCAGTGCCTGGTCCAGTTCGTCTTTTCTTTCTTCTTTTTCAGATTCAGCCTCGTAGGCATCCTCATCGCTGCTGTTGTCGTACTCATCATCTGCGGGCGAATCATCATTGGCGACATTCTCGTTGAGCATGTCGTCTGGGTTCTCGCTTTCCAGAGCGGGATTATCGTCCAGTTCTGCATTGATACTGTCTTCCAGTTCCGTGAGCGGCATTTCCAACAGTTTCACCTGCAGCATTTGCTGGGCTGAAAGTCTTTGAAGTTGCTGTAACTTCTGTGCCTGTGTCTGTATGAGTTTTTGAGCCATAATTACTTAAAATATTCTTTTAGTTCGTTGGCAAGCTGGTAAAGCTTGTCTGGATTTCCGTTTCCATATTGGTGCCAGATGTCGCTGCATGCTTCTAGCAGCGGGTGTATCAGCACATCTTCGCGGTTGAGATAGGGGTCGCAGTACATGAATACGCCCATCGCATCGGCAATGACCTTCGGTGATGTCCTGATGAGTTTTCCCAGGTCGATGATTTCCGGTGTTTCCGGCACCATGGTGATTGGCGTAAGCTGGAAGTAGAGATCGAGGATGATGATGAGTTTCACGGGGGTGAGCGATGGTTCACTTTCCAGTGGTTCCCAGTTTTTCTCGAATGTTTCCTTCACTTCCACTCCCTCGAAGAACTGTATGGCGTTTCCGCAGCCGTTCATCTGCCTGATGCGCTGTATATCGCGCTTCAGTTTCTGTGGCTTATCGGCATATTTCTCCCATAGTCGCTTGATTCTCGGAGTCACCATTCTGAGTTTGAACATCTGTTCGTGCAGAAACTCAGGTGGAATATGCAGTTCCAGGCTCAAGTCGACCATCCCTTTCGAATAGAGAGGTTTCACGCCCATGGGCTTCTTCTGGTACAGCTGCAACAGCAGGAGCCAGTATTCTTCGTTCCAGAGAGGATGTCTTGCCATAATTTCTTATCTTTATATATCTTCTGCAAAATTACGACTTTTCGTTGGTAAAACAAAATAATTTGGCGGTTATTTTTTCTCAAACTGAACTTTCTCCAGTCTAGGAGTAAATGAGTTAAGTACTTTAAGGAGTTATGGCTATAGTCTTTGGCAAAGTTTTTATGTAGTAATACATATGTCCTAGCTCCTTTACCTAGGGGATAAAATAATGAGCGCAACTTCGAATGATTTCGAAATTGCGCTCTTCTAATACGATATTCCCAAATTTTTCATAACTCAAGGGCTTTTTGTTACCCCTTCCATTACGAAGCCCGAAGCAGCAATTCTGCTCAGGCGTCATCTTTGGTTATCCCATACATTTGATCTTTTTACCTTCAACTCACCTGTTGAAATTATCCTGTTGTCCTTGAATAAACAATCTTTTCTTTACCTTTAAACTAAAACCTAATAAAAAAACAACTAACAATCTTAAACCTAAAAACCTAATAACCTAAACTTTTTGTTGTCCTTGAATAAACAATCTTTAATTTACCTTTAAACTAACTAATAACCTAAAACAACTAACAATCTTAACCTAAAAACCTAATAACCTTTTTGTCTTATTGACGATGCAAAGGTACGACGATTTTCCGAACCCACCAAATGTTTTAAGAGAAAATCACATAAAAAAGCCTCTTTTTTGATATAAATCAACTATGTGTGTGCGCACACACGTGCTATTTAACAGCTATTTGATGTATGTCAACCATTTTAACACATTTCTTATGTCTGAAGCCTGTTTGGGAGCTTATACCTTATTATATATGCCTCTTCATTATATATGCCTCTTCGCTCATGAACACGGCGATGGTCTTGAGGCGCAGATAGTCTTCCGATAGGTAGATGAGTCCCTTGTTGCCCCAGTTCTTGCCCCATGAATTGCGGCAGACGTAGAATCTCTGCTTGCCTTTCATGAAGGTACCTATGATTTCCATCACATGATCATCGGTGGTGCGAAGCTGTTCAAACTCCTTCTGTCGCGATGCCTGGGTCACGGGGCGTTCCATCGGCTGTATGTCTACACAGTTCTTCCTTGGTTCCTTGAAGCCAGGTTCGCTGATGTCACCTTCCCAGCATACCGGATATCCTTTTTCTACCGCCTTCCTGATGTGGAGCATCAGCTCGTCGAGCGGAAGGTTCAGATAGGCATCGTTCATCCGGTTATCGGGAATCTCGAGCGCAAAGTATTCTCTGTAAGGATGATGCGAGAAACTGGTGAGCGATACATACTCCTCGGGATAGCATACGCTGTGGGCAAACTCTTGAGGGGTATATTCGGCACCCAGCATGTGTACGGCCTTGGCAGGCATGTAGCCTATTTCTGCGTCAAACAGGTCGTCCAGTTCCTCCTTGAGCTGGCTGATGCCCACTTTCTTCGAGATGGCGCCATCGCACAGTTTCTGCACCTTGCGGCAGAGCACCTTGTAGTTCACATGCTTCGGATCTTCATAGCTGTCGTAAGGTTGTGCACCATACTTATCTATATAATGTATCAGCATCGGGGCAGTACCGCGCAGGCTGATGTTCTTCTTTCCCTGTGCAAAGTAATATTCCAGTGCCTGTTCTTCCAGCATCATGCGGGCTATGTAGGCGATGGAGAGATTCACGGAATCTCCCTTCATGATGTGCTCGCTTTCGATGGTGGCAAGCATGCCGTATGCCCAGCAGAGTTCGCTGTTGCCCTGGTCCTTGACGGGCGTAGTACTGATCAGGTGGATGCGCTCCGGAAGATAATCCTCGCCTTCACCTGTCTCTGGGATACCGGCTCGCTGATGTCTGTATCCGCAACCGGCGAATACAAGCAGAGCGAGTCCTATGGTTATAATATTCTTTCTTTCCATGCCGCAAAAATACAAAAAAGATTTTAATCTGTGGCATTAATCTTTCTTAAAACGCCATGGGTTATTAAAAATTCTTGTCATAGCCTGATGCAGGAATCTCCGTCTGGTTGACTGTGAACGACATATTGTTGGCAGGGTAGGTAAAAATCGGACCGGTATAGGTAGTCTTCTTTCCGATAACCAGGTGTACGTTGTCAAAGCTGATGGTCTTGATAACTTTTTCTTCCTTGTCTTTTGCCGTAGCTGTTATGTGGATGTCGGTTATATCTTTGTCGGTCAGAAGGGTGTAGAGTGTATAGTAAATGCTTCTTTCCTGGTGTTCTTTGGCTTCTAAAGAAAAGTTTCGGGTGATGGTAGCCTTTTCTTTGCAGAATCCGGTAGAAGGATTGAACACCGTGCCGCAGCTTCCGCTTATCGTGATTTCCTGAGTCTTGGTAGTCAGGGGCATGATGTCGGTAGCACGCAGTTCAAAACAGCTGACGGCACGTTTCAGCGAAACATTCTGTGTTACGGCTTTGCTGCTCGTTTCCACCTTGATATCCTGCAGGGTATACGCCATATCGCGTACGATGTTGTTGGCAAAGGTCATTTCATACCTTGATTTAACTTCGATTCGTTCTTCCTGCTGCAAATCAGTTTTTGCTGCTACGGCAACGAGCGTGTATTCTCCTGCCGGCACCTGCAGGCTAACGTTTCCGAATTCGTCATCCCAGTTTTCCTGTCTTACGGTATAGCCGGCAGTAGTTTCATCTCCTTTCGGAATGAGACATACTTGCAGATCTGTGTAGAGGTTTGCATCCTTGAGTGATTTCTCGCTCCCGTCGGCTCTCGTTCTGGCAAGATTGCTCTCTTCATTCTGACCGATAGGCACAATGGATTTTTCGAAGAAGCAGAATCTTACTTCTTGGTTCTTGACTTGTGGTGTTGTTTCAAGCATCACGTTTTCTTGTGTGCAACTAACCATTGTGGTCATTGCCAGGAACAGAATCATTCCTGAGGTAAAAGCTTTCTTCATACGCTTTCATTTTAATTAATAATACCAGCTGTAAAACTGGATTGGATTCATATAAAAAGAAGTATATCCTAGGGATATATTCTTATTTATAGGCAAATATAGACAAATAATCGTGATTGATTTGTCAATATAATAGAATTTATGTCATTTTTTCTCCATTTTTCTGTGTTTTGTCTTCATTTTGGTGTAACTTTGCACCTGAAATTAGAAAATTGCATTCATGAATACAAAGATAAACGAATTTGAAGTGATGGCACCAGTGGGCTCACGCGAGTCACTGGCTGCTGCCATACAGGCTGGTGCCGACTCCGTATACTTTGGTATCGGCAAGTTGAACATGCGTTCTCATTCAGCCAACCATTTTACCATCGATGATTTGCGTGAGATTGCTGCTACCTGCAACGAGCATGGTATCAAGACCTATCTCACCGTCAATACTGTCATCTACGATAACGACATCCCAACGATGAAGGAAATCATCGATGCTGCCAAGGAGGCAGGCATCTCTGCCGTTATCGCCAGCGATGTGGCTGTAATGAGCTATTGCAATGAAGTGGGCGAGGAGGTTCATTTATCCACACAGTTAAATATCTCAAACACAGAGGCTTTGAAGTTTTATGCACGCTTTGCTGATGTTTCCGTACTGGCACGTGAATTGAACATGGACCAGGTGAAGCACATCCATGAGCAGATAGAACAGCAGAACATCTGCGGACCTATGGGCAAGCAGATCCGCATCGAAATGTTCTGTCATGGTGCTCTGTGCATGGCTGTATCGGGCAAGTGCTACATGAGTCTCGCTAATGCCAACCGTTCTGCCAACCGTGGCGAGTGTGTGCAGATCTGCCGCCGCAGCTATACTGTTACAGATAACGAAACTGGCAACCAGCTTGAAATCGACAACAAGTATGTGATGAGTCCGAAGGACCTGAAGACCATCCGCTTCATCGACCGCATGATGGATGCCGGTGTGCGCGTCTTCAAGATTGAAGGCCGTGCCCGTGGTCCTGAATACGTATATACCGTAGTGAAATGTTATAAGGAGGCGATAGCTGCCGTGCTCGACGGAACCTTTACCGAGGAGAAGAAGGATGAGTGGGATGAGAAACTCGCCACCGTCTTCAACCGTGGTTTCTGGGATGGTTATTACCAGGGGCAGACTCTCGGTGAATGGAACAAGCATTACGGTTCCGTAGCTACCGAGAAGAAGGTGCTCGTGGGCAAGGTGATGAAATATTTCTCTAAGTTGGGTGTGGCAGAAGTAGCCGTAGAGGCATCTACCTTCGACAAGGGCGAGAAACTGCTGATTACGGGTAACACCACCGGTGTGATGTATCTCCATGCCGATGAAATCCGCTACGACCTGAAACCGGTAGAAACAGCGCAGCAGGGCTGGAGAGTTTCCATCCCTGTACCAGATAAGGTACGCCCTAACGACAAGCTCTATAAGTTGATTACAGTAAACGAAATTAAAGAAATAAAATAATGGCAACAATTAATGAATTGCAGGATGAAGTAGTAGAGGAGTTCCAGGATTTCACCGACTGGATGGACAAGTATCAGATGCTTATTGACTTGGGCAACGAGTTGGCTCCTCTCGATGAGAAATACAAGAACGAGCAGAACCTTATCGACGGCTGTCAGAGCCGCGTATGGTTGCAATGCGATTATGTAGACGGCAAGCTCGTATTCACTGCCGATAGCGATGCGCTCATCGTAAAGGGTATCATCGCCCTCCTCATCCGTGTGTTGAGCGGTCATACCCCCACCGAGATTATGGATGCCGACCTCTATTTCGTAGAGAAAATTGGTCTGAAAGACCATTTGAGTCCAACCCGCAGCAATGGTCTTCTGGCGATGATCAAGCAGATTCGTATGTACGCCCTTGCCTACAAGACCAAAGAGGCAGAGGCTTAACCGCCTCTGATTATATTATTATAATAAGGTATATTATAATGCGCAAATTAAGAACGATAGAGATGAACCGCCTCACCCTGGAGGAATTCAAGGGAGCCGAGAAGCTGCCCCTGATAGTGGTCCTGGATGATGTGCGTTCATTATATAATGTAGGAAGTGTTTTCCGTTCCTGCGATGCCTTCCGTGTAGAGGCGGTGTATCTCTGCGGAATCACCGCCACCCCTCCCAATGTCGAGATTCATAAGACGGCATTGGGTGGCGAAGACAGCGTGGATTGGGAATACTTCAAGACTACCGAAGAGGCAGTAGAGAAGCTGAAGCAGAAAGGCTACTTTGTATATAGCATCGAGCAGGTAGAAGGCTCCACCAAGCTCCAGAACCTGCCTGAGGCTCACCCTTCCCTCTCCAAAGGCTACGCCGTGATTTTCGGTAACGAGGTGAAGGGAGTCAAGCAGAATATCGTGGATATGAGCGATGGCTGTCTGGAGATTCCCCAGTTCGGTACCAAGCATTCTCTGAATGTCAGCGTAACCGCCGGCATCGTAGTCTGGGAGTTTGCCAAACTCCTGAAACTATAACTTGAGTTCGTGCCAAACTTGCGTTTTTTGCCAAGTTTGGCACGAACTCATTTGGTAATAACAATGTGTAAAAAATCCCTCAATGAGGGATAAAAATGATTAAATTCATCCCTCAATGAGGGAGCTTTTCAAAAGAATCCGTCCCTCATTGAGGGATTATTTATATCTTTGCTGCAGTTTTAAACGATATTCATCTAAAAGAGCAGCCTCGCTGGCTTAACATCCCGCTAGGCTCTTTTTTACCTTTTATTTACAGCACCCACTCCAACCAATTCTCTGGTGTTACGATGGCTTTTTCCTTCACATCGTATGCAGTAAGAAAGGTATTCGGAAATTGAGTGTTGGCTCTCTTGGGATTCCATTTCATCTCAAACAAAGAGAATTGTCCGTCACACTCCTCTATATAATCTATTTCCTGCTGCTGGTTGGTTCGCCAGAAATAACTGTTCAATGTATTTCTCCACCGTCTTGTTATCGGTTCCCACCGTTTGTGCCAACTCATTATAAGAAACCTCGCTCGTTACCTGTAAAGCCAAAGCTGTAAGCAACTTGCCCAGCAAAGCTGGACGACGAACGCTTTCTAAATTGAGTAAGTCTTTATAAAGATAACTGTTGGCGAGATGATAAAGCAGCTCCTTCGCATCTGCTGCATGATTAATGACATCAGGATAAGACCCATAAATAAGTCGATTTTCCAACGTCTGCTTAACACCCAACAGTCCCTGGGATTTGAGCAACTCTCCTGTAGAAACGGGGAAGAGATGGTACTCAAACTTACGTCCGGTGAACGGCTCGTTTAGTTTGTTCTGTAAATCAAACGAGGAAGAACCGGTTACCAGTAGCTGTACATCAGAAAAATTATCTGTGATTCTTTTCAACACGATTCCGATGTTCTCTACCCGTTGTGCTTCATCAATGACTACAATCCTATGCTGCCCGATGAGCAGTTTGAGTTCAGCAGAGTTAATCTGCGACTCTATCACATCTTGCAGTTGACGTTGTATCATATCATTAAACCCTTTCCGTTATTAATAAAGTTCTTTGTTTCAATTTCGGCACAAAGATAAGAAAAAAATCCTAATCCCAAAATTTATACTGATTTTTGGGATTGTAATCCCAAAATTCTATATGATTTTTGGGATTAGGGACCCAAAAGGCTCCAGAAGCAGCACGCCCTTTACCTTTGCTTTACTCATCGGCCAGCGATTTTCAATTCCGCTACGCGCCGGTGACCGTTATACTGGGGTACAAGAACCAGCGTGATGCCTGGTGGCAAAATAAAAGCCCCCGGTGCACCAGGCACCGGGGGCTTTAAATAAGCTATGGCTTTTACCTTTAAAAAGAGCAGCCTAGCTGGCTTAACATCCCGCTAGGCTTTTTTTTACCTTTTTACCTTTAAAGAGTACAGCTGGTAACTCCGAGCGTAGTAGCGATGGCTGTAAGGACGGAGATAGCAATCTGCAAAATCGTTTTCCAAGTGTTTGCTTTCATAATCTTTATTTTAATGTTGAATGTTGACTTTTTGAATGTTGAATGTTGAGTGTTGAATGTTGACTTGGTGGGGGATGCGCTGGCTTCCGCTAGGTGTTAGGGAGAGACGCACCCCCGTTAGGCGCTCCTGCAGGGCGGCCCTCAGGCGAGGGCTTTATTCAAGCCCATCGCCGCTATCCTGCGAGCCGCCTCCGCCGCCTTCTTGGGTTCCGCCACCGGTAGTACCTGAGCCGCCCTGGCTGGTGTCTGTGTCACCACCGCCTGTGGTGCCCTCCTCGTCGGTGCCGATATAGCCGCCGTACTCCTGAATCTTGCACTTCTTGCGCAGCTCGGCATTGCTCCAGCTCTTCGTGTTTCTCACAATCAGGTGTACGCCCTCTACGCTGGCAGCCGTCACCTTCTCCTTGGTATCCTCCGCCTTGGAGCTCATACCGATGGAGAACAATCCGAGGTCAGAGAGACGCACGCTCTTGCCGTCGAGAATCAACTCCTGCAAATGGTCGAGTGCATCCATCAGCACACCGTGGATAGTACCACGAGAGTAAGGCGAGCCGTGGTCGGAGATATGCGATACGAATCCCTCGAAGTCCACTTCGCGGTCGGTTACCGAAGTAGCATACCACTTCTTCTTACCTGCGTTTTCACCAGTCTGAGGTGTGCGCTGTACTTTACGATATTTCAATGTTCCTTTTACTTCCATAATCTTTAGTTTTAATGTTGAATGTTGAATGTTGAATGTTGACTTGGCGGGGTGCACAAGCCTTTCTTTGAACGACAGTGCAAAGATACGCCAATTTCCCGATACCACCAAATTTCAGCGTGTGATAAGGCGCGATTTTCAGCACGCTTTCAATCCGAAACCTGTTAAACAATCTAACTCGCCGTTTTGCACCCCGCAACTCATACTTTTTCATAAGAGAAAACATAGAGTTAAAGAGAAGAAAACACAGCAGCTTATTCAGTATTCAGTTATTCAGTTTTTTTTTAAGGGGTTACTTTTTACCCCTTAAAAAGTAAAGTTTATATACTATCTATATATCTATATATATAAATATATATAATATAATATAATAATAAAAAATACATTACAAAATAACCAATCCCTTTCTTCCGGGTTTTCAAACCCTTTATCCATGTAAGGGTTTAAAAAAAAACTGAATAACTGAATACTGAATACGGATGGTGTCATTTGATACTTTCTTCATAATTCTTTTCTTTTGATTCTATTTCGCGAAGATACAGAAGAATCCGAATAATCGGATACCATTTCATCTTTCTTATATTTTCGCGCACTTATAAACATTCTCCCTTTGCCAGCAACTTTTTCTAAACTTTTCCCCGATTTTCTTGCATGTTTCGAAATAAAAGTTTATCTTTGCGGCAGATTTACAGAATCTAAATTGATAATTTATGGGTAGATACATCAACCCCTTTACCGACTGGGGCTTCAAGCGTCTCTTCGGTCAAGAGTTCAGCAAGGACTTGCTGATTAATTTTTTGAACGACTTGTTTGAAGGTGAGTTTCAAATCAAGGACGTAACATTCAAGGATAAGGAACAGCTTGGAGATACTAATGATCTCCGTGGCTGCATCTTTGATATCTATTGTGTTACCGACGATGATAAGCATTTCATCGTTGAGATGCAGAACAGATGGGTACCTTTCTTTGTGAATCGTTCCATCTATTATGCTAGTAAGGCTTTTGTTGCCCAACGCAAGAAATTTGATGAAGCTGGTGTCCGCACAGCTATTTTATACCAGTTTGTACCGGTTTATGTGGTTTGCATCATGAATTTTATGCCAAGGGAGCATGAGGTAACAAAGTTTAGGACAGACGTTGCTTTGAGGGAGAAGTCTAGTGACTCGATGTTTTCTGACAAGCTTCGTTTCATCTATCTTTCTCTTCCTTTCTTTGATAAGAGTGAGGAAGAATGCGAGACAGGTTTTGAAAAATGGATTTATGTTTTGAAGTATATGGAAGTATTGGAAAGATTGCCTTTTACGGCACAGAAGAAGATATTCGATCATCTTGCTAAATTGGCGGATGTGCGTTGCTTGAGTAGTGAGGAGCAGGAAAAATACGATGAAAGTATTAAGGCTGTTGATGATTACTACTCCGGCCTTTATGGCTCTTATGTTGAAGGAGAGGAAAAGGGAATGGCTAAAGGAATGGCTAAAGAAAAGTTAGACACAGCTTACCGCCTTTTGTCAATGGGTCTTTCTGAAGCGCAAGTATCAACGGCCACCGAGCTTCCGCTGGAGGAAATTCAGAAAATGAGGAAATAAGAACTGGCATTGAAAAATTGATTTCTGTATTGAAGTATATGGAAATGGATGAAGTATTTAAGAATTTGCCTTTAGCGGAACAGAAGAAGATGCTCGATCATCTTGCAAAATTGCCAGATGTTCGTTTCTTGAGTAGTGAGGAGCGGGAAAAATACGATGAAAGTATTAAGGCTATTGACGATTACTACTCCGGCCTTTATGGCTCTTATGTTGAAGGAGAGAAAAAGGGAATAGCTAAAGGTATTGCTAAAGGTAGAGCAGAAGGTGAATTATCTAAAGGTTTGACAATAGCCCGTAACTTGTTGTCAATGGGTATGTCTTGGTCACAAATCATGCAGGCTACTGGATTGACAGAAGAAGAATTGAAGCCGCTTCAGGCGTAGTGTATATTTCGGCTGCACCCTTTCGGCTTGCCCCACACGCCCTGAAGGGGCAGAAGCTCCTAGCCCATGGCAACACCCTGGGTATTAATGAAATATAAACCAACGCCCTGTAAGGGCAAAAGCTTTAAAAATATTCGGATTTTAATCTATAGGCTTATGGCACATGTAAATGAAACGATAGTTATAAAGAGCTCTTCTCCCAAGCTGGCAGAATGGGTGAAGAGGCTGAAGGCTCATAAGGCTGAGCAACTGGAGAAGTTGCGCAACGTGGAGAAGTGTGACTTTGAATTTCAGTTCTGATGCGAGCCAATATATGATACCAGCCTCCCCTAATACTTCCTGATAACTTTTTCTAAAACTTTTCCCCGATTTTCTTGCATGTTTCGAAATATTGTTGTACTTTTGAAGGAGAATATAGAAAAGAAGAATCTTTGCCCGAAGAGACAAAATTTGAAGTCTTTCCTAAAATAGGGGAAGGATATTTCTAAAATGATATAGTAGTTGAGGCTTTGCCTCTTATATATAGAGAAAGTGTAATTTAATATATAAGATTATGAGAAATTTTACTTTAAGAAAAGGGTTCTTGGAATTAAATGTGGAACCCATAGCTCTTTTAAGGGCTTTGTCATGCTTGTTGTGATGATGCTTATGACGGCAAGTAGTGCTATGGCACAAGAAGCCAAATTTGAAGTGATTAGTGGGCTTCGTTATTTGTTAGATACTGGTGCTAAGACAGCAACTCTTATGCCTAAAACTGATAGTAAATATTCTGGTGATATCATTATTCCTGAGAAGGTTAAGGGTAATGATGGGGTAGAGTATGTTGTTACCTCATTGGGTGATGGTTGCTTTGGAAGTTGCAGTGCTTTAACTTCTATTACCATCCCTTCGTCTGTTACTTCGCTGGGAGAACGTTGCTTCTATGGTTGCAGTGGTCTTGAAACTGTTTCTTTTAAAGGTAAAGTGTCAAAGAATACATCTCAATCAGAAATACCAACTACAACTATTATCAAAGTCCCAATAGAATATCTTCAGGACTATAAGGATGCTATTGGATATTTCTGTTATGCAACAGCTGATGGCTATTCAGCATCTGATAAGGCGGAGGCAACTCTGTATTGGATCAATGCTAACCTGGATAATGGTACCAACATCAACCAGGTAAGAACACGGGGCGTGGTGGCATCGGCTCATGATGGCATCATCAGCCTCTCGGGTCTTGACGATGGCGAGGTGGTGAAGTTCTTCGCTGCTGACGGCAAGTATCTTGGCTCTACTGTTGCAGCCAACGGTGCTGCCTCTTATGCCGTTTCCGAGTCTTTGGTTATCGCCAAAGTGGGTAAGGATTCTATCAAGATTGCAATGAAATAAGGATTGTGCAGAGCGATGCACCTACCGTAAATTTATAAAAGCAAGGGGAAGAAGGCGAGTAACGTAAATTGCTCACTTTTTTTCCCTTTTTTTGTATACTTTTCTGAGAATCATTAAAAAATCGTATACATCGTGAAAATTAAGCATTTTCACGACTCTTGCAAATGTCGAAAATTAAGAGTAATTTAGCACTATATTTATACGTTATAAGCATATGTTTCTTGCACAACAGAAATGTCGCAGACACAAAATAGGAGATATAAATACCTATGATTAGTGTTTTCCTCCTACTCGGTATCGACTACTGATGATGATTTTGTGTTTAACTTATACTATACTTATATTTAAACTTGCTTTCTGTTACTAATTATGTTAAAATCATGTTAATGTTAAGTTTAGCTTACGTACATATTAATATTTTTTATATATTTGCATCCCGAAAAATAGGAGGAAGATAGTATTAACCGGCCATAGATACTAAAAAACGCATCTTTCGGTCATATTATTAACTTAAATTTTCAACGAAAGGAAAAAGATGTAGAATCGGTCCCACGTCTCACGATAAGAGACGATCACCAGCACTCCAGCCTGCTTACGCCCTCATAAATTGTTAGCGCAAACACTCATACTCTGCTATAATGAGGCAAGAAACTTTAAACAACTATAATAATAATACAATATGAAGAAAAACTTAAGTACGCGAATCAAGCGCAATCTGTCGAGGATAAAGTCTCTGTGTATTTTCATAACAGATGTCTATTTAAGTCTGGACAGTGAGTTTATTGTAAATTATATAGAATCTAAAAACATAGTAATTATGAGTGATAATAGAACTATTGAGTTGCACGACAATGCAACGTATATTGAAAATTATGGTGATGGACCTAAGAAGAAGGAAGAAAAGGCAAAGGCAGAAGAGAAATTCCGACCGCTGCCAGAATCTCTTGCTAATCCTCAGGGGTTAATGGTACTCTCCAGTTTGGCGATACATGGCTTTCTTGATGAGCATTTCCAGCCTAAGGGACTCTCTGTAGCTAAAACAGCAGTTCTTGCGTCCCAGATTTCTACCAAACTCGGCATACAGAATGTATGGGTGGTGTTTGGCACCTTTTGGAATATTGACAAGGAGAATCTTCGCTCTGCCTTTAATAAAGGGATGGAACAGCAACAGATGTCTGGATTTATCGGAGAAACTGCAAAATCGATAAATATCTGTTAGCCAGTCTGTTATATAACGTAAATAACGTTTCGCAAATTAATTCGTACCTGGTACGCGTACCAGGTACGTACCAGGTAGGTTTCAGCATCTTGTTGTACCTTTGCCCCCGGAATTCAGAACCGATATGGTCTGGGTTTCGGGGGCTTTTGTGTATAGGCACATCAACCGTTGTGGGAGCGCCCAACTGTTTTAAAAAGGAATTTATAAGATGAAAGCAATGAAACCTTTTTATTTTACTCATCCGCAGTACGGAAAACTGAGGGTGGTGGTGATTGGAGGCAAAATCTATTACTGCCTGATGGACGTGAAGAACATCTTCAAGAAGTCGGTTCAGAAACTCTATGAGACGATTGCTGACTCGGAGGGGGAACTGAAAAATCTGAACATCGTGATGATGAAGGATATGAAAATCAAGTATAACCTCTTCTTCGAGAACCAGGAAATGGGGAAGGAAGAAGCGGAGGCTGAGAACGTGAATGCGGATATCAACTTCTGCGATGAACAGCTGGTGAAGGACCTCGTAGACAGGCGTGTTGCCGCCGAGAAGATTGCGGCAAAATGGGTAATAGGCTTCGTCAAGAGCAGACTGAATGATGCCGAGAATGCTTCGCTCTTCGAGGCGAACGGGGTTGACGAGATTTCTGATAACTCGCTGATTCTGCCTATCAATGTAAGCTATGGCTCAGGGTATATCATGATTAACAGCGAAGTGTTCGATTAATAAAAATATGGAGGTAAAATGGAGACAGTACATGTAGTGGCAATTAATCCTTATCGCAAAGGTAATAAGGGAAAAGTTTTTTCTTACAATATCGATACTTATGATAAGGTCATCGGGTCGGAGGAAATCAAGAAGATGATTCAGCAGATTCGGGGTGAATTGCCGATTGACGGAGTGGATTTGAACGATGCGCAGGCGGTGAAGAAGGCGCAGGAGAGGCTGAAGAGCGAGCTGCCTTTCTTCTGCCCGCATTACGGCATGTTCAAAAATAATGTGCGCAGACAGGAGAATGCCTTGCCGGAAAGCTTTCTCTTCCAGACGATTATCGATGTGGATGATAAGGAGTATGTGGAGAGGGCGATTGAGAAGGCGCGCGAGCTGAACTGCTCTTCGGGGATATGGAACGGCTCGTTGCTGCATCTCTGTTATAGCGCTAGAAAGAAGCTGCATATCGGGATTAGAATGCCGGTGGGGATGACCATCGAAGAGACGCAGAAGGCGTATTGTGAGGCGCTCGGTGTGACTTATGATGAAAGCTGCATCACACCTGAAAGGATGATTTTCCTGACGGATAAGGACTCGGAAATCTACCGGTCTAAAATGTGGTGCGCAGTGATGCCGGAGAGCGAGATACAGGCTCGCAGACAGGCTTTTCTGGACCGTGGGCTGACGGTGGACGGAAGAGGAGTTGCAAAAGTTAATAGTTTACAGTTTACAGTTAATAGCAATAGTAATGACAAAGTTCAAAACAATAGACTTTCGGGCAATCATGGCTCTGGTGAACTGGGAGAGGCCAGTGAGAAGAATCTGATAGCCTTTGATCTGTTCGTGCAGTCGGCTGGGCTTGAAGGAATGGCGATTGATACCGTCGGGTCTCGGCACTCTTCGCTACTCGCCATCATGAGCGCAGGCGCTTCGAGGGTGATGAGCGAGGAGGAACTGATGAAGGTGGTGAGGACGAAAATGCCGAGCTACTATCAGGAGGATGACTGCCATCAGCTGATACATGATTTCTATGCGAAATATGCTGACAGCTGCAAGCCGATGTCGAGGGATGTGATAAGGGTGAATGCGCTGGCGGAAAAACAGGCCAGCCAACAAGTTAATAGTTTACAGTTAACAGTTAATAGCCCTAACGCAAATCATACAGTTCAAAGTTCATATCTCCAAGTTCAAAGTAGCGAGGAGGATTATCCTGACCCGCCAGCGATGCCAGAGAAACTGCCGAAACTGGTGGAACTGCTGTTATCTCGGACACCGGAGATTTATAAGCCGGCTGTGGCGCACGCTATCTTCCCACCGTTGGCTACGCACCTCTGGCAGACGAGCTTCCGATATATTGATAATGTAGTGCATGAGGCTACATTGTCTACGTGCTTGCTGGCTGGTACGGGCGCAGGTAAATCGTCCGTAAACAAGCCGATTAGCTATATTATGGAGGATATCCGGAAACGGGATGCGGAGAATCTGAAACGTGAGAAGGAATGGAAGGAGGAGATGACGCGCAAGGGCGCCAACAAGGACAAGCGTAAGCGACCGGACAACCTCGTTATACAGGAGATTGATGCCGATATGACCAATCCGGCATTCGTGATGCGAACCGCTGAGGCGCAGGGACGATTTCTTTACACTTCGCTCAATGAGCTGGACCAGTTTGATGCCCTGAAGGGAACCGGAAACCAGCATTTCCGTATCATGTGTCTTGCCTCAGATAGCGACAACCAGTACGGCCAGACTCGCGTGGGCATATCGAGCGTTACGGAGCGTGTAACCATCCGATTCAACTGGAACGCATCTACCACTATCCAGAAAGGACAGCGTTACTTCTCGAAAGTTTTGACAGATGGTCCGATAAGCCGTATCAATTTCTGTACCATTCCGGAGCGTGAAATCGGTGATGAAATGCCTGTCTTTGGTGATTACGATGATGCTTACCGAGAGGGGCTGAAGCCTTATATCGAGAATCTGAACAACGCCAGGGGGCTGATTGACTGTCCTGAGGCATTCCAGCTTGCCCTCCGGCTGAAGGATGAGAATGCTGAGTTTTCACGTCTGTCGCAGGATAGGGTTTATGAGAATCTTTCCTTCCGTGCCAACGTCATCGCCTACCTGAAGGCGTGTGTGCTGTATGTGGCGAACGGCTGTAAATGGGAGCCGGAGATAGATGAGTTCATCCGCTGGAGCGAGCGTTACGACCTCTACTGCAAGATGCGTTTCTTTGGTGATGCCATCAAGAGGGCGAACTTTTCGAACGAGAAATCGAGCAAGCGTGGACCGGCAAATCTGTTGCAGCAGTTGCCTGATGTCTTTAATTTCCAGCAGGCAGAATATCTCCGCTCGCAGTTGGGTATGGACAAGAAGGGCACTCCTTCGATGTTGCGTAATTGGGTGAACCGAAACTATATCCGGAAGATTCCGCCTAAGGGTGCAACGGGTGACGTAATCAGTATTCAGTTATTCAGTTTTGAAAAGCTACGTAACCGCAAGGATGGTAAAGAGGTAAAAATATTAGAATCTTAATGGAGTTTGAGTTATGGAAATAGTAGTAAAAAGAATAGCAAAAAAGAAGACTTATACGATAGGTCATCTTTATATCCTGAACGATAAGGATGTGAAACGTACTTGGCGTTCGGGGGTAAAAATAGGCGACAAGCGTATCTTTGAGCACAGCTTCGATAAGGAGAAGTTGGACAAGGAGCATTACTTCTGTGATACCCTGGAGCCTACGTGGAGAAACCTCCTGGGTGTCGAACTGAAACCGGAAGAGGAGGATGGACGGTACAGCAGGGTATCGGGCAAGAAAGCCCGCAAGATACCGGGTCATACGGCGATACCGGAAGGCTCGTATCCTGTGGTTATCTCGAAATCGCCAAGGTTTAAGAAGTGGCTTCCGCTGGTGCAGGGTGTTCCTGATTTTGAGGGCATCCGCATTCATGCCGGTAATTATCCCGATGATACGCAGGGGTGCATTCTGGTAGGTGAAAATAAATTACAGGGTGCCGTCTTTAATTCCCGCATCTGGCTGCATCGGCTCATGAATGCCATTACCGCAGCGAGGGAACGGGAGGAGAGCGTTTGGATTACGATCATTTAATGTTGAATGTTGAGTTATTAATTTTTAAAAACAAATTATTATGGTAAAGTCAGTTAATACAAATAAAGTAGAAATGGATAAGAAGGCAGCAATTGCTGTTGTGTTTGAAAACCCTGAATTCGGTAAGATTCGTACCTTGACCGATGAAAATGGAGAGCCTTTGTTCTGCGCAAAGGATCTCTGTGATATACTGGGGTATAAAAAATCAAGAAACGCTGTAAATCAGTTGGTTAACCACCTTGACGCCCTAAAACAGGGCGTCAAGGTATCGGGAAGCCTGCGTAAGGATGGTACTCCATCAAAACGCCGCCAACAGATGATCTTCGTCAACGAGAGCGGTTTCTATGCTTTGGTGCTCGGCTCCAAGCTTTCTACTGCCGTGAAGTTCAAGAACTGGGTTACGGCTGATGTGCTGCCACAGATTCGCAAGACGGGTGGTTATATCCCGGTGCAGCCGGGCGAGAGCGATGAGGAGACAATCCGACATGCTGAAGAAATTCTCCGTGCTACGCTCAAGGAGAAGGAGAATCTGCTGAAGAAACAGCGCCTGCAGATTGAGCAGCAGAAGAAGCTTATCGGCGAACAGGATACCGAAATTCGCCGTCTCAATGATGTAGTAGACGAGCAGGTGGTTCGCATCGCCAAGAGTGGTGATAATATCATCCAGTTGGAGAATCAGGTGGGTAATCTTTTGCCGAAAGCGCTCTATAGCGATAACGTGCTCGATTCTGTTTCTTGCTTCACCACCACGCAGATTGCGAAGGAACTCGGTATCACAGCCCAGGAGCTGAACCGCTCGCTCTGCGCCCTGCATATCCAGTATTACCAGAGCGGTCAGTACCTTCTCTATGCTGATTATGCCCACATGGGTTTAGCCAAGAGCCGCACCCGCTACAGCGCCTTCCTAGACCCGAAGAGCGATGGCAGACAGGAGAAGATGGGTAGAGCCTACACCCATACCTATCTCGTATGGACCGAACGAGGACGGAAGTTCATCCATGACCTTGCCCATCGATACTGGGAACTGTGTGAAAAGGTAAAAAAGTAAAAAGGTAAAAAGGTAAAAAGAGCCTTAACTCCCGTTCGTCCCCGTCCCCAGCGATTCCATCGCTGGTCCCCCGTAATATTATAGCCCCTGGTGTGTTTGCACCAGGGGCTTTTACCATTTTCTCACGGGAAGTAACAAGGGTCTATATGCCACGATGAACAGGTGGCGTATAGACCCTTGATTATATGGAGATATTCATCATCTACTTGGCATCAAACCAAAGTAGTCATTTTCAGAAAATCTCGCAGATGAATGTGCTTAATGCCATCAATATTGGTTTGACTGTAAAGCCTATCCATAGAAATCACGTATTTGGGATGACTGTCTTTTATCAATTTCAAATTGCCGAATTCACGCTCTACCGTTTCCTCAGAAGCCAGCAGATAGGTAACTTGCACATACGCCACACTATCCGCTTTCTCGGCAACAAAATCAATCTCAGCCTTATACATCTGACCAACATATACTTTATACCCCATCCTGCACAAATGGATATATACAGCGTTCTCCATCACCTTTTCGATATCAAAACGCCTGTTGCCACCTATAATATGATTCCTGATTCCCAGGTCTTCGAAATAGAACTTGTCGCCTAACTCGAAAAGTCGCTTGCCATGAATGTCGTATCTGTTAACTCGATCGATAATAAAAGCATTGCTTAAATACTCCAAATACGTGAGAATCATCTTGGCAGACGTTTCGGTGTTCTGGCTTTTCAGAAATTTTACAATACTCGTTGCTGAGAATTGTTTACCGATATTATCGCTCACAAACTTCAGCAGCGTTCGCAACAATGGTATGTTTCTGATGTTTTCTCGCTCTATGATATCACGAAGTACTATCGTATTATACACATTGTCAAGATAATCTTCTACCAAATCCGTATTTTCCAATCCTAAACTGCGCAACTGAGGGAGACCGCCATACTGCAGATACAGGTTCAAGGAAGCATCATCATCCTTCAGTTCATGGAACGTCAGGAACTCTTCATAGCAGAGTCCTCTAATGCGATAAGCAATATATCTGCCTCTCAGGCGAGTTGCCAGTTCGCCCGAAAGCATCTTGGCGTTGCTGCCGGTAATCATAATCTGGCAGGTATCATCCGATTGGATACTGAGGAGTGCTTTCTCGAAATCAGAAATCTCCTGCACCTCATCAATAAACAGATAGTTTTCCTTACCCTCAACGATGTTGGCTGCTACATAAGCCTCCAGATCCTGATAGTTGGCTATCATATCAAATGATGTTTTCTCCTTATCTATATAGATAATGTGATTTTCTTCATTCTCAGCGATGTGATTATAAATTCGCCGCATCACACAACTCTTGCCGACACGCCTCTGGCCCGTCAATGCAATCATCATTCCACGTCCAAACATGCGTTCGATACGATCGGAATACCCTAGTCTTTCTAATATTTTTTGTTTCATACGAGTAAAACTTTTCGCAAAGATACTCTTTTTGTTTCACATAAGTAATAAAAACGATAGATTTTTTGTTTTTATTACTTATAATTAACAGGTTTGGTTCACATTGCGCCTCACGGGAAACAGCAAGGGTCTATATGCCACGAAGAACAGGTGGCGTATAGACCCTTTCGGTCTTCTCTTATTTCAGATATTCTCCGAAATCAGTCAATCTCATATCTCCCTTCTTCAGGAAGGTATCGTGCATGGCGAGGGCAGCACGCATGCTCTGTGGCTCGTGGCCCTTCTCGGCAAACTTCAAGTATTCGCGGAGCATTGGGCGGTAATCTGGATGGGCACAGTTTTCGATAATCTCCTTGGCACGGCGTAACGGGCCTTTGCCACGGAGATCGGCTACTCCCTGTTCGGTAACAATCACATCCACATCGTGCTCGGTGCTGTCCACGTGACTGCACATCGGAACAATGGCAGAGATGCAACCGTTCTTGGTGGTACTCTGTGTGGTGAAGATAGAGATGTAACCATTGCGCTCGTAATCGCAGGAACCGCCGATACCATTCATCAGCTTGCTGCCGCAGATATGGCTGGAGTTCTCATTGCCGTAGATATCGCACTCGATGGCGGTATTCATGGCGATGACACCCAGACGGCGGATGACCTCTGGAGAGTTTGAAATCTCGCTCTGGCGGATGGTGAGATGCTTCTTGAAGTAATCAATATCATCATACACCTCTTTCAATGTATCGTTTGTTACGGTGAGCGAAGAGCAGGAAGCATCCTTGATTCTTCCCTCGCGCATGTATTTTACCACGGCATCCTGAACCACCTCGGTATAAACGCTGAATACCGGCACGTTAGGGTTCTGTCCTAATGCCTCAAGAACGGCATTGGAAGTTACGCCCACTCCGCTCTGTAAAGGCAGGAACTGAGGAGGAATATGTCCCTTCTTCAGGTCGCTGACCAGGAAATCAGCCACATTATGTCCCATCTGTTCGGTCACAGGGTCGAGCGGTTTGAAGGCACGTGCCTCCTCCGGAATGTTGCATTCTACCACACCCACAATCTTATGTGCATCAATCTCCACATACTCCTTACCGATTCTGTCGCCTACGTTCATGATAGGAATAGGAGTGCGGAACGGGCATTCTGCTATCTCATATACATCGTGCAGATAGCGGGAAGCTGGACTGTGGAAGGTATTCTTCTCGATGAGTACCTTCTTGGCAAGGCGGACGATGGTAGGAACGATGCCGCCGGCAGAGGTAAGGAATGCCTTGCAGGTAGTTTCGCCTTCTTCCAAATCAGAAACTTCGATGATGGCAAGGTCTATTTCGCCATAGAAACCACGGCGCAGGCGCTCAGCCATGTGGCCGAGGTGCATATCCTCATAATCAATCTCGCCCTGGTTGGTATGAGTTCTAAAGTCCTTGTTGGTAGAAAATGGCGCACGGAACTTGATGGCATGGGCTGCTGCCATGTCACCTTCGATACTCTGCGAGGTAGAAGCACCCGTGAGGATGCCCACCTGGAAAGGTCTGCCCGCCTCGTGCTCAGCCACGGCTCTCTTGGAGAGTTCGCGGAAGGTTGCCTTAGGCACGCCGTTTGGTGTGAAACCACTCAATCCGATTGTATCTTGATCGTTAATCATCGCTGCCGCTTCGGCAGCACTCAATCTTGTATATGCCATTTTCTTCTAACTTAATACTCATTAGCGGAACTTGTAGCCGCCTTCTTGATAATTGATAACTGTTTGCGGCTGCAAAGTTACACATTATTTTCGATATACGCTAATATTTTGATAATTTTATGCAATTAATTGGCAAAAAACTTACAAATAGTGAATAGATATACAAAAACTACTTATTTTATGCAAAAAGATAGCCGAATCAAAAAGCCTGATTGTGCTTCTCATCCCTTCCGCCACCCTCTACCACTTCGGCATCTTGGAGTCGAACGTCCACATGGCATGGATGCGAGCGGTGTGCGGTCGCCTGAAGAGCGACTATCGCTACAGCAAGGACGTGGTGTATAACAACTTCCCTTGGCCATCGCCCACTGCCGGGCAAAAGGAAAAGATAGAGCAGAGTGCCCAGGCTATACTCGATGCCCGCGCCCTATACCCCGACTCCTCGCTCGCCGACCTCTACGACCCTACGCTCATGCCGAAGGAGCTTTTACAAGCCCATCGCCAGAACGACCGAGCCGTGATGGCAGCCTACGGCTTCTCCACCAAGATGACGGAGAGCGAGTGCGTAGCTGAGCTGTTCAAAAGGTATGCGGAAATGGTTGAATAAAGAATTTGCAATATAAGCCAACAAGGGCATTTGCCGACATAATCTGCAAATGCCCTTGTTGCGATTAAGGCCCCAAGAGTATAGAAGAACAAGTTCATCATTCCCCACAATAATGTTCCCAATCTATCTCGTTCAGGTATTTCTCCACTTGAGCCTTGATTTCGGGAATATTCTCCTTTGCTGTTGCCCAAAGAATACGAGGCAACACCTGCGAATAACCATGCACCAAAACAT
The DNA here is from genome assembly GCF_025151535.1 of Segatella copri DSM 18205. Lineage (NCBI taxonomy): Bacteria > Pseudomonadati > Bacteroidota > Bacteroidia > Bacteroidales > Prevotellaceae > Segatella > Segatella copri. The sequence continues at coordinate 2,802,644 of NZ_CP102288.1, forward strand.
GGCGCATACCTTCCACCTGTTTCCAAGGAATCTCTGGGTGACTTGCCTTGAATTCCTTGGTCAGCATATAAGCAGCCTCGCCTACTATCTCTACATTTTTCATCGTTGCAAAATAGACTAAAATATTTGAGGAAAACTCCTCAAAATCTATCCCATCAATGATTTTGAGTACGTTGGAAGAATACTCCACAATGTCTTCCAATCTTCCTTTATCCCTAACTAGCTCTCTCATATACCAAGATTTTATCTCGTTCCACACTCTCCTGAGCATACGGACGCAAAGAGCCATCAACTACCAAGTCAACTTCACGACCTAGCAGTTGCTTCAAATCCTCATACATTCCTCCATGGGTAAGCAAAGTAAACGAACCATGCTCAAAATCGGGGACAAAGAGAATATCTATATCGCTCTGAGCCTTTTCTTCACCACGAGCAAAAGACCCAAAGATCCATGCCTTCAGCACAGGCTTCCTAGACATATAGTCATGAATTATACGTATAATTTGAAATCTATCCATATTTACCTCCTCTTTTTAAATAGTAATCATGCTGCAAATATACACCTTTTATTTTTTATCTCCAAACATTCTTGCCTAAAAGTGTAAGCCTACCTAAAAAATATCATCTTAAATGGCTCTACTTTCGAATAAAAGTTGTACTCTTGCAATACCTTTTTGGCTTTAAGTATGTTAAAATTACCACTTAGAGCCACTTTCTTACCCATTCGTTTGGCTTTAAGTGGCATTTTTTGTATATTTGCAGCCAAAACAAGCAGCATCATACAGAGAGAATTGACCATGGAAGATCTGTTCCATTGATATTTTTGAGGAATTTAATAACATTTTGCGAATGATTTGTCGGATATATCAGAAAAATGAGTTAACTTTGCACTCAAAATATAAACAATATAAAATAAAGGTTCATACAAGATGGAACAGAAATTATTGATCTATAACACTCTCACACGTACGAAAGAGAGATTCACTCCGCTCCACGCTCCTAACGTGGGCATGTATGTTTGTGGCCCTACCGTGTATGGCGATCCGCATCTCGGTCATGCACGACCAGCCATCACATTCGATATACTCTTCCGCTATCTCAAGCACCTGGGCTATAAGGTTCGCTACGTTAGAAACATTACCGACGTGGGCCACCTGGAGCACGATGCAGATGAAGGCGATGACAAGATTGAGAAGAAGGCTCGCCTGGAGCAGTTGGAGCCAATGGAGATTGCGCAGTACTACACCAACCGCTACCACGATGCCATGGAGGCGCTGAACGTACTCCCTCCTAGCATTGAGCCTCATGCCACAGGCCATATCATCGAACAGGAGAAACTGGTTCAGGAAATCCTGGACAATGGCTATGCCTACGAGAGTAATGGCTCTATCTACTTCGACATCGAGAAGTATAACAAGGATCATAAGTATGGTATCCTCTCCGGACGTAACCTGGAGAACGTAATCAACGAGAGCCGCGAGCTGGCTGGTATCGGCGAGAAGAAGAACCAGGCTGACTTCGCCCTCTGGAAGAAGGCTTCACCTGAGCATATCATGCGCTGGCCTAGTCCTTGGAGTGATGGTTTCCCTGGCTGGCACTGCGAGTGTACTGCGATGGGACGCAAGTACTTGGGCAGCCACTTCGATATTCACGGTGGCGGCATGGATTTGATTTTCCCTCACCACGAGTGCGAGATTGCTCAGGCTGTGGCTTCTCAGGGCGACCAGATGGTTCATTACTGGATGCACAACAATATGATTACCATCAATGGCCAGAAGATGGGTAAGAGCTTGGGTAACTTCATTACCCTGGAGCAGTTCTTCACAGGCAATCACGACAGTCTGGAGCAGGCTTATTCGCCAATGACTATCCGTTTCTTCATCCTCTCTGCCCACTACCGCAGCACCGTAGATTTCTCTAACGATGCATTGAAGGCTAGCCAGAAGGGATTGGAGCGCCTGATGAATGGTTTGAACGACCTGGAGCGTGTGCCTGTGGCTAAGCAGAGCGATGAGCAGGTGAAGAAGTTTGTAAGCGAATTGCGCCAGCGCTGCTACGATGCGATGAACGATGACTTCCAGACTCAGCTCGTTATCAGCTACCTCTTCGAGGCTTGCCACGTAATCAACACAGCCCTCGACCACAAGGCAAACATCTCTGCCGAAGACCTGAAGGAACTTTCAGACACCATGCATCTCTTCACCTTCGACCTGCTCGGTCTGAAGAGTGAGAAGGGTGCCAACAATGATGCCCGTGAAGAGGCTTATGGCAAGGTAGTGGATATGGTTCTCAACCTGCGTGCCAAGGCTAAGGCTGATAAGGACTGGGCTACCAGCGACCAGATTCGCGATGCCCTGGCTGAAGCCGGCTTCGAGGTAAAGGACACCAAGGATGGTGTTACCTGGAAACTGAACAAATAAACTCCACGCCCTGAAAGGGCAGAAGCTCCTAGCCCAGGGCATCGCCCTGGGTAATTACATACACAAAACAGTCGCCCTGTAAGGGCAAAAGCTTTGTATATTTGAAGCTTTTGCCCTTACAGGGCGTCTTGTTTATTGCTATTGTACCCAGGGTGCTGCCCTGGGCTAGGAGCTTCTGCCCTTTCAGGGCGTGCTGCTTGCGTTCTATCTTTACTTTAGGCCTGTAACCATTGGTTCAGGGCATTTATGGCGTTTTCTTCCTTGCAGCAAGTGAATCTTTCTGTCTGCCAGATATAGAATCCCGCAACATCTTATCTTGCTTATTCTTATATTCCTTATACTCTTTTTCGTAATAATGGGCAAAGTTGGCGAAAGGCTCTGTCGTTACCTCATCGCTCGATGCCGTATAGGTATTTCCGTATGGATCGGATGCTTTGATGATGATTTTGGCATTCGGATTCCTAGGAGTATAATAATAAAGGTGGTTCATGATGAGATAACCATTCCCCTTGCTCACGAACCGGTAAGATACACTCTCGCTGTATTTATGATGATAGCCGGCGGCAAAGGCATCCTGCCCCTTTCCGCTGAGGCGCCCCATCAGATATTCTTTGCCATCCTCTACGGCTACAATACGCCAATGACTGGTAGCATTGAAGACATTGGCTACCAGGATATTCCTGTTGTTTGCCAACTGCCAATCCCTAGAGTATTTCTCGCCGTTGAAATCGGTCTGCGCACGGAACAAGGTCATCTGCTTGCTCTTATCCCAGAAAGTTCCTTTGTAATAGCAGTTGCTGATGCTGGTACCCACAAAACTGTATACATAATATCCGTTCGGGGTGCCGCAGATGTTGATATTCGACTGCCATATATTGCCACAGGCGGCAGCATGACAATGCTCCATCACATCCTCGCCCTGATAATTGATCTCGTGGTTGCAGGCAAAATGAGTATGGCCGCAGAAGAGTTCATATCCTCCCTTAAACTGTTTCAGCAAAGAAACCAGGAGCGAGAGACGGGAAGAAGAATAATGCCCCTGCTCATTGGCATTGGTCAGCGGCTTCGCCTTGCTGAAAGGCGCATTACCAAAGGTAAAAGGAATATGATAACAGAGTACCACCTTCATATCCTTTGGCGTGAGGGCGAGATCCTGCTTCAGCCACTTCACCTGGCGCTCACGTAATTCTCCTGGCGAATAATAGGACATGCCGCGATGGAAGAAGCAGTTGTTGATACAGACATAATGCACATCGCCACGATTGAAGGAAAAATCGGTAGGACCGAAATTCTCCTCCCATTTCCTGCGGTAGAGCGCCTTGCCATCCTGGTCGTGATTGCCGATGACGGAGAAGAGACGCATCTCAGAAGAGCCCAATGCCTGGCGTATCTGACGCTCCAGTTTGGCGTTGTAACCGCCATAATACTGTACATCATCGCCCATGCTGAGTCCATATACAGGAGTTCCGGCAGGCAGCGAACTGATGGTCTGCCTGATGTCCGCCATCGTCTGGGTAGTGAATCTTTCTACATCACTCTTCTTGATGGGATTATCATCCGGAGAAGTATAGTAAGGGCTGTAGGCATTGGTAACCTGCGGGTCGCCGATGACAATCATCTTATAGTGAATCTCCTTGCCGCCCGGTAGTCGGGTGAGGGTGAAGTTATAGGTTTTCTTCCCCTTGGATACCTTCTGGTAGAAGAAAGCCGTGCGATCGGTCTTAGAATGGGTAGGAACCTCGCAATCGGCTGGAACAGAATAGTATATGAATTTTGCCAGGCTGTCTCGCTTCATCTTATATCTGCCCTGTGCATCGGTTTTCACACAGTTGAATCCATCGCTTACGATGACGCCAGCCACTCCCTTTCCTTCCTTATCTCTTAAAGTTCCGGAGATATTGAAATCCATCTTCTTCACTGGTTTCTTCTTCAGCGTATCTGCAGGCTGTGGCTTGAGCCGGAGAACCGGTGGGGTTTTCACCAGGTTCTGTATCTGTTTCTTGGGGTAGAGCAGGTGCAAGGTGATGCCTATTGCTACGAGCGCGCAGCAAGCAACCGACAGAACCCCTATGTATACTTGTTTCTTTTTCATGAGTACAAAAGTACAGCTTTATTATGGTAATGCAGCATATATTCATTTAAAAAACTCTAAATATTACCTTAGGGTAACTTACCTTAGGGTAATATTTCGTAACTTTGTACCAAATTACTAGGCATATGGCAAAATATCTATCACCATTTCAATTTGGTACATTAGCTACCAATGAGAATTTTATCGACAGACAGGAAGACAGGGCTTTGCTCAAGCAATTACTGTCCTCCCATATCAACGTGATGCTGATTTCACCACGCCGATGGGGTAAATCATCGCTAGTGAAAAGGGCGATGAGCGAATTGGCTGATGAGGATAATAACGTAAGAATCTGTTATATTGATGCCTTCAGCATCGGCTCTGAATCTGAATTTTATCGCACTTTTGCCAGTCAGGTTATAGCTTGTGCTTCCTCTAAAATGGAACGATGGATAGAGGATGCAAAGAAATTCCTGACAGGCGTGATACCGCAGGTTGTAATCAACGACCAGGTGACCGACTTCATGGCTTTTGACCTGAAGTTTGTGCCACAGGAGCGTGATAAGATGGCGATTCTCCAACTGCCCGAGTTGCTGGCAAAGGAAAAGGGCATCAGGATTATCGTCTGCATAGACGAGTTCCAGCAGTTGGCTAACCTTCCTGAGTATAAGGATATGGAGGGAAAGATGCGCTCGGTATGGCAGCAACAGCAGCTTACCTCTTACTGCCTCTACGGCAGCAAGCGAAACATGATGCTCAATATCTTCAACAATTCCAATAGTCCTTTTTATCGCTTCGGACAAGTGATTTTCATGCAGAAGATAGCTAAGGAGCATTGGATTCCATTCATTCTGTCATCTTTCGAGAAGACAGGAAAGTCAATCTCTGCAGAGATGGCCGAGCGGATCTGTGATGCCGTGGCTTGCCATTCCTGGTATCTCCAGCAGTTGTGCTATTTTATCTGGAGTTTCACGGTTTCGGAAGTGACGGAAGATATATATCATCTGGGATTGAAACAGGTACTCAACATAAATACCCCGATGTTTCAGAATGATACGGAGAATCTCAGTTCCACCCAGATAGAGATGCTTAAGGCTATAGCCAATGGCGAACAGCATTTCTCTTCGCAAGCCGTGAAACAAATCTATAATCTTGGTAATCCAAATACGATTGTCAAGAACAGGAAAACGCTCCAGAACAAAGATATTATCGAAAAGCAAAACGATGCTTTTGTCTTTGTTGACCCGATATACCGGCTGTGGTTTAAGGAGGAGTATTGTAGATAGAAACTATGTAAATTAAAAGAAATAATATAAGGAGAAGAAAGATAATGGCAAACGATAATAAAGGTCTTACACCGATGATGAGACAGTTTTTCGAGATGAAATCGAAACATCCCGAAGCGCTGCTGCTCTTCCGTTGCGGTGACTTCTACGAAACTTACTGCGAAGATGCGGTGGAGGCATCCCGTATACTCGGCATTACGCTGACACGACGTAACAATGGCGGTTCTACGGGCACGACCGAGATGGCAGGATTCCCTCATCATGCTCTGGATACCTATCTGCCTAAACTCATCAGGGCGGGTAAGCGCGTAGCGGTATGCGACCAGCTGGAAGACCCGAAGAAGAAACGACTCGAAATAAAAGGTAAGAAGGGACTGAGCCAGATGGACAAGATGGTGAAGCGAGGTATTACCGAACTCGTTACGCCGGGTGTGGCGATGGGAGATAACGTACTGAACTACAAGGAGAACAACTTCCTGGCAGCCGTACACTTCGGCAAGACCGCCTGCGGTGTGAGCTTTCTGGATATCTCGACCGGAGAGTTTCTTACCGGCGAGGGAACCTACGACTATGTAGAAAAACTGATGGGCAACTTCATGCCGAAAGAGGTGCTCTACGACCGCGCCCGAAAGAATGACTTCGAGAAATATTTCGGCAGCAAATACTGTACCTTCGAACTGGATGACTGGGTTTTCACCGAACAGACAGCCCTGCAGAAACTCCTGGGACATTTCAAGACAAAATCTCTGAAAGGTTTCGGTGTAGAGCATCTCAAGAACGGCGTGATAGCCAGTGGTGCCATCATGCAGTATCTCGAGATTACCCAGCATACACAGATTAATCATATCACCGCCCTTTCACGTATCGAAGAAGATAAGTTCGTGCGTATGGATAGGTTTACCATCCGCAGTCTGGAGCTGGTTGCCCCTATGCAGGAAGACGGTTCTTCTCTCCTGAATGTCATCGACCGTACGGTAACGGCGATGGGCGGACGTATGCTCAGACGCTGGCTGGTCTTCCCGTTGAAAGATGTGAAACCTATCAACGAGCGTCTCGACATCGTGGAATATTTCTTCAAGGAACCGGAATTCCGACAGCTTCTCGATGACCAGCTGCATCGCATCAGCGACCTGGAGCGTATCATTTCCAAAGTGGCCGTGGGTAGAGTTTCGCCTCGCGAAGTGGTTCAGCTGAAGAATGCACTCGAAGCCATCAAGCCTATCAAGGTGGCATGCCAGCATGCTACGAACGAGGCTCTGAAGCGGGTAGGCGAGCAGCTGAACGTATGCGAGACCCTGAAAGACCGTATAGCCAGGGAAATACAGCCCGATCCGCCACAGCTGGTCAATAAGGGTGACGTGATAGCCGACGGATTCAATGCCGAACTTGACGACCTTCGTGCCATCAGCCGCCACGGCAAGGATTATCTGCTCAAGATACAGGAAAGGGAGATAGAAAAGACAGGAATTTCGAGTCTGAAGGTAGGTTACAATAATGTTTTCGGATACTATCTGGAGGTGAGAAATACCTTTAAGGATAAGGTGCCTGAGGAGTGGATACGCAAGCAGACGCTGGCTCAGGCAGAGCGTTATATCACCCAGGAACTGAAGGAATATGAGGAAAAGATTCTCGGTGCTGATGAGAAGATTCTGGTATTGGAAGCACAGCTCTTCAACGAACTGATAGCTGCCATGCAGGAGTATATTCCGCAGATACAGATCAATGCCAACCTCATCGCCCGTATGGACTGTCTTTTGTCATTTGCAAAGACATCTGACGAGAACCGCTACGTGCGCCCTATCGTCGATGATTCTGAGGTGCTAGACATCAAGCAGGGCAGGCATCCGGTGATTGAAACCCAACTGCCGCTGGGCGAACGCTATGTACCTAACGATGTGCTGCTCGATACTGAGAAACAGCAGATCATGATGATTACCGGTCCTAACATGGCTGGTAAATCGGCTCTGCTGCGCCAGACCGCCCTTATCGTGCTGCTGGCACAGGTAGGCTGTTTTGTGCCCGCAGAGAGCGCCCGAGTGGGACTGGTGGATAAAATCTTCACACGTGTAGGTGCAAGTGACAATATATCGCTCGGCGAATCGACCTTCATGGTAGAGATGACCGAGGCAGCAAACATCCTGAACAACGTTTCTCCGCGCTCGCTGGTGCTCTTTGATGAGCTGGGAAGAGGTACTTCTACCTACGATGGTATTTCCATTGCCTGGGCTATTGTAGAATATCTGCACGAACATAAGAAGGCGCAGGCACGTACGCTCTTTGCTACCCACTATCATGAGCTCAACGAGATGGAGAAGAACTTCCCTCGCATCAAGAACTTCAATGTGAGTGTGAGAGAGGTGGACGGAAAGGTAATCTTCCTGCGTAAACTGGAACCGGGAGGCAGTGAGCACTCTTTCGGTATCCATGTGGCAGAGATTGCCGGTATGCCTCGCAGCATAGTGAACCGTGCCAATGTGATTCTCAAACAGTTGGAGGATGACAATGCCGGGGTTGGCGGTGCCGGTAAACCGAACGTACAGCACATCGATGAACCTAAGGATGGTGTGCAGCTCAGTTTCTTCCAGCTCGATGATCCTGTACTGACGCAGATACGTGATGAAATACTCGGGCTGGATGTGAACAATCTCACTCCAGTAGAGGCATTGAACAAGCTCAATGACATCAAGAAGATTCTGCTGGGAAGATAAAAATATAAATCCCTCCCCGTGGCAGCAGATGCTGTTGCACGAGGAGGGATTGTTATAATCTGAAAATAAGTCGTCTAATATTATTTTGCCTCTACGTTCTTTTCTTTCGCTCTCTTTGTGCTGGAAGCAATGCTCCATACACCGGCGATGATGAGCGGAATGCTCAATATCTGTCCCATATCCATAGGCAGACCTGCCTCGAATGCCACCTGAATCTCCTTGGTATATTCGATGAAGAAACGGAAGGTGAAGATGAGAGTAAGGCAAAGACCGAAATAGAAACCGGTGCCTACGCTCTTAGGTCCTCTCTTCTTGTAGATGAAGAGGATGAGGAGGAAGAAGCAGAAATAAGCCAATGCCTCATAGAGCTGACCCGGATGGCGTGGATACTGGTCTTCGCGAACGAAGATAAATGCCCAAGGCACATCGGTTACCTTACCGATAATCTCTGAATTCATCAGATTGCCCAAACGGATAAAGGTGGCTGTAATGCCTGAGCAGATACCCATATTATCGAGCACAACCCAGCCGCTCACCTTCATGTTGCGGCAATAGAGCCAGATGCCGATGAACATTCCGAATACGCCTCCGTGGCTAGACAGTCCCTCATAACCCGTAAATTTCCAGCTGCCGTCAGGCATGTGGTGAACAGGTATCAGCATCTCGATGAAGTGATCCCACTGGGTGAGGAAATATTCCGGCTGATAGAAGATGCAATGTCCCAGACGGCCACCTATCAATACACCGATAAAGATGTAGAGAAACAGTGGAGAGAACTTCTCATCTGAAAGCCCCTGCTGCTTGTAGAGCTTGCTCATGAGCAGATAGCCCAGCAGCAGACCGATCATCCAGCAGGTGGAATAGTAGCGGATGGTCATAGGACCCAGATGAGCCAGGATTGGGTCTGGGTCCCATACGATATAGTTAAGCAGATTTGCTATCATAATCGTAGAAGAATAGGATTATACATTGAAGCGGAAGTGCATGATGTCACCATCCTGTACGACGTACTCCTTGCCCTCGATGCCGAGCTTACCTGCCTCACGTACAGCAGCTTCAGAGCCATACTTGATATAGTCATCATACTTGATAACCTCTGCACGGATGAATCCCTTCTCGAAGTCGGTATGGATGACGCCGGCACACTGAGGAGCCTTCCAGCCCTTGTGATAGGTCCATGCCTTGACCTCCATCTCACCTGCGGTGATGAATGTTTCGAGGTTCAGCAGGGCATATGCCTTCTTGATGAGTCGGTTTACGCCGCTCTCTTCCAATCCGAGTTCTTCGAGGAACATCAGTTTGTCCTCGTAGGTTTCGAGCGATGCGATGTCTTCCTCTGTCTTTGCAGCGATGACCATGCACTCAGCACCTTCTTCCTTGGCGATTTCCTCTACCTTCTTGCTATACTCGTTGCCGGTCTTGGCAGAAGCCTCGTCAACATTGGCTACGTAGAGCACAGGCTTGGTAGTGAGGAGGAAGAGGTCGTGAGCCACCTTCTGCTCTTCCTTGCTTTCGAAAGTAACGCCACGAGCGTTCTTTCCCTGCTCCAGTTCGGCCTTGTAAGCCTCCAGAACGGTAACCATCGTCTTAGCATCCTTGTTGCCTGCTGCAGCAGTCTTCTTCTGCTTGGTAAGCTGAGATTCGATAGTTTCCAGGTCCTTGAGCTGCAACTCTGTATCGATGACGCTCTTATCCTCCAAAGGATCAACCTTAGCGCCACCCTCGCGAACGATGTTGTCATCGTCGAAACAGCGGATTACGTGGATGATAGCATCGCACTCACGGATATTTCCCAAGAATTTATTACCAAGACCTTCGCCCTTGCTGGCACCCTTTACGAGACCTGCGATATCCACGATTTCGCAAGTAGCTGGGACGATGCGTCCTGGGTGAACAATCTCTGCCAACTTGTTGAGTCGCTCATCTGGTACGGTGATGACGCCCAAGTTTGGTTCGATAGTACAGAAAGGGAAGTTAGCTGCCTGTGCCTTTGCACTAGACAGACAATTGAACAGTGTAGACTTACCCACGTTTGGGAGGCCTACAATACCACATTTTAATGCCATTTTATCTTTAAACGTTTAAATTTCCGGTGCAAAGTTACACATTATAAATGAAAGATACAAAGAAATCGTGGAAAATTAACTAAAAATCATAGATCGCGAGTGAAATCCTTACATCTTCTCTAGTTATAGAATTATGATGGATATTATTTCTTTTTGCTATTCTTTTTGGTCAATGTCTTTTCGTCAGATTTTAATCTGCGTTCTACTTTCTTGACGTCTTCACCTGCAGGAAGATTTTCTGGTACAATGCCACGTTGGAGCATCATATTACGAACAGCCTTATTATTATCGACATGCTCTTGACAGATAGATTGCTGACCATGTAAATCCTTTTGCTGAACGTTGACAGAAGTCATTTCTGCAGCAAAATCTTTAGCTTTAATATTTAGTGTTGGAAGGAAATCGGCGAGAGGTCGGCTGTTAGGAGCACCCAATTTACGTTTGAGAAGAGCCGTGTCGAGATTAAACAACGCCTTGTCACCTAGTGAGCGAATGATGGCAAAGCCTTTGCTGTCCACTCCTCTTTCATACAGCACCCCAGAGAGACGCTTCTCTGTTTCTGCAAGTTTTGCACGTGCTTGTACACGTTCGTATTCCAGCAAACGCTTTTGCACCAATTCTGCTCGGCGAGTTTGTACGGCAAAGTAGTTTTGGGCAAAAGAGATTTGTGGCTTGCGTGGATCACCGTTTTGGGCAATGAGATAGCAAGCATAACGAGTCAGCATGTAGTCTTTGACTTCACGCTGAGCACCTTTAGCAAGAGGTATCATTTTCCCAACGCCGGGAAAATGATATTCTACCATTTCGCCAGCGTTGATACAAGCGTCTTTAGCTCGCTCGATGACTCCTTCAAATCTTTCCCATTTGGAATAACCCAACACTTGTGCAAGTTCTCTTGCACTCCAACATTCTACGCCTTCGTATTCGTTGGCGATAGCTTCGAATTGCTCGAACAATTCTTTGATTTCTTCTTCCTTCATAATTGCTTATTTTTATGATATTTCGGCAAAGTTACGCTTTTTATTTGGTTGTAGCAAGGAAAAGGTTATTTATTTCCTTCTTTGCTCATCAATAAATACTTGTATCTCTCCTAAATCTCCAATTTCTTTTGGTAGAACAAACATATTTTAAAAGTTAGTCTGCTACAAGAATATTCTGTGTAACTCATATCGTTTAATTTTGAAAAGACTTCTTGGCTTCTTTCAAACTGTTATATAGCTCATCGTCAAACTCTCGGATGTCTTCGTCAGTCAATACTCCGTCATAGTATAGGTCACATACGGTGATGTAATATCTACCTCCTGACATCCCATCGTATCGGCGAGCGATATGCTTGTCGAATTGGTATACCTTATCATATAGTTTGAGGTATGCATCGTGTGCATCCTCTGCTGATGCGTTCTTGTTCATGAAATCTTTGGTAGATTGCATGAACTTGGCGCACTCTCGCTGCAAGCCCAAATTAATGAGCTTGCGAGCTGTTTTCTTCTGAGACTTCGTTAATTCTATCATGTTCTAAACGTTTCTTTTCTTTTTTAGCCTTATTTCTTATTGATATACATTTCTTGCAGATGTGCAGTCTGTGTCCTTTACCACTGAACGACTCGTTGGATTTATACTCTCCACACATCTTGCAATAATGTCCTTGATGCTTATGTTTCTTTTTACCCATGACTTATTTTGCAAACAACTTTCCTATGAGATTTAAGAGATTAGAGACAGTCTCTTTGCTCTCCACAGGTATCTTGATGGAGGTTTCGCCTGTCTGCTCGTCTTTCTCAACGATGGAATCAACCAGCTGGGCTGTGGCTTCTGGCGACTTTAAGGTTTCGGCTAAGCCTGAGAGGAAAGATATTCCTTGGGCTACCAAATCCTTTGGCTGACTTGAGCGATTAGAGACAGATTCTCTGTTCGAAGATGAGTTCGTTTGCTGCTGGATGGAAACCTCTTCTTTATTCTCGTTAGATTTATGTTTGTTGCGAGCCTTCTCTGTTTCTTCGTCCTCTTCCACCATACCGCTCACTGTTTCCATCATCTTGCTGAACTTATCATCTGTGATGAATACAGAATCTTCACCGTCATCAAGAACGCCTTCAAACATGGAGGTCTTGAAACGCAACTTACCAAGCATTTCCTGCTCGATGGAATCAGGTGTTACGAGATTGATAACCTGGATGTTGTTCTGCTGACCAAGGCGATAGATGCGCCCGATACGCTGTTCGAGAACGGCAGGATTCCAAGGTAAGTCGATGTTGATGATGGTAGCGGCTGACTGCAGGTTCAAACCTGTGCTTCCGGCATCAGTAGAGAGGAAAACCCGGCTCGATGGTTCGTTCATGAAATTATCTACCAGGTTTTTGCGCTTTTCGGATGGCACGCCACCATGCAGATATTCAAAGCCTATTTCTTTTTTCTCCAGTTCCTTGGCGATGAGGCGGGTCATGCGTTCCCATTGACTGAATACCACAACCTTTTCACCTTCCTCGCTGATAATGTCGCTGATGATGTTCACGCATTCATCCACCTTGGTGTCGTATCTCGTCTTTTGGTCGAGGATATAACTGCTGTCACATACCATGCGCATCTGTGAGAGGAAGAGCAGGAGACGCTTGCGGTCTTTATCGGATAGGAAATGCATCCTGCGCCATTTCAGAACCAGGAGACGTACCTGGTTCTGCCACTCCTGATGCATCTCCATCTGCTCGTTGGTCATCGGAATGAAAAGGTTCTTGTCAGAACGCTCAGGCATCTGGAGTTTCACTTCCTTCTTGCGACGACGGATGAGAATATCGCCCAGCTTCTTGCCTATGTCGTTTAAGTTCTTATAACCCAGAACTTTTCCTGTTTCATCAGTAATGATATGCTTGTCTTTGAAGAGGTAGTAAGGGGCAAGGCGGAAATTATCAACAAACTCCACGATAGAGTAGAGTTCATCGAGCTTGTTCTCCAATGGGGTACCGGATAGAATTACGGAGTAATCTGATTCTATCTTTCTTGCCGCACGGGAAATCTGCGTGTTCCAGTTCTTCAGGCGCTGCACCTCGTCCATGATGAGCATATCGGTTTGCAAACAGCCGAGTATCTTGATGTCATTGGCGGCACTATTATAGGAAATAATCTTGTAAGGTTCCGGGCGATTGTACGCTTCCTTTCTCTTGAGATGACTTCCCTCTATGACGAAGACTTCGGCATCAGTAAACTTCTTGATTTCACTTCGCCATTGATATTTGAGCGAGGTAGGGCAGAGGATGAGTACAGAGCCAATAAGACCTTCCTTGCGTAGCAGTTCGGCAGTACCTATAGCTTGGATTGTCTTTCCGAGACCCATCTCGTCGGCAATGATAGCCTTTCCTGCCTTTGCAGCAAAGCGGATGCCCTCTTTCTGGTAAGGATAGAGGTTTACTTTCAAAAGATTGTTGAGTTTCTCGTCATCGTATGTCTTCACAATCTTCATTCTTTTCGCTTTTTCGCGAATATCGATGATAAAGTCAATGGCATCTTTATAGCATCTGAATGTATCGCTGATTTGGCGAGCTTGTTTCAAGAAAGAGCCAATGCGGGCATAGGCTGATTTCTTCAAGACATGGTTCTTGTCAAAGTAATCTTTGGCTAACTGTTCGTATGCCTCCTTGTTGTCTGAGCCGATACGAATCTTTACGCATCGCTCATCCCGATAGGAGAGATAGACAGAAGTATAAGGTGGCAATTCCCGATGTACATGTACGCCCCTCTTTCCGCCAAACCATTTCTTGACGGCTTCGATATGTTTGCAAGTGCCGAGTCTCGAAGTCTTGAAATCCATGCAGGAACAATAATTCCATTCGCTGTTGGCTCCACGATACACCACCTTGTACTCGTTGTTCTTTTCAGGGTTGCGAACGATATACTCTCCAGGGCAAAGGGCGTCATCAACACAACTGATATCGAAGTGCTCGATATCGGTCACCTGCTTGCGCAGTTTGATTTGCCATTCCTCTAAAGTCATGTTTTCTGGTTTCACGATATGCGAAACCTTGACTTTCTTCTTTTTCTTTGTAGTCTTCTTGGTGCTGCTACCGTCTTGGTTAGCTGCCTGCTTATTATTCTTTGCCATTGTTATGTTGCCTTATTTCAAACGTTTAAATATATTTAATGCAAAGATACACATTATGGATGAAAGATACAAAGAAATCGTGGAAAATTAACTAAAAATCATAGATGAGGGAAAATTGATGTTGGAAAAACAAGTGAAACGCTGAAACACTTGCGGATGCTGGAAGATATAGGAGAAGACGTTGAGGTATATAGGGATAGTTTTCGAAAGATATAGGAGAAGTACCTGGAAGGTATAACAGAAGTCTTTGAGACATATAATGGAAGTTTCTAGAAGATATAGGAGAAATTGTTGGAAGATATAGTATCTAAGGCCGCACATCAGCTGTTGTGCGCTTGCACATCACTTGATGTGCGGATGCATAACAGCTGATGTGCGAGTGTTGGACGGCTGATGTGCGGTGAAAAAGTTACCATTTTCCCAACGCTGGGAAAATGGTAAGAGATTAGAGATTTTTTTCGAATTGCTTCAATACATCACATCGCGTGGTGTATTGATCTACGATTTCCGGATGCTGATGGCTGAACTGGCTCCATTCCATCATCGCCTGATATTGAGCGGATTGTGGTTGTAGAAGCTTCTGCTCTTTCCAGTTGGCATCGTAGGTAATCTTAAACCATGGGTCGATGCCGATGGATGAGAGGGCATAGAGCGAATGATAGCGAAGCGTAAGATTGCTGCTTTGCTTGCTTATCTTGAGATAGTCTTGAGCGATAGCTGCGAAATCGGCTTCGCCTGTGCGGGCACTATCAGTTACGCTTTTGCCATAATGGGTAAGATACCAGCAGTCGCCATAGCAGGATGCCTGATAATAGCGGGTGGCAAGTTCATAGGCAAGTTTCTCTCTGGCTTCGCCTTCACGAGCCACATTGTATTGGCCGATGAGCTGGTTCATCTCCTGGCAGAATTTCCACTTCGGGTTCTCCTTTAGGTGGGCATAATTGCCCTGGATGCTCCACATGTCGGAATCATTCACCTTCTGGTGGTTGAACCAGTAAGGTACGGAGTAGCTTCGCTTTTCGGCGTAAAAACTGATGGCCTGGTTGTTGATGAACTTCAGGGATACATCTTTCTGCCAGCGGGCAGCTTCGCCAAAATTGCCTTCGGCAAGATACTTGGTGCCTATCATATCCTTGAAGAAATCGGCATTTCGATAGAGCGACTGGCAGACGTATTGCTGAAAGGCATCCTGATGTTGAGCGGTGATGAAGCGATAGTAATCAGCAAGCTGTTGCGCAGAGAGCGAGTCGAGACGAAGGGCGTATTCCGATGAATAAAGATAGCGGCTGATGTATTCTTCATTCTGCTGCTCCTTGTAGAAGGTTCGCATGTAGGCATCCATCATGCCATACATCGCCGTGGCCATGCTTTCGTAATCTCTGCCGGCTTCCTGCCGGTTTTCCTTTTTTGCCTTGTCTGCCATCGTCTTGAACCGGTTGTACAGGGCGCGGTAAGCCACACGCTCCTTCACCTCTACATAGTGGTTGTCTGGATTGGTGGAAGAATCTTTTCTTGGGTTTTCTTCCTTTGCCATCTCGTTGAGCCATTTGAATTCACCGACCAGATATTGCGGATAATCGCTATCCACCTGTGTGTTTCGGGTAGAAACCAAGAGGCGGATGGCTCTTGCATTATCCTTCATTCGCTGTGTTCCATCCAGGGCGACAGCTTCACTAATCTCCTTCCATGCTTCCTGCTGATATCCATAGAGATAATGGAGCATGGCGGTGGCAGAACGCCACAGACAAGGACTCTGTGTCTTGCCTTCTGCGATGACCTTATTGGCAAAGGTGATGAAGTTGAGGGCTTCTTTCTGATAGATAACCTTGGCGCCTATTTCCTCAATCCACTCTTTATCTAACTGTTCTTTGGAGCGACTGTCTATTGTCTGCTGACAGTTGTTCACGAAATCCTGCACCAGATAGGTGAGCATTGCAGAATTCGGATTCTTGAGATAAATGCTCTGAATGCCCGCAAGATTGCGATAGTTTCGGGCGAGCACTCTGATGCTTGCCATATCTCCCTGCTCGGCATAGATTTCGAGTGCCTGGTGATGTTTCCCTGTTTTCCACAAGGCTCGGGCATAAATGTTGCGCATCGCCTCCCGCCATGGTGATTTCGGAAATCGGGAGGCGATGGCATTCCAATAGGTGATGTTCTGCTGGTGGAATCCCTTCATCATATTGGTACGCATGCGGAGCAAGGCGTATTGGCTCTTGAGTTGGGTGCCTTTATAAATTTTGGAGGCATTGTTGAGCCGGGTCAGCGATTGCTGAATCTGTAGCCGTTCTTGCTTCGAGGCGTAGTTCCAGGCATTGGGATTCAACTTCTCGCAGGCATCCAGGTAGGCATTCAGGTTTCTTAAGTAAGAAAGCATTCCTGTATCCTTCTTGCTTTGGGCTACTTTCTTAATATCCTCCTTGTTCCATCTGTAGAAAGATAAGTTGATGGAGGATGTATTGCCGGCATACTTCTGCCAGTAGCTGGCGATGTCGTAGAGATACGCTGGCGAAGTCTGGTCGCGGTTGAACACGCTGAACATATAATAGTTATGATCCGAGTATTCGGCAACGCAGGCGTTGGCGTGGGTGCTAAATGCTGCTGCCATCACTCCTATGATTAAAAATCTTTTCATAATCTTCTGATTTAAATCGTTTGATATTATCGGTGTTGAGGTCGAAGAGAATAACCTCGTTGTTGATATTGCTATTTTGGTGGTTGATACTCTTGATGGCTTCCATAATGTCGGTCATCTCGGGCTTTCTTACCACGATGCTATCGCCTGGCAAAACAGGGAAGTCATCATCTGCATGCATGATGCCTACGAACTTACCTTCTCTGAAGAGGATGCGCCAGCTGAAGAGTGGATAGGCTACAGAGAGCGGCAACGGATAACTGCCCAGATGCTGGATGTAAGGAGCTACATCCTTCATGTTGAGTATCGGCTTTTGGCAACTTAACTGTTTTACATCGCCTGTATTATACATCATCAGGATGCCTCTATCCACAGGGGGTGGAGTCATCGAGAGCTGGTGTAACCGGATGGTAGCGGAAAGTTGCATCTTCTTGTCTTTGGCCTTCTCTTTTAAAATATGAAGGAATTCAAAATAAGCTTCTTGCGTTGAAGCAGTCCAGTCGCAGTCTATCTGAATCTCTTTCACGTTCCCGATGTCATTGGCTTCGTTTATCTGAAGGATGCGGTTCAGAATCTTATCTGCGAGTTGCCGGGGTGTTTCATCTGAAGATTTCCCGCCCGATTTGTCGCTGCTGATAGGATTCGTCTTGGTATTTGCTTTAAAACAGTGGTTCACGATATAGACAACGGGGATAATCTCCATTCCTTTCGGCATCAGAGATTCTTTCTCCTTTTCTTCAGTTGTCATATTTTCATCGGTTGTATCAAATTGCAGGGTAGCATTGGGCATGATTTCTCCATCCGCATCCCTTACCACATCAAAGAATCTAACGTAGAGTCGTTTGATATGGTATTTCTGGATGAAGTTCATCTTGCTGCTGTCCATCTGCCAGGTTGTACTCCAATAGTAGGCGGAGCGCTGGTTTCCTGTTGTTGTATCTTGTGAACAGGAAATCAGACAGATGCAGGTGAATAATGCTGGCAGCAAGCGCATTGATGTAAGATCATTCCATATTCTTCTCATCATCTATAGCGTTTTGTCGGCAAAGATAGATATTTCCTGGCGAATGTGGTAAGAAACGAGATGTAAATAAAGTTAAAAAGGTCTCACGTCATATTCCCTACATTGGGAAGACAACATGAGACCTTTTGTTGGTATGATGTTTTTTATCCTTCGATTACTCCTTTCCACAACCCGTGAAGGTTGCAGTATTCGCGAGCCGTAACATCCTTGGCTTCTGCGTTGGTCAGGAAGATAGCTTCAGGCTTTTCGCCTGGCTTCAACTCGTGACGAAGCACATCGGTAGGGGTGAGCAATTCTATCCATTGGATGTAATGCTCTGGTAGCATCGGATGCTCCACACTTCCTACTGTTACGCGATAGCCGCCCTCAATAGGTTCTATCACAGGCACGTGCTTCTCTTTGGCGCCATCGCTGGTGTTTTCCTTCATCAGTTTCATCGGCTCGCCACAGCAACTGAGCACGGCTCCTGGGTTTACAACTTCTACTACATTGCCACAAATCTGGCAGCGGTAGATTTCTCTAACTTTTGTCATAATGGTTCCTCCTATTATTTTATGAATGTGTTGCCTGAATATCAGGCATTTCATTCAGATGATTCCTTTGTGAGGATATCCTTCGGGTGTTTCCCCCAAAAGAGACTTATTCCTCTACAGGGCTGAAATCTTCCTTGCCTACTCCGCAAAGAGGGCAAACCCAATCATCTGGGATGTCTTCGAATGCTGTACCTGAAGCGATGCCGCCCTCTGGATCACCTACTTCTGGATCATAAATCCAACCACACACGTCGCAAACATATTTCTTCATAATGTTCCTTTCTTTCTTAATTTGATTGATTACTGTTATCTATTCACTTTTAATCAGACAGGTGCGTTTGCATATCTTTCTGATTTTATTATGCAAATATACACTTTGTTTCTGTAAGAACCAAATAAATTGTAAAATATTATAATTTTATTATCCTTTTTAATCTAAATAAACAAAGATTTCTAAATGTACTTGTGAATAGAGGAGTTATTTGTCTTTTTAGTGGTGTTTTGATAGAAGGTTTGATTGTTTCATGTGAAACATCTCGAAAAAGAAAAGCTCGCAAGATGAACGTTTGGTATCTTGCGAGCTTCTTTGTATTTAAGTTGCCTTGCGGTTTCTGCGGCCGCCTTCTGGTTTTTCTAATGTGCTTCTAGCCAGTTGTTTCCCCATCCGGCATCAGCAACCAAAGGTACACTGAGCTGGTAGGCATTCTGCATCTCTTCTACCACAATCTTCTCTACCTTTTCCTTCTCTTCCGGATATACTGAGAAATTGAGTTCGTCATGCACCTGGATAATCATCTTGCTCCTGATGCCTTCTGCTCTGAATCGGTTGAAGATGCGGATCATAGCCACTTTGATGATGTCTGCCTCAGAGCCCTGGATAGGGGCATTGATGGCATTGCGCTCGGCAAATCCTCTTACAGTACCATTCTTGCTGTTGATGTCTGGCAGGTAGCGACGGCGGTGGAAGAGGGTTTCGGCATAGCCTTTCTCTCTTGCCATTTCCTTTGCCTTCTCCATGTAAGCCTGAACACCAGGGAAGGTGCGGAAGTAGTCTTCTATGATCTGCTTTGCCTCTCGGTTTTCGATGTTCATGCGCTGGGCAAGACCGAAGGTCGTGATGCCGTAGATGATGCCGAAGTTGGCAGTTTTTGCCTTCTTGCGCTGTGCATCTGTTACTTCTTTGATGTCTTCGTGCCAAATCTTGGCAGCTGTAGCTGCATGAATATCAGAGCCTTCACGGAATGCTTCTACCATGTTTGGATCCTGGCTCAGGTGTGCCATGATGCGTAGTTCTATCTGTGAATAGTCGGCAGAGAAGAACAGGCAGCCTGGTTCTGGGATGAAGCATCTGCGTATCTCCTTGCCATCGTCATCGCGTACAGGAATATTCTGCAGGTTTGGATCACTTGAAGAAAGACGTCCTGTGGCTGTGATGGCTTGGTTGAAAGAGGCATGAATGTGACCGGTGCGAGAGTTGATAAGCTTTGGAAGGGCATCTATATAGGTTCCCAAAAGTTTCTTTAAACCTCTGTAGTTCAGTATCTCATCGATGATTGGACTCTTGCTGCGCAGCTGCTGAAGAACTTCTTCACTTGTTACGTACTGGCCCGTCTTCGTCTTCTTAGGCTTCTCCACAATCTTCATCTTTCCGAAGAGTATTTCTCCAACCTGGCGTGGGGAAGCGATATTGAACGATTCGCCTGCCAACTCATAGATATGATGTTCTATCTCATTGAGGCGGTTGGTGAGATTCTCCGATGTTTCCTTCAGGGTGTCGGTGTCGATGCATACTCCCGTCATCTCCATGTGGGCTAAAACAGGTACAAGCGGCATTTCTACATTCCAGAACAGATCTTCACAATCTATCTCTTTGAGTTTTGATTCGAGCACATTTTTCAATCTCAAGGTGATGTCGGCATCTTCGGCAGCATATTCGTAAATGTCTGATGGGGCGAGATCGCGCATCGACTTCTGATTCTTTCCCTTCGGACCAATCAGTTCTTCGATGTGGATGGTCTGATAGTTGAGGAATACTTCTGCCAAGTAATCCATGTTGTGGTAAAGTTCTGGCTGGATGAGATAGTGGGCGAGCATCGTATCGAACATCTTGCCCTGAATCTCTATGCCGTAGTTTATCAACACCTCGTAATCGTATTTGATGTTCTGCCCCACTTTCAAGATTTCCGGATTCTCGTAGAGAGGTTTGAAGATGTTTACGATTTTTAAGGCTTCTTCACGATTTGCCGGAATTGCTACGTAGAAAGCCTCTTTTTCCTTCACGGCAAAGCTCAAACCCACCAATTCTGCATCAATAGCAGTGGTAGATGTGGTCTCTGTGTCTAGACTGAGAATATTGAATGTCAATAAATAGTCATAAAGTTTCTTTGCATCTACTTCTGTATCAATAAGTTTATATGAATGAGAGGTCGTTTTAATAGTCTCAAAACTCGCGTTTTTTGGCTCTTCCTTACTATCTGCCAGCTGTACGCCAAATAAATCGAGTTCTCCTATAGCCTTTGTTTGCACCTTTTTAGGTTTGTTAAGAACTCGATTAGCAAACGACTTAAATTCTAACTCGGTGAAGATTTCATCCAATTTTGTATTGTCTGGCTCTACCCGTTTCAAATCTTCCATCCTGATCTCTACCGGAACATCGGTTCGTATGGTTGCCAGGAACTTTGACATCCTGATATCTTCTACTGCACCCTCCACTTTTTCGCGGAGCTTGCCTTTCACTTGAGAAGAGTTCTCGATAAGACCTTCTACACTACCGAACTCGTTGATAAGTTTGATGGCTGTCTTTTCTCCCACGCCCGGACAGCCTGGGAAGTTATCAGCTGAGTCGCCCATCAGGGCAAGGAGGTCGATAACCTGGAGTGGGGAAGTGATGCTGTATTTCTCTTCAATTTCCTGTACGCCCAACTTTTCGTATCCACCGCCATGACGAGGACGGAACATGAAAACATTGTTACGAACCAGTTGTGCGTAATCCTTATCGGGTGTGAGCATGTAGGTTTCCATCCCCTTTTCACCTGCCTTCAAGGCAACTGTTCCAATGATATCATCCGCCTCGAAACCATCTACCTGAAGGATAGGGATATGATATGCCTCCAGGATATTTTTGATGATAGGCACAGAGAGTTTGATGTCTTCCGGTGTCTCTTCTCGTTGAGCTTTATATGCAGGGAAAGCCTCATGACGGAAGGTCTTGCCATGGTCGAAAGCCACCGCAATATGGGTAGGTTTCTCCTTGGTAAGTATCTCGTTGAGGGTATTGCAGAACCCCATTACACACGAAGTATTGAGTCCCTTCGAATTGATTCGAGGGGCTTTCATAAAGGCGTAATACGACCTATAAATGAGCGCATACGCGTCTAAAAGGAACAATTTATCCATAATATTCATTTTTGTGGTGTAAAATTACTAAAAAAATGCGATATTTCAAGAAGAATTGATTAATTTTGTAACAAATTTCAGAAATTAAGTAGATTTACTCACATATAATGGACTATTTATCACTTATCAAGCTGCCTATAGAGGCAGAATTAGCAGATTTTATAGATTTGTTCAACAAGTCTCTTATGCATAGCGATGGCCTCCTTTCCCAGGTGCTCGACCACATCCGTCAGCGCGCTGGAAAACGTATGCGCCCTATACTCATCTTGTTGATGGCACGTAATTTTGGGAAGGTTTCCAATGTTACCCAGCATTCTGCTGTAGGTCTGGAACTTCTTCATACCGCTTCGCTGGTACATGATGATGTGGTTGACGAGAGTGTGGAGCGACGCGGACAGGCTAGCGTGAATGCTACTTATAATAATAAGGTGGCTGTGCTTGTGGGCGATTTCATTCTTTCCACCGCCTTGCTTCATGTATCTTATTCGCATTCAGAGGAAATCGTGCGTTATCTTGCAGAGTTGGGACGTATCCTGTCTAATGGTGAGATTCTTCAGCTCAACAGTATCAGTAATGAAGAGATATCGGAAGATATTTATTATCAGGTGATTAAGCAGAAGACGGCTGCTCTCTTTGAGGCTTGCGCCGGTATCGGAGCGATGTCTGCCAATGCTTCAGAACTGCAGATTGAAGAGGCGAAGCGTTTCGGACAGAACTTGGGCATCATCTTCCAGATCCGTGATGATATCTTTGATTATTATGATTCCAAGGAGATAGGTAAACCTACTGGTAATGATATGGTTGAAGGAAAACTGACTTTGCCTGTAATATATGCTTTGAAGTCTACCGGTGATGAGGAGATGATGAAGCTTGCCAGAAAGGTAAAGGCTCATACTGTGACGGCTGATGAAATAGCTCAGTTAGTGGCATTTACAAAGGAAAACGGAGGTATTGAATATGCGGATAAGCGCATGTGGGATTTCCATGCCGAAGCCATGAATTTCCTCGATACTTATGTGGAGGATAAGGATATTTACAATGCCTTGAAGGCTTACTTGGATTTTGTGATTGAAAGAAAAGCTTAATATAAAAATTGAAGAAAAACATAATATAAAAAGGGTTGGTTCTCAGAGAGAATCAACCCTTCGTTTTTTGTATTCTATTGATAATCAGTTACTTTTCTTTAGATTTTTCTTTTAAACAATACTCTAGAATTCTCTTTAGAAGTATCTTAAATGGTACTTTAAAACTATCTCTCTAAGTATGTTTAATGGTATTTTGAAATTATCTTTAGAAGTACTTGATTTCCTTGCCCAGAATTTCGCTCAAGAGGAGGTTAGTCAGGCGTGATGTGCCGAGGCGCAACCACTGGTTGGTCAGCCATTTCTCGCCCAAAACTTCCTTCACGATGGTGTAGTAAACTACGGCATCATGAACGGTATTGATACCACCTGCAGGCTTGAAACCAATCTGAATGCCAGTCTTTTCGTAATATGCCTTGATAGCCTGGCACATAACGTATGCTGCCTCAGGGGTAGCTGAGACCTTCTCCTTGCCTGTTGAGGTTTTGATATAGTCAGAACCTGAGTACATTGCGAGGATAGAAGCCTTCATGATGTTGCTGCAATTCTTCAGATCGCCTGTCTCCAGAATGCACTTCATCTTATGCTCTCCGCATGTCTCCTTGAGTTCCTGAATATCATCGCAGAGACCCTCGTAATCTTCGCTGAAGAACTTGCCAACAGGCATTACGATATCCACCTCTGTAGCACCATCCTTGATAGCCATAGCGGTTTCTGCAATCTTTACCTCGATAAAGGTCTGAGATGATGGGAAATTGCCACTTACTACAGCGATTTCTACGCCGTCAACCTCCAGACTCTGGCTGATAAGGCCGGCAAAGTTAGGGTAGGTACATACGGTTGCTACGTGAGGAAGCTGAGGATAATCCTTGGCAAACTGGTTCACCTTTTCAATCATCTTCAGGATGCTTTCTTCTGTATCTTCAGTATGGAGAGAGGTCAACTCGATGCTACCGAAGAGGAACTTCTTGACCTCCATGGTCTCATTCTCTGCTACCTTTTCATCGAGAATCTTCTTTACTGCAGCAGCTACTTCCTCATCGTTGAGGTTGCAGTTGTACTGCTTCAAGACTGATAAATACTTGTCGTCTGGCTCTTTATACTGTCCCTGCTGTGCAAGAACCTGTTCTTTAATACTGCTCATACTTAATGTTATTTATATAATTATTAAAGTTAAGTTTTTATATGAATAGCAATTTTAATTCTTGTTATCTTGTTCTTTATCTTCCTGATGCTCAGATAGTTTCGGGTTGTTTTTATGTCTTTCAGAATCCCTTTTGGTCTTCTTGTCAAAACTCTTTTGGAGTTCTTCTGTCAAGTCAACCCCTGTCTGATTTGCCAGGCAGATAAGCACCCAAAGAACATCGG
Organism: Segatella copri DSM 18205; assembly: GCF_025151535.1. Taxonomy (NCBI): domain Bacteria; kingdom Pseudomonadati; phylum Bacteroidota; class Bacteroidia; order Bacteroidales; family Prevotellaceae; genus Segatella; species Segatella copri. Next base: position 2,827,326 of record NZ_CP102288.1, read on the forward strand.
CCATTTCTTCGCCTAAGTTAGGTTTCTCGCCTTTCTTAAAACTCTGGTCGCCGTATGTTCGGGCAATGACGCGTGCCAATTCGCCCACTTCTTCTGTGAGGCAAGCCATATTGGTCAGTTCGCTGAAATAGCGTACGCCATATTCTTTAATCCACTGATCTACAGTTTCTTGTGCTTCTTTTATTGTCATCTTCCAAATTCTTTTGTGGGGAAAGATGCCTTTCTTTCAGGGTAGGGCATTATTCCTTGTTGTGAGTATCCATCATGATGGTTACCGGTCCATCGTTCAGTAATTCTACTTTCATATCGGCACCAAATTCGCCTGTTCCTACTGGCTTTCCGAGTGCATCGGATAGCTTTTTGCAGAACTCCTCATAGAGTGGAATGCTGATTTCGTGCTTGGCTGCTCTGAGCCAGCTTGGGCGATTTCCTTTTTTGTAGCTGGCGAATAGGGTGAACTGGCTGATGACCAGAATCTCACCATTGATATCCATGATGGAGCGGTTCATAACATGGTTTTCGTCGTCGAAAACACGGAGTCCGATTACCTTTCTGACCAGCCAGTCTACATCTTCTGATGTGTCGCTTTCCTCTATTCCCAAAAGGATCAGATAGCCTTGTCTGATGGCAGATTTAACCTCTCCTTCGATGGTAACTGAGGCGTGAGAGACACGCTGTATTACGATTCTCATATTACTACTTTGAACTTTGAATGTTGAACATAGAACTTTATGAATAGCATTTGTGGAATGCTTGCTTCGGTTCTGTTCTTCTTCTTATTATTAATATATATAGTATAGTTTGAACTGCAAATATACAACTTTTATTTCATATTCTCGCCTTTTTCTGCAAAATATTTTGCAAGAATTTCCGCCTTATGTGGGCCTAATACCTCTGAAAGTTGTTCCAAGGATGCTTCTTTCATCTTTTTCACGCTCTTAAACTTGCTCAGAAGGGCTTCTTTAGCCTTCGGACCGATGCCTTTGATATCGTCTAATTCTGAGTGAAGAGCATGCTTGCTGCGCTTGTCGCGATGAAAGGTGATGGCGTATCTGTGCACCTCATCCTGTATCTGCGTCAGTACCTTGAACAGTTCACTTTCGGGTGTTAGGGCGATGGTTTTAGGTGGGAATCCGAAGAGAAGTTCGTTGGTCCGATGGCGGTCGTCTTTGGCAAGACCTGCGATAGGAATATCCAGGTGTAATTCGTCAACAATAACCTCTCTTACTACGTCCATCTGCCCCTTTCCGCCATCGGTAATAATGAGGTCTGGAAGTGCAGTTTCTTCCTCTATCATTCGACTGTACCGGCGTCTTACCACTTCTTGCATGGATGCGTAATCATCCGGCCCTTCTACTGTCTTAATGTTGTATTTCCTATAGTCTTTTCTGGATGGTTTCATACCTTTATATACGATGCAACCTGCCACGGCATCAGTACCGGATATGTTGGAATTATCGAAACATTCTATCTGATAAGGCAGCTTTGGAAGCTTCAGTTTTGCTTGTAATTCCTTCATCAATCGGGTCTGTTTCTGCTCCGGATTGAGCTTTTCTGCCTGCTTCAGACGGTCGAATTTATACTGCTTGCAGTTCATTTCCGACAGCTCCAGAAGGTGCTTTTTGTCACCTCTCTGGGGTACGAAGAAGGTGGCATCTTTCAGCTTCCATTCCATTTCGAAGGGCACGATTATCTCCTTCGATGTGGAGTGGAAACGCTCTCTGATTTCCGGAATGGCAGTAATCAGAAGTTCCTCATCGCTCTCCTCCAGTTTACGTTTATATTCGTAGGTGAAGCTCTGGTTGATGGTGCCGTTTTTTACGTGAATATAGTTGATGAAGGCGTTTTTGTTGGCGTCATCATTTACTATTGTAAAGACATCTACATCCGTAATTGTATGGCTTACCACCTCGCTTTTTGCCTCAAATTCATCCAGTAATTGGTACTTTTTCTTATATTCTTCGGCTATTTCAAAACGTAGAAGTTCTGCATTTTTCATCATCAAATCGTAGAGATATTTGCTTACTTCCCGCGTGTTTCCCTTCAGAATTTCACGTGCTTGGCGCATGTTTTCCTGATATTCCTCATAGCTCTGCTTGTTGATGCAGGGTGCTCCGCAGTTGTGGATATGATACTCCAGACACGGCTTGTATCTACCTTCAGCAACGCCTTCTCTGGTGATTGGCATTCTGCAGGTGCGGGGCTTATAAAGCTTCTTGATGACCTCTAAAACGGCATACATGCTGCCGATATGAGGGTAAGGACCGAAGAAGGTTCCCACTTTTTTATTGATATGACGAGTCTTGAAAATGCGTGGAAAATACTCGTTTGTTACGCATATAGATGGGTATGTCTTGCCGTCTTTCAGCAGGACATTGTATCTTGGATTATACTTTTTGATCAGGCTGTTTTCGAGCAAAAGTGCGTCTTCTTCAGTGTTTACTACCGTATAAGATATGTCGTGAATCTTAGAAACAAGCACCTTTGTCTTGTATCTGTCTACCTCTTTATGGAAGTAGGAAGATACTCTTCTCTTCAGGTTTTTCGCCTTTCCCACATATATAATCGTATGATTTTCGTCGTAATATTGGTAGCTTCCTGGCTTTTCCGGCATACTTAAAACGATGTTTTTAAGCCTAGCCAAGCGCTCCTCATTCTCTTGTTTCGTCATATTTTTACTTGTTTTTTAAGGGAAAACGAGCGTTACTGTTTCACGTGAAACGGCAACGCTCTAGTGTCTTTTACTGCTTCCTTGCTGCATTCTCGCAGTATTTCTTGCAGTATTTTTGCTGCTTATAACTGCAATAAAGTAGTTACTTCAACGTCTGGATCAAAGGAATTTCTGCCTTCGAAATTCTCGTTTACGAGCTCGATGATGAAGTTGGCATATACCTTTTTCGGATGGAATTTCTTTACCAGGTTGCATGCTGCTTTCATGGTTCCACCGGTGGCAAGGAGGTCGTCGTGGAGGAGTACGATGTCGTCCTCATTGATGGCATCTTCGTGGATTTCGATGGTATCGATGCCATATTCCTTAGCATAACTTTCCTGTACGGTTTTGCATGGAAGTTTGCCCGGTTTACGGCATAAAACTACGCCGGCTCCGAGACGAATAGCAAGGGCAGAAGACATTACGAAACCGCGTGATTCGATGCCTACAATCTTGGTGATTCCTTTGTCTTTGTAGAGTTCATACATCTCATCGCTGATCTCTTTTAAAGATGCAGGATTCTTGAAAAGGGTTGATACATCGCGGAAGTTTACACCCTTGATTGGCCAATCTGGAATGCAACGCAGATTGTCTAATAATAGCTGATTGTTCATTACTTTTTATGCTTTAAATTGATACTTATTTTGTTCTCTTTTCTTGTTCCTTTTTATGGGCTTTTTGCCCGTTTGTTTTTGCCTTTTACTCGATTTTATCCGCTTTTGTTTCACTAATTGCTGAAGTTTTACTTTAATCGCAAAACACTTGATGCAACCTTTCTTAAACGGTTGAGCATCAAATGTTTTGTTGATAGTCTGTTTCACGTGAAACATTGAGGATTCCCTTGTTTTTCGCTGTGAAACGGCTTATCTTCCGAGTAATACAAGCATCACGTTGATATCGCTTGGTGATACGCCCGGAATTCGGCTTGCCTGTGCCAAAGTTTCCGGGTCAATGCGCTCGAGTTTCTGGCGTCCTTCTGTGGAGATTTCGTGGAGCTCGGAATAGTTGAAACGGCCCTTGATTTTGATGTCCTCCAATCGGTGCATCTTATCGGCGATGAGACGCTCTCGTTCGATGTAACCTTTGTACTTCATCTTGATTTCTGCAGCTTCCGCTATCTCTTCCTTTCGGTTAGCTGGTATTTCCAGTGCAGTCTTCAGGTCCGGAATAATCTCCGAAAGATTCGTGAGGTTCAGATGCGGACGAGCTATGAGGTCGATGAGCTTACAGCCGGCGCGAAGTGGAGTAGTGCCGAGCGCCTCCAGTTTTGGATTTATCTCATCCTTCTTGATAGGATAGTTGGCGCAAAATTCGATGATTCTTCCGATGGCTTCTTTTTTCTCTATCCACCAGTCGTAACGGTCGCGCTTGGCAATTCCGAGTTCGTATGCTTTTTCGGTGAGTCGGGCATCGGCATCGTCCTGACGGAGCAGAATGCGGTATTCGGCTCTGGAAGTAAACATACGGTATGGTTCGTCAACTCCCTTTGTGGTGAGATCATCGATGAGTACGCCGATATAACTCTCATCGCGGTTCATCTCGAATGTTTTGTCGCCAACACAATGCAAGGCTGCGTTGATTCCTGCCACGGTTCCCTGTCCTCCTGCTTCCTCATAACCTGTGGTTCCGTTCACCTGTCCGGCAAAGAAGAGACCTTTGATGATTTTCGACTCCAGTGAATGTTTGAGTTGGGTAGGGTCGAAGTAATCGTATTCGATGGCGTATCCCGGTCTGTAAATCTTGGCATCTCTCAAAGCAGGAATCTCGTGAAGTGCATTCAGCTGGATATCCATCGGCATGCTCGAAGAAAAACCGTTCAGATACATCTCGTTCGTATCTTCGCCTTCCGGTTCCAGGAAGAGCGGATGCTGATCCTTGTCGGGGAAGGTGACGAGCTTTGTTTCTATACTCGGACAGTAACGTGGACCGGTACTCTGAATCTGACCATTATATAAAGGTGAGTCAGCGAGACCGCTTTTTAAAGTTTCGTGTACCTTCTTGTTGGTGTAGCAAGTCCAGCAAGGCAATTGTTTCAGAACCCGATGTTCTCCCATGTAAGAGAACTGGTGGAAATCGCTGTCGCCCGGCTGTTCTTCCATATCTTCGAAATGAACACTTCTCTTGTCAATTCTGACCGGAGTTCCGGTTTTCATTCTGGCAGTAGTGATACCCCATCGGGTGATGCTCTCCGTAAAGTTGTGTACGGCAGGTTCGGCGCATCTTCCGCCTTCTACCATCTTTCTTCCTACATGCATCAGTCCGTTGAGGAATGTTCCAGCGGTGATGATGATGCTCTTGGCATAGAATTCGGCTCCCCAGATGGTTTTTACGCCGATGGCTTCTCCGTCAGCTACGAGCAGTTCGTCAGCCTGGTCTTGCCAGATGTCGAGGTTGTCGGTATGGTCGAGGATGGTTCTCCATTCCCAGATAAACTTTCCTCTGTCGCATTGGGCACGGGGGCTCCATACGGCAGGACCCTTGCCGATGTTGAGCATTCGGAACTGGATGGCGGTTTTATCCGTTACGATACCCATCTGTCCTCCCAATGCGTCGATTTCGCGCACAATCTGTCCCTTGGCAATACCTCCGATGGCGGGGTTGCAACTCATCTGACCAATCTTGTTCATATCCATCGTTATCAAACAGGTTTTGGCACCCATGTTTGCAGAGGCTGCTGCAGCCTCACATCCGGCATGTCCTCCACCGATAACGAGCACGTCATAATTGAATTTCATACTTCGTTTAATCTATATTTTTTCTAATTTTCGGCAAAAGTAAGAAATAAAATCGAAATTTTGGCAAAAATACTTTGATAAATCATTAAAATATAGTAATTTTGCAGCAGACTTGCGAAAATATACCTAGAAATGAGGATTGCAGAATGCCAAAAAATAGGTATTGCAGGGACGAAAAGTGTGGAATATAAATTAGTTTCAAACAGTTAAATAATTAAATTTCAATCATTTATGTGGTTAATCAATTCATCTATTGGTAGAAAGGTAGTGATGTCAGTAACTGGTATCGCTCTTATTCTATTCTTGACATTCCACGGTTGCATGAATGTTGTTGCTCTCTTCTCAGGAGATGCTTACAACATGATTTGCGAATTGTTGGGTGCTAACTGGTACGCCGTAGTTGCAACATTAGGTTTGGCAGCTTTGGCAGTTTGTCACATCGTTTACGCTTTCATCCTGACAGCACAGAACCGTCGTGCTCGCGGTAACCAGCGTTACGAGGTAACAGCAAAGCCAGAGAAAGTAGAGTGGGCTAGCCAGAACATGTTGGTGCTCGGTATCATCATCGTTCTCGGTTTGTTGCTTCACCTCTTCAACTTCTGGTACAACATGATGTTTGCAGAGCTTTTGGGTACAAGCTTCGGCCACTGCCCATCAGACGGCTTCGCATTCATTCAGGACACCTTCGCTAACCCTGTGTTCGTAGTTCTCTACATCATCTGGTTGGTAGCTCTTTGGTTCCACCTCACTCACGGTTTCTGGAGTGCTATTCAGACTCTCGGTTGGAGCGGTAAGACTTGGTTCTGCCGTTGGAAGATGATTGGTATGATTTATTCAACCATCCTGCTTCTCCTCTTCATCGTAGTTGTATTGGCATTCGCTTTCGGTTGCGCTCCATCTTTGTGCTGCGCATAATTCGTGTAATCATTTAAGTATTAAAAAAGATTATGGCAAAAACATTAAATTCTAGAATACCTGAAGGACCAGTTGCTGAGAAGTGGACCAACTATAAGGCTCACCAGCGTTTGGTTAACCCAAAGAATAAGTTAAAGCTCGACGTTATCGTTGTAGGTACAGGTTTGGCAGGTGCTTCTGCTGCTGCTTCTCTCGGCGAGATGGGCTTCAATATCTTGAACTTCTGCATTCAGGACTCTCCACGTCGTGCTCACTCTATTGCAGCACAGGGTGGTATCAATGCAGCTAAGAATTATCAGAATGATGGTGACTCTGTTTACCGTCTGTTCTACGATACTGTAAAGGGTGGTGACTACCGTGCTCGTGAGGCTAACGTTTACCGTTTGGCTGAGGTGAGCAACGATATCATCGACCAGTGCGTAGCTCAGGGCGTTCCTTTCGCTCGTGAGTACGGTGGTATGCTGGCTAACCGTTCTTTCGGTGGTGCTCAGGTATCTCGTACATTCTATGCTAAGGGTCAGACAGGTCAGCAGCTCCTCCTCGGTGCTTACTCTTCTTTGAGCCGCATGATTGAGGCAGGTAAGGTTAAGCTCTTCACCCGTTACGAGATGGAGGATATAGTTATCGTTGACGGTCACGCTCGTGGTATCATCGCTAAGAATTTGATTACAGGTAAGTTGGAGCGTTTCTCTGCCAACGCCGTAGTTATCGCTACCGGTGGTTATGGTAACGCTTACTTCCTTTCTACAAACGCTATGGGTTGTAACTGTACAGCAGCTATCCAGTGCTACCGCAAGGGTGCTGACTTCGCTAACCCATCTTACGTTCAGATTCACCCTACATGTATCCCTGTTCACGGTACAAACCAGAGTAAGTTGACTTTGATGTCAGAGTCACTCCGTAACGATGGTCGTATCTGGGTTCCTAAGAAGATTGAGGATGCCAAGGCATTGCAGGCTGGTACAAAGAAGGGTTCTGATATTCCTGAGGAAGACCGCGACTACTACTTGGAGCGCCGTTACCCAGCATTCGGTAACCTGGTTCCTCGTGACGTGGCTTCTCGTGCAGCTAAGGAGCGTTGCGACAAGGGCTTCGGTGTTAACAACACAGGTCTTGCCGTATTCCTCGACTTCTCTGAGTCTATCAACCGTCTCGGTATCGACGTTATCCTGCAGCGTTATGGCAACCTCTTCGATATGTATGAGGAGATTACTGACGTTAACCCAGGTGAGTTGGCTAACGAGATTAACGGCGTGAAGTACTACAACCCAATGATGATCTTCCCTGCTATCCACTATACAATGGGTGGTATCTGGGTTGACTACGAGTTGATGACCACTATCCCAGGTCTCTTCGCTATTGGTGAGTGTAACTTCTCTGACCACGGTGCTAACCGTCTTGGTGCATCTGCTTTGATGCAGGGTTTGGCTGACGGTTACTTCGTATTGCCATACACTATCCAGAACTACTTGGCCGACCAGGCATTGTGGCCAAAGCTCTCTACCGATCTCCCAGAGTTCGCAGAGGCAGAGGCAGGTGTCCAGAAGGAAATCGACCGCCTGATGGGTATCCAGGGCAAGCGCTCTGTAGATTCTATCCACAAGGAGTTGGGTCACATCCTTTGGGAGCATGTAGGTATGGGTCGTACCAAGGAAGGTCTTGAGGAAGGCTTGAAGAAGATGAAGGCTCTCCGCGAGGAATTCAACAAGAACCTCTTTATCCCTGGCAAGAAGGAAGGCTTGAACGTAGAGTTGGATAAGGCTATCCACTTGCGTGACTTCATCTTGATGGGCGAGTTGATCGCTTACGATGCATTGCACCGCAACGAGAGCTGTGGTGGTCACTTCCGTGAGGAGTACCAGACAGAGGAAGGCGAGGCAAAGCGTGATGACGAGCACTTCTTCTACGTAGGTTGCTGGGAGTATCAGGGCAACGATACAACTGCTCCAGTGCTCAACAAGGAACCTCTCGAGTATGAGGCAATTAAGGTACAGACAAGAAATTACAAGAATTAAAAAGCGAACAAGACAATGGCAAGAAATATAAGTTTCACAGTTAAGTATTGGAAGCAGGACGGTCCTACAGCACAGGGTCACTTCGATACACATGAGATGAAGAACATCCCAGATGATACTTCATTCCTCGAGATGCTCGACATCTTGAACGAGGAGCTCATCGAGTCAGGTCAGGAGCCTTTCGTCTTCGACCACGACTGCCGCGAGGGTATCTGCGGTATGTGCTCTCTCTATATTAATGGTACACCTCACGGTAAGACTGAGCGTGGTGCTACAACATGTCAGCTCTACATGCGTCGTTTCAATGATGGCGATGTTATCACCGTTGAGCCTTGGCGTTCTGCTGGTTTCCCTATCATCAAGGATTGTATGGTAGACCGTTCAGCATTCGACAAGATTATCCAGGCAGGTGGTTACACCAGCATTCGTACAGGTCAGGCTCAGGATGCCAACGCTATCCTGATTCCTAAGGAGAATGCAGACGAGGCAATGGATTGCGCTACATGTATCGGTTGCGGTGCTTGTGTTGCTGCATGTAAGAATGGTTCTGCTATGCTCTTCGTCAGCTCAAAGGTTAGCCAGCTGGCACTTCTCCCACAGGGTCGTGTAGAGGCTGTTGCCCGTGCTAAGAAGATGATTGCACGCATGGATGAGCTCGGATTCGGTAACTGTACAAACACTCGTGCTTGCGAGGCTGTTTGTCCTAAGAACGAGTCTATCGCTAACATCGCCCGCTTGAACCGTGAGTTCTTGAAGGCTAAGTTGGCAGACTAATCCATCGTTTCTTTTGAGACACCGGAATTTTCTCTCTGCATCTTTACGGATGCGAGAGAATTTTCCCAACAACTCTTCACTCTTCACCTTTTGGGTGTAAGTAGTTGAAGGATAGGAAGTTGGGCGGGTGAAGAGTGCTTTTTAACTCTTCACCCGCCCTTCACCTTTTTAGGCTGTTGACAGCTAAGCGGCTCTGCGTTTATACCTTTCCCAAAATCGTAAAAGGTGAAGAGTGGTGAAGAGTGGGTGAAGAGTGCCGAAAATCTATTCACCTATGTAATGTATTGTGTTTCAGTTCTTTATGTTGGAAAGGTGAAGAGTGAAGAGCTGATTGCGATATTCCTGCCAACCGTGCTTCTCTTGAAATAAGAGAAAGGATGTTTGGCAAACTGTTATACAGGAACAGCCGACTAGCCTCTGTTGCGCTAGTCGGCTGTTTGCCTTTTGCCAGTATGCTGTTTTTCTTCTGCCAGCCTTCTGTTTTTCCTAGTCAGTTGTTCTATCTCCGATAGTTATGTACTGAGCCCACTTTAAAAAGGGACATATTTTGAATCCAGTCTGACCAGTGTGGTCATTCAGAGTGAAACATAGCAATCGGCTCCGCTGGTGAATATCTTTCGAGAACTTGCCATGAAAGAGCCGAAAGCTTCTCTGATAGGCCCGAAAAGGGCAAATATCGATCTTTGAAATGTTGAAATCTGGAATATTACCATCCTTCGGAGGTTCATCCACATACATCTGCTATATGCATGCATACGATGTTTGAGCAAGCCCCTATATCGGGTCTTGCCATTACGTGTATGAAAACTGTATTGGAACATGGCTGCTTCAACGTTATTCCGTTTATGCTGCTCCTCCAAAGGAAGGCTTTCTATCTGCTTCCTTAGCTGATAGGCTTTAATGTCTTTGTCTTCAAAGTAACGCCAACCGGTTTTGTTGTTCCATGGGATTCTCCATCGTTTTCTGGAGCCCTGCTTTGTGACGGCTTTGACGGCCTCATAGGTATTGCCAGTAGCAATTTCCCTGACGGTCAGACCATCCTCGTCATGTGGTATCAGTTCCCATCTGCATCCACCTTGCATCTTGCCAGTCTTGAGCTGCATGGCATTGTGGTTCTTTGCAAACTCTCGATTGTCTGGACTTTGATAGGCACCATCTGCATACAGGTCTTCAATCGTAGAATCCGTGACACGTTCACTGTTTTCCACAGCCTCCTGAAGGAAATGGCAGTCTGCAAATACTGCAGTTTCAACCTGAACGGAAGTGATGATGTTAGGCTTGCCTTCCTCTACAGTCTCTGTGATGTTGGTCACATAGCCTTGCACCTTCTGGTCGTTCTTGGCACGATAGGTTGCATCAGGATCATTAGGATTCTGAAGACTGTCTGCCTTTACCTCCTTCTTGTCTCGAAGTACAGCCTTTCCGTCCATTACGACATACTGTTCTTCAAACAGACGCAGAAGAAGATCATGTGCAGGAGAAGTAGCTGGAAAAACTGCCAGCATCTCCATGATGAAATTACCAATTCTGGCAAGATTGCTCTGAAGCGTATCAGAGTCAGAGCGATAAACTGTCTTGGAGGAATCCTCTTTCAAGTATTCCTTTGCCCGCTCTTCCTGCTCTGGGGAGAGATCGAAAAGCGTGCATGTCTTGAGGAACTTGACCAGAGTTGTATGTATCAGTTCATAGCGAGACTGGCGAGCGATATTGCTACCGATAAGCTTACTGTCCATACGGACGCATTTGCCTGATATCTTGAGAAGGTGTACATGCTTGCCAGCAAGCTGCTCAAAGCAGAGCTGCATCAGGTCAATGCCAGTTCTTTCCTGATATTCGCAGATGCGGCGGCGAAACAGATAATAGGTATCTATTGATGGGGTTACATCAGTCAGAAGTTCCATGCCGAGAGCCTTTCTGGTAAGAAGGTCAAACTCGCACTTCTCAAACAGATCCTCGTCGCTGCAACCGAATCCCTCCTTCAAGACAGACATAGCCACGAGTATGCGGATGGAAGCATTTGGGCGGCCGCTCTTCTTGCCTTCTGGAAACAAAGGCTTGAATATCTCCTCATCAATCTTGGTCGTCACGAGACTATAAAACTGGTTATGCCATGCGTTGGGGTCAGAATACTTCTTTGAAGCACGAATTCCTAACTGCATTGAGGGAGCCGTGAATATATCTAACTGCGGATTCGGATCTGTCTTTTTAAACATAGTCATTCTGTTTGATTGATGGTGTAAAGATACGAAAAATATTCCAGATAACGGCATAAATCAGAGATTATTTTCGTGAAATATAAACATTTTAAACAGGCCTTACTTTTTAAAGTGGGCTCTGTACTGAGCTTTCGCAAGTTTTGCCCTTTACCTTTCCGCTACGCACCGGTGACCGTTGGTTCAGGGCGTGGGAGTTTACATGCGAAATTTGAGTAAATTATCATATATTCTGAGAAATATTTTGTAATCTCATCAGAATATCGTAAATTTGCGGTTATTAAGAATAAGTAATGTAATGACGAATCACTCAACAGAAATAATGAACCAAGCAACGCTCGATTTTATCCGCCAGCATCAGGACGATGATGTTCGCCAGTTGGCTTTCCTCGGCAGCAAGTATCCTGAGGTAGATATGCCTTTCGCTCTCGACCAGATTCGCGGGCGAAAGATGGCTCGTGTGAAACTGCCCCGTTGGGCAAGCATCGATGGCATCATCTATCCCCCTCATATTTCGATGGAGCAATGTTCGTCAGAGCAAACGGCACTTTATAAGGCTGAACTCGCTGCCCGACTGCTCGGTTTGTCTCCTTCATCATCCGAAAACGGAGAAGAAAAGGAGAAGGAGAGCGAAAACGCCTCAAATCTTCATCTTTCTGAAATTTGCGAATATGCGGGCAAAGGGGCGGTTGATTCTGAATTCGCCAAAAATGAAGCTACTTGCGAAAAGCAACAGATATTAACAGAATCAGAAGAGAATGTTAATGAAATAAAAGAAGAACCTCATGAAGGAGATTTTTCTGAAGAAACCGGGTTTGTTGACCTGACCGGCGGCTTCGGAGTAGACTTCTCTTACATCGCTTCCCGATTGGGCGTGAAGTCTATGTATGTGGAGCGTCAGACTCATCTCTGTGAGGCAGCAAAGGAGAACTTTGGGCGGTTGGGCTTGAAGAATGCCATCGTGAAGAATGGAGACGGAATAGAGGTTCTGCATTCTTTTGCTTCAAAGAAAGAGGCTGCTGCATCAGAATCTTTAGGCATAACTGAAGACCAGCCGCAGTCATTACTTAAGACCAACCTTGGTCTTAAGCTAATCTTCATCGACCCAGCCCGTAGAGACGATGCGGGCAACAAGGTAGTATCCTTGAAAGATTGTACGCCCGATGTAACCCTTTTGCAGGAAGAAATGCTTTCGAAGGCAGATTACGTCATCATCAAACTCTCTCCGATGCTCGACTGGCACCGCGCCATAAGCGAATTAAGCCACGTAAGAGAGGTTCATATCATCTCCGTGAACAATGAGTGCAAGGAGCTCCTTTTAGTGCTGTCAGCGCGAAGTATGGACGAAAATCTCCACATTTATTGCATCAATGATGCGCAATCCTTCGTTTGTGATGAGTTGGATATGGAGTCTTCTTCGGTGAAGATAGCCCCATCCACCCTTGAAGAGGTGCAGTATCTTTACGAGCCGAATGCCTCTCTGATGAAAGCCGGCTGTTTCGGTGTTCTTTCCGAGCGGTATGGAGCCAGAATGCTTTCCAAGAACAGCCATCTCTTCGTGAATCGTGATCTTATCGCCGCTTTCCCAGGCAGAAGTTTCCGCATCATCGCCATCTCCTCTTTCAATAAGAAGGAGTTGAAGCGTCATCTCTCAGGCATCACCAAGGCAAACATCTCCACCCGCAACTTCCCCCTTTCCGTAGCAGAATTGCGCAAGCGATTGAAGCTGAAGGATGGTGGCGAAACCTATATCTTCGCCACCACATTGAGCGACGAAAGTCATGTGCTGATGATAACGGAGAAAGCGTAGAAAACCTCGAAAATGTGTAAAAGGTAAAGGTCTGAAAAGAAAAATATATCAGCAACAGCTTGATAGAGAAAAAAATAGGTGAGGTGTGCTGCCACAGTGGCGTTTTATCTCTTTAATGAAAAAGTTCCAAGTGGGAGGAATGCCACTTGGAACTTGACGTATTATTTCCTTTTTTCCTTGAAGAACTTCTCGAAGAAGTCCATTTGCTTTTGATTTTGAACAGGACCCAAATGCAGTCCTTCCTTCATAATCATCACCGTTGGTTTACCTTCCTGGTAGGTAGTCCAGAAAGGAAGGCTATCCCCATTTGGATTGCCAGTCTTGGTAAAGTTGATCCAGTAGCGTGACATGATTTGTTCCATGTGCTGCTCCGTCTCGGTCATCTTTCCAGAGCCAAACTTATAGCCATAGATGAATGGCATCTCTGCCACATGGCTGGCTCCTCCCTTGCGGCTTTTCACGATGGTGTTCTCAGAGTCTTGGTCAAAGTAATACATATACACCTTGCCCTTGCCGGTCTTGCTCTGCAGGTTAGCCCAGGCATACGTTCCCCATGCAAAGGAGCCATCACGGAAAATGTCGGATTGAGCGAAGTAGGTTTCTTCCTCTGTCCTGGCAGGATAGAGACTGAGAACCTGGTCTGCCCAACTTCCATATATCTCATGGATTCTTTTCTCATAGTCACTTACACTGACAGGGCGGCTAAACATACTTCCTTCGTCGCTGTTGGTTCCTATGATGACATTTACATCATTGTAGCTTCCCTTTTCATAGAGCTTATACTGGTCATCGGTGATGGAGTAGCCGTCAACGTTTGGCCAAAAGGACTCAAAGGCGGTATTCTTCACGATGTCCATAGCCGGAACTTTTCTTAGCTGCTTCAAGTTCTTAGCCTTGAGTCTCTTTTGAAGGAGAAGTCCACCTGCTTCTGCCGCTTTGGAGGTGAGCATGGCTGTGTTACCATTTCTGCTTTCACCCACAGGCCAGAAGGAGCTACCACTTTCGCTGATGGCTCCTCGGAAGAGTCCCTTGGCAAGGGGAGAGGCGCATAGTATACTTACCGAGATACCACCGGCAGATTCTCCAGCAATGGTAATCTTGTCTGGGTCTCCACCGAAGGCAGCGATATTGTCGTGAATCCATTTTAAGGCCATCACTTGATCAAGGATGCCATAGTTACCAGATATGTTCTTGCCTGATTCCTTACTCAGCTCTGGATGTGCCATGAATCCCAAGGCTCCCAAGCGGTATTCTATGCTGCAATAGATGATGCCTTCCTTGACAAAGCTTTCCTGAGTTCCACTGTAGGAGCCAGTAAGAAAGGCTCCTCCATGAATCATCACAAATACAGGGAGTTTGTCATTCTTACTCTTGGCTGGCGTTTCCACACTGAGGTATAGGCAGTCCTCGCTCATGCCCTGCTCTCCACCATTTTGGTTAGGGTCGATGGGCTGTGGTGGACGGTCTCCCCATTTATCTGCTTTGAATACTCCCTTCCAAGGCTTCTTGCTCACTGGGGCTTTCCATCTGAGGTTGCCCACTGGTGCTTCAGCGTATGGGATTCCCTTGTATAGGGCGAATCCTTCATGTTCCACACCTTCAATTTCTCCTTGTTCCACTGTTGTTCTTAGCAGTTGAGCGTTAGCTGCCGATAGGCAAAAGAGTGTCAGGGCGGCTGTCAGTAGATGTCTTTTCAATTTCATTTCTGGTTATTCCATTAATTCCGCAACACTATTATCAATTAAACATTTTAAGCACCTGAGCAACAAAAAGTTACTTCGGATTTTGCTATGTCAGAATTTTCACTTATCTTAGTGTTGCAAAAGAAAATAAGCAAAACTCTGATATGACATGGCAAAGATACAAATTAAATCTGAGAAACTCACTCCTTTTGGAGGAATATTTTCGGGTCATGGAGCAATTTGACTCCATATTGTCTTCTGTAATCGACTCCACCCTCATAATTTCACTACTCATTTGATGAACCATCTCTCGCTTCATCCGACACTTCGCACTTCTCGCCAGTGTTGGAGAGAATAGATGATCGAGCTTTTTCTTATTGTGATTCCTTGGAGAATGTTAGTTTTCCGCCAGTGCTTAAAACTATCGGGAAGGATATTTGTTTGTTCAAGATGCCTATTGAGGGTATCTTGAACAAAAATATCCTTGAAATCATTTTGTTATCTCAATGGAATGTTGTACTTTTGCGCTCATATATGATAGTTGAATATTATAATTTAAAAACAAACTATAAAATTATGAACAGATTAAGGACAATCTATTTATCGCTTCTGTTTATCCTGGCGATGAACATGACGAGTGTGTTAAGTGTGAAGGCGGAGAACTATCCCTATCGCAGTGATTATCTCTGGCTAACCGTGCCTGACCATGCCGACTGGCTCTATAAGACGGGCGAACAGGCTAAGGTGGAAGTAAGTTTCTATAAGTATGGAATTCCCCGTGACGGCGAGGTAAATTATGAAATAGGCGATGACATGCTGAAGGCTGACAAGAAAGGAAGCTTCAAGCTGAAGAATGGGCGCGCCATCGTGAACATGGGAACCCGAAAGACACCGGGCTTCCGCGATTTGAGATTATTCTATAAACTCGATGGTAAGACCTAT
Source organism: Segatella copri DSM 18205 (assembly GCF_025151535.1). Taxonomy (NCBI): domain Bacteria; kingdom Pseudomonadati; phylum Bacteroidota; class Bacteroidia; order Bacteroidales; family Prevotellaceae; genus Segatella; species Segatella copri. The sequence goes on from NZ_CP102288.1 coordinate 2,843,122, forward strand.
CAGCATCATATCAAAGTAGGATTCTCGGTAGATAAGATTCAGCCTTATACCCAGGAGCCTAAGGATTTCGATGCTTTCTGGCAGCAGGCAAAGGACGAACTGAAGAACGTGCCGATGAGCTATACCAAGGAACTCGCCAAGGAATATTGTACAGATAAGATAGATTGCTATCTTGTAAAGCTTCAGATAGATAAGAAAGGTCATGCGATGTACGGCTACCTCTTCTATCCCAAGAATGCCAAGCAGGGTAGCCATCCTGTGGTTCTCACACCTCCTGGAGCCGGCATCAAGACCATCAAGGAGCCTATGCGCAATAAATATTACGCCGAGAACGGATTCATCCGCTTCGAGATAGAGATTCATGGTCTCGACCCACGTCTCCCAGCCGAAACATTCCAGGAGATAAGCAAGGGATTCAACGATGCAAACGGTGGTTATCTTGCCAATGGATTGGAAGATAAGAACCGTTATTATATGAGGCATGTTTATCAGGGACTGGTGCGCTGCATAGATTTCCTAACCTCTCTCCCAGAATGGGACGGAAAGAATGTGGCTGTGCAGGGCGGAAGTCAGGGTGGAGCCTTGGCTATTATTGCAGCCGGTTTAGATAAGCGCGTAACCCAGTGTGTTGCCAATCATCCGGCGCTCAGCGATATGGCTGCTTATGCCGAGAAGGGAAGAACGGGCGGTTATCCTCACTTCAATAAATATCATGAGATATTGAAGAACAAGGATTGTCTCAACACGATGGCTTATTATGATGTGGTGAATTTTGCCCGCAAGGTAAAGGCCCCAACTTATCTTACATGGGGATATAACGATAATACCTGTCCGCCAACTACCAGCTATGCTGTTTGGAATACGTTGAAATGTAAGAAGGAAGCTTTGCTCACTCCAATCAATGAGCATTGGACTACACCCGATACAAATTATCAGCAGATGGTTTGGATAAAAGAGCATCTCGTTAAGTAAATTGATTCCGCCAAAACCACCACTAAATGGGTGATATAGGCTAGTTTGGGGGTTGTAATTAAATTTTAACCCCTAAAAAACTGAAAATAAAGATAGCAATATTTGGTAATTTGCCAAAATATTGCTACTTTTGCATTTATAATATTGCAAACTAGTTTGAAAATCATGTCATTAATAGAAATTAAAAAGGTCGAAACAAAGAAGGACTTGAAGACGTTCATCGACTTCCATTACGACCTCTACGAAGGCAACGAATATGATGTGCCTAATCTTTTCAGCGACGACATGAATACTCTGAGCAAGGACAAGAACGCAGCGTTCGAGTTCTGCGAAGCTGAGTATTATCTTGCCTATAAGGACGGCAAGCTGGCAGGTCGCGTCGCTGCCATTATCAATCATAAGGCAAATAATAAATGGGGCAGGAAGTCGGTCCGTTTCGGCTGGATTGATTTCATTGACGACCGCGAGGTTTCCAAGGCTCTTCTCGATGCTGTAGAGAAATACGGTAAGGAGAAGGGAATGGAAGATATTGTAGGGCCGCTGGGTTTTACCGATATGGATCCAGAAGGCATGCTTACCTGGGGCTTTGACCAGCTAGGCACCATGCCTACCATTTATAATTATTCATATTATCCGGAGCACATTGAGGCTCTGGAGGGCTTTACCGTAGATAATAAGTATGTAGAGTATAAACTGATGGTGCCAGATACCATTCCGGAGAAATATTCCAAGATAGCGGCGATGATAGAGAAAAGATACAATCTCCATGTCCGCAAACTTACCCGTAAGGATATTTATCAGGGCGGATACGGACAGAAGATTTTCGACCTCATCAATGATACATACAAGAATCTCTATGGTTATTCCGAACTTTCACAGAAGCAGATAGACCAGTACATCAAGATGTATCTGTCTTTGCTCGACCTGAACTTTGTAACAGCCATAGAAGACTGGACTACCGAGGATCATAAGATGATAGGTATCGGTATTACGATGCCTTCCCTTTCCAGAGCTCTGCAGAAGTGTCATAGGGGCAGGCTGCTTCCTTTTGGCTGGTGGCATCTGCTGCGCGCCATCAAGTTCCATAAAACCAAGATTGTCGACCTTCTGCTCATCGGAATCCAGCCGGAATACCGTGCTAAGGGTGCCAATGCGCTGCTCTTTGCCGACCTGATTCCTATCTATCAGAAGTATGGAATCGAGTGGGGAGAAACACAGGTGGAAATGGAAGATAATGCTGCCGTGCAGGGACAATGGGGCGTCTTGGATCCAGTCCTTCACAAGCGCCGAAACTGCTATATTAAGAGTATCAGGTAAATAGCAATTGTTGGGTTGGCAATTATCTGATAAACAGAATATTGCAACATCATTTGCTATGTTATAAGAAAATAAATAAGAATAACTAAGGAGGAAATCATGTCTGAAGAAAAAAACTTAGGTAACAGCGAATTGAATGCCGCTGATGAGCTTACCAATGCCCCTCAGGAGCAGCAGCCGGTAGAATATACCGATGATAACATCCGCCACTTGAGCGATATGGAGCATGTGCGTACCCGTCCGGGTATGTACATCGGCCGTCTGGGAGATGGAAATCTGCCGGAAGATGGTATTTATGTGCTCTTGAAGGAGGTGGTAGACAACTCTATCGATGAATTCAAGATGGGTGCAGGTGCCCGTCTGGAAATCGATATCGAGGACAATCTGCGTGTCAGCGTGCGCGACTATGGCCGTGGTATTCCTCAGGGCAAGCTCGTTGAGGCTGTAAGTGTGCTGAATACCGGCGGTAAGTACGACAGCAAGGCGTTCAAGAAGAGCGTCGGTCTGAATGGTGTGGGTGTGAAGGCGGTCAATGCCCTCAGTTCCCATTTCGAAGTAAAGTCGTACCGCGATGGAAAGGTGCGCCATCTGAAGTTTGAGAAAGGTATTCTGAAGAGCGACACGATGGAAGATACTGAGGACGAGAACGGTACCTTTATCTTCTTCGAGCCGGATAATACACTCTTCAAGAACTATTCCTTCCACGATGATTTCGTGGAAACGATGCTCCGCAACTATACTTATCTGAACACCGGACTCACCATCATGCACAATGGCCGCCGTATCTTGAGCCGCCATGGTCTGCAGGATTTGCTGAGCGATAATATGACCAACGAAGGTCTCTACGACATCGTCCACATGAAGGGCGAGGACATCGAGATTGCCTTCACCCATACCAACCAGTATGGCGAGGAGTATTATTCCTTCGTCAACGGTCAGCACACCACCCAGGGAGGTACGCATCAGAGTGCCTTCAAGGAGCATATTGCCAAGACTATCAAGGAGTTCTACGGCAAGTATGAGTATGCTGACATCCGAAACGGACTGGTGGCTGCCATTGCCATCAACGTAGAAGAACCGGTCTTCGAGAGTCAGACCAAGATTAAGCTCGGAAGTACTACGATGACGCCGAATGGTGGCGAAACCATCAATAAGTATGTGGGCGATTTCCTGAAGAAGGAAGTAGACAACTATCTCCATATCCACAAGGATGTAGCTGAGGTTCTGGAGAATAAGATTAAGGAGAGCGAACGTGAGCGCAAGGCGATGGCGGGCGTTACCAAACTCGCCCGTGAGCGTGCCAAGAAGGCGAATCTCCACAACCGCAAGCTCCGCGACTGCCGCATCCATTTCAGCGACGCCAAGAACGAGCGCAAGGAGGAGAGTTCCATCTTCATCACCGAGGGCGATTCTGCCAGCGGAAGCATCACCAAGAGCCGCGATGTGAATACCCAGGCGGTGTTCTCTCTGCGTGGTAAACCGCTCAACAGCTTCGGTCTTACCAAGAAGGTGGTTTATGAGAACGAGGAGTTCAATCTGCTTCAGGCAGCTCTCGATATAGAAGATGGCTTGGATTCTTTGCGTTACAACAAGGTGATTGTGGCAACCGATGCGGATGTCGACGGAATGCACATCCGCCTGCTCATCATCACCTTCTTCCTTCAGTTCTTCCCAGATCTCATCAAGAAGGGCCATGTCTACGTGCTTCAGACCCCATTGTTCCGAGTGCGCAACAAGCGAACCAAGATCAAGAACAAGCAGGCGGTGGCTGATGCGGATGCGAAACTGGGAAGTAAGGAGAAAAAGAGCGATTTCATCACGCATTACTGTTACAGCGATGAGGAGCGCCAGCAGGCGATTCGCGATTTGGGCCCTGATCCTGAAATCACCCGATTCAAAGGATTGGGAGAGATTTCGCCTGATGAATTCGCCCATTTCATCGGTCCCGACATGCGGTTGGAGCAGGTTACGCTGCATAAAACCGACCAGGTGCAGAAGCTGTTGGAATATTATATGGGTAAGAACACGATGGAGCGCCAGAACTTCATCATCGAAAATCTGGTGATAGAAGAGGATATTCCGGAGGAAGACTCTGAGCCGCTGGATTAGAATTGATAGTCACGGGTTAACAAAAGGCTCGGATTTTTTAGGCACGGATTTTATTTTAGGCACGGATTACACGGATTACACGGAGGCTTGCGCCCTTGTATTCTTTTAGAAAAAATCCGTGTAATCTGTGTAATCCGTGCCTAAATTTATTCCTGGAAGTTAAATTTATTCCTGGGGCTTAAAATTATCCCTGTGCCTAAAATATAAAATAAGAATTTATGAAGAAATATCTATTTATTGCGCTCATGGCATTCCTGGCAGTAACTTCTGCCAGTGCCCAGCTGCGCATCAAGATGGGCAAGAACAGCCCGATAGAGAAGTTGGGAAGGGCTGAAATCGCCATTACCAACCTTTATGTGGATAGTGTGGATGAGAATAAGCTCGTAGAGGACGCCATCCGAGGCATGCTCGAAAAGCTCGACCCTCATTCTTCTTACGCTACAGCCAAGGAAACCAAGGCGATGAACGAGCCGCTGAACGGCAGTTTTGATGGCATTGGCGTGCAGTTTAACATGGTAGATGATACGCTGCTCGTTATCCAGCCGGTTACGAACGGACCTTCTGAGAAGGTGGGAATCATTGCCGGCGACCGCATTGTGGCTGTAAACGATACTGCCATTTCGGGCGTCAAGATGAGCAAGGAGGAAATCATGAAGCGCCTTCGTGGTCCTAAGGGAACAACGGTGAACCTTACCATTGTGCGCCGTGGCATCAAGGATAAACTCATCTTCAAGGTAAAGCGCGATAAAATTCCGGTAACAACGATGGATGCAGCTTATATGATTCGTCCGGGCATCGGATACATCCGATTGGGAAGCTTCGGTCTTACCAGTCATAAAGAGGTAACAATAGCGATGGATTCGCTGAAAAAGAAGGGAATGAAGGACCTTATCTTCGACCTTGAGGATAATGGCGGAGGCTATCTTCAGGCTGCGGCTCAGATTGCCAACGAGTTCCTGCAGAAGGGCGATCTCATCGTTTATACCAGCGGTCGTGCTGCGCCTCGTCAGGAATATAAGGCGCAGGCTAACGGCAGATGGCGCAAGGGCAAGGTGGTGGTGCTCACCAATGAGTTTACCGCTTCTGCCGCCGAGATTGTTTCCGGAGCCATCCAGGATCAGGACCGTGGCGTAGTGGTTGGTCGCAGAACCTTCGGCAAGGGATTGGTGCAGCGTCCGCTGACCTTTGATGATGGTAGCGAGATTCGTCTCACCATCGCCCATTACTATACGCCTAGCGGCAGATGCATCCAGAAGCCATATAAGAAAGGTGACAGATTGGATTATGCGATGGATCTGGACAAGCGTTACAAGCATGGCGAGTTCACCAATCAGGACAGCATCCATCTTTCAGACAGTCTGAAGTATTATACCTTGCGCAAGCATCGTGTAGTTTATGGTGGTGGTGGAATCATGCCAGATTATTTCGTGCCGCTAGATACAACCAAGTACACCAAGATGCACCGTCAGTTGGCAGCCAAGAGTATCGTTATCAACCACAGTCTGAAGTTCATCGATGCGCATCGTAAGGAGCTGAAGAGCCAGTATAAGGATTTCGATAAGTTCCTCGCCACCTACGAGGTTCCTTCTTCGCTGATAGATGGCATTATCGCCGAGGGCAAGAAGGAGAAGATAGAGCCAAAGGATGAGGCTGAATTAATTCAGACGAAGAAATACCTCGCCCTGCAGCTGAAAGCCCTTGTAGCACGAGATATCTGGGATATGAGCCAATACTTCCAGGTCTGGAACGAGACCAACGAGATAGTTCAGCGAGCCGTGCAGCTGCTGACTACGGGGAAGTAACTATAGAAGAATCGGCTGTTAACTGTTAACCTGTTAACCCCGTGAGGTGAGTTTAAGCAATACGCCCTGAAAGGGCAGAAGCTCCTAGCCCAGGGTAACACCCTGGGTTAAACATACAACCAACAAAACGCCCTGTAAGGGCAAAAGCTTCGTATTTGAAAGCTTTTGCCCTTACAGGGCGACTTCGTTATATCCCCATTATACCCAGGGCGCTGCCCTGGGCTAGGAGCTTCTGCCCTTTCAGGGCGTGCTGCTCAATCTTTGCTTCTGTTAGAATTCATAAATTCTTTTCCGAAGTCATTTACTTCTTCTCATGCAGATGGTCCCATTTCAGATAGATTCCTGCAAGGATGGTGCCGGAAATACTGTGCCAGGCGCAGCTGATGGCGCAAGGCAATACGGCGAGAGGCTGGGCTGCGAAGAAGTTGCCGGCAAGTACCGTAGCAAGACCGGCGTTCTGCATGCCGACCTCAATACTGATGGTACGCTTCTTGGCGGTATTGAATCCGGCACATTTGCCGGCAAGCCAACCCAGAAGGTAACCCAGCGTATTGTGGCAGAAAACCACGGCGAAAGTCCAGAGGAAAAGCGATAAGCCGCGGGCTACGAGGTCATCGTGAACCGTAGAAATCACGCCGCCTACGATGATTGCCAGACACGTAACGCTGATGCCCGGCATCAGACTCTGGATGGTAGGGAAGCAGTCTTTCTTGCCGTAAATATAGTTGAGGGCGCAGCCGATGGCTACAGGAATAATCGTTACGATGAGGATGTTGATGAACATTCCCACAGCATCTACATGGATAATCTCGCCTGCTGTAATCTTCATCAGCAGCGGAGTCATCACTGGTGCAAGAATGGTAGAGGCGCAGGTCATTCCTACGGAGAAAGCTACGTCGCCATGACACAGATAACTCATGATGTTGCTCGAAACGCCGCCCGGACAGCAACCTACCAGCAGGATTCCGAGTGCCAGGGCTGGGTCAAGATGCCACACATGAACCAGGGTGTAAGCCACACCCGGCATGATGATAAACTGGGCACAGGCTCCGATGAAGACATCCAGCGGGCGCTGAGCCAGAATCTTGAAGTCGTTGGTGGTCAAGGTCAGACCCATTGTGAGCATGATGATGCCGAGAATGACGGTTTGAGTAGTTCCGCGCACCCAGTCGAAGGTATGTGGGAAGAAGAATGTGAACACTGCAACACCTATCACGAAGATAGATGTGTAATTGGCCAGCAGCTTGCTGAGCCCTTGAAATAACTTAAGCATAATTCTATTTCTTTTAAAATCCTGATATTTCTCTCTTATTTATTTCTTTCCTCGCTTTCAATATCGAGTGCAAAAGTACGTCTTTTCTATCGGATAAACAAATTATTCTGCAAGAAAATGATAAATTATAACATTTTTGTAGGGTAACGCTTGCAAATCTGCACGAATCTTTTGGGATTGTGCAAAATCATGGGCAAAATAATTCGGCTTTTCTTCTTTAATTCCGCAACAAATGTGTAACTTTGCACCCATATTATCGATAATAGTCATAGAATGAACGAAGATTTTGATATAAGACAAGAAATAGTTTCGCCTGCCGAAAAGGAATTCGAGAAGGCGCTGCGCCCGCTGAAGTTTTCTGATTTCAGCGGACAGAATGGCGTGGTGGAAAATCTCGAGGTCTTTGTTGAGGCTGCCAAATATCGTGGCGAACCGCTCGACCATACGCTCCTCCATGGTCCGCCGGGATTGGGTAAGACCACGCTGAGCAACATCATCGCCAACGAACTGGGCGTAGGATTCAAGATTACATCGGGTCCTGTGCTTGATAAGCCGGGCGATCTGGCGGGAATCCTTACCTCGCTGGAGCCCAACGATGTGCTCTTTATCGATGAAATCCACCGACTTTCGCCTGTGGTAGAGGAGTATCTCTATTCGGCGATGGAGGATTACCGCATCGATATCATGATAGACAAGGGTCCTTCGGCTCGCAGCATCCAGATAGACTTGAATCCGTTTACCCTCGTGGGAGCAACAACGAGAAGCGGTCTGCTTACAGCTCCTCTCCGTGCCCGTTTCGGAATCAATCTGCATCTGGAATATTACGACCCGGCTACGCTTCAGAAGATTATCAAGCGAAGTGCGATGCTCCTGAAGGTGCCGATAGAGGATGAGGCGGCAGTGGAAATCTCCCGCCGTTCGCGCGGAACTCCTCGTATCGCCAATTCCCTGCTCAGAAGAGTGCGTGATTTTGCCCAGGTAAAGGGCAACGGAACCATCACTTACGGTATTGCCCAGATGGCTCTCAAGGCGCTCAACATCGACCAGTATGGCTTGGACGAGATAGATAATAAGATTCTCACCACCATCATCGACAAGTTCCGTGGTGGTCCGGTAGGCGTAAGCACCATTGCCACGGCAATAGGCGAGGATGGTGGCACCGTAGAGGAGGTTTACGAGCCGTTCCTCATCATGGAGGGTTTCATCAAGCGCACGCCGCGAGGCAGAATGGCAACGCCGCTTGCCTACGAGCATCTCGGCAGAAATCCGTATACAAGCAATATTATGCAGGGAGACTTGTTTGAGTAATGTTGAATGTTAAATGTTGAATGTTGGATTAGGGCTAGCGCCGTAAAAGGATAAACATTTATGAAGATTGGGATTTTTACGGGTACATTCGACCCATTTACGATAGGACATCAGAACATTGCCGAGCGTGCCTTGCCGATGTTCGACAAGCTCGTGATTGCAGTGGCGGTGAGCAAGCTGAAGCACGCCAGCGAGGAAATCTCGAAGCGTGTGGAGGATATCAAGGCTGTTTTCCCGAAGGAATGTTCGGAACTGGTAGATGCGGAGGATGCATCTAAGGGTTATCGCCTGGAGGTGGTTTCTTACGATGATCTCACCATCGATTTGGCGCATCGCCTGGGAGCCAGGTTTCTGGTTCGTGGCGTCCGTTCTGCCAAGGATTTCGAGTACGAAAGAGAGCAGGCTGACATCAATAAGCAGTTGGGCGGCGTAGAAACCATCCTGCTGTTTTCAGACCCAAGATACAGCAGCATCAGCTCAACGCTGGTTAGGGAGCTGAGATTCTTCGGAAGAGAAGTAGATGAATTTTTACCAAAAATAAAATAAAAATAGGAGGAAGAAGCGTATGATAACATACAATGTAGATGGCGTGAAAATGCCAAAGATAAAGAAGCGTGATACGAGTGCCTGGATTCGCAAGGTCGCTGCCTCTCATGGCCGCAAGGTGGGTGAGATTGGCTATATGTTTGTAGATGACGAGAAGATTCTCGAAGTAAACAACGAGTATCTGGGTCATGATTACTATACCGATGTCATCACCTTCGATTATGATGAGGATGATGTGATTAACGGCGACATCGTGATTTCGCTCGATACGGTCCGCACCAATGCCGAGCAGTTTGGCAAGACCTACGATGATGAGCTCCATCGCGTCATCATCCATGGCATCCTGCACCTCTGCGGAATCAACGACAAGGGTCCGGGAGAGCGTGAAATCATGGAGGAGAACGAGAACAAGGCACTCGCCCTGCTCGAAGGTGCTTCGATATTGAAGAAGTAAAGCCATTCTCTATAATTTGAGGAAGTTAGGTTTCTTCAGTTTCAGGTAGAAGTATAGAAAATACAGCTGTTAACTGTTAACCTGTTAACTTTGTTACAGGTTGGCAGTTGACATAATGATTAGTAGGAGATAAGATTATGGCAACAGCAATCAAAGCAATACCAACATTGCATGGTAAAGAAGCAAAAGAGTTTTTGCGCCATGCAGAAGAGGCCGAGCGCAACTTTAAGGGATTCAAAAATATCGAAGAACATCCCTTTTGTGTAATGGCTCGCAGCATTTTGGAAAAGGCAGGTATGAGATAATTTTGTTGTCATATAAAAAATAAATTAAAAGGGAGATTCCAACCATCATCGTTGGAATCTCCCTTTACTTATATACTTTTATTATTCTATTGCCTTGATTCTCTCCCTACATTCTTTCAGAATCCCAGTTAGTTCCTCCACGGTCGTGGCTCTCAGCATGGCGATTCTCGTCTGGCGAAAATCGGGAATGCCCTTGAAGATAGGGGAGGCGGCAAGGTGGCGACGGGTGTGGAGAATGCCTCTGTACTCGTCGATGCGCTCCACGTTGATGCGGAGCTGCTCTTCCAAGAGGTCGATTTTCTCATCTACGGTTAATGGAGCAGCGCCCGTATTATCCAGATAATCACGAATTTCCTTGAAAATCCAAGGCCTGCCGAAGGTGGCGCGCCCAATCATCACCGCATCTACGCCGTATCTTTCGAAGGCAAGCTTGGCTTCCTCAGGGGTCGTAATATCGCCGTTGCCGATGATCGGAATATGGATGCGGGGATTGTTCTTCACCTCTCCGATGAGGCTCCAGTCAGCTTCTCCGGTGTACATCTGGCTACGGGTTCTGCCGTGGATGGTGAGCGCCTGGATTCCGCAATCCTGTAACTGCTCGGCAAGGTCGGTGATGATGAGGTTCTCGCAATCCCATCCCAGTCGGGTTTTCACAGTTACCGGCACGTTTACCGCCTTTACCACTTCTCTTGTAATATCCAGCATCAATGGGATATTTCGGAGCATTCCGGCTCCTGCACCCTTTCCTGCAACCTTCTTCACTGGGCAGCCGAAGTTAATATCAATCACATCCGGCTTCGCCTGTTCTACGATTTTGGCAGCTTCCACCATATCCTCTGTGGTGCGACCATAAATCTGAATGCCCACAGGGCGCTCTTCATCACTTATCGTAAGCTTGCTGACGGTGCTCTTGATGCTTCTCACCAAGGCTTCCGCCGATACGAACTCAGTATAAACCATGGCAGCTCCGAATCGCTTGCAGAGCATGCGAAAGCCAATATCTGTTACGTCTTCCATCGGAGCGAGGAAGAGGGGCTGAGGCCCAAATTCTATATTACCTATTTTCATCGTTTTATGAGGAGTTAAAGGAGTTAAGGAGTTAAAGGAGTTAAGACAAATGCTTCGAAAATGATAATCCTTGATATTCCTTCTCCAAAATTTCGGTTGCAAAGTTACACTTTTTTTATGAGAATTTGCCATGATATACAAAAAAACATGAGTATCTCATAACTGTTGTCTTAACTCCTTAACTCCCTTTAACTCCTTAACTCCTCCTTTGCTTCACTTTAAAAGATGATACATTCCCCCTGCCAGGGTGCGGATGATTCCTTTCATTTCCATCTGGAAGAGGAGGGAGGTGAGGCGGGAGATGTCGATGTTCGACTTCACGCTGATGATGTTGATCTGCAGGTCGTTTGTCTTTGAGAGGATGCTGACGATGAGCTCTTCTTCTGTTGATAACTCGGGGAAGAGGCTGCGCTCGATGCCTTGCTGCTTGGCTCGCATCAGGGTGGCGTCATCCTGCCAGCGCATGTCCTTCGCAAAGTCCTCGGCACTGGTGATGAGCGTGGCGCCGTTGTTGCGTATCAGGTTGTTGCAGCCCTCGCTGTAGTAATCACCTATTCTGCCCGGGAAGGCGAAGACGTCTCTGCCGTAGGATTGCGAAATATCGCAGGTGATGAGACCGCCGCCGTGAGCTGCGCTCTCTATCAGGATGCAGGCATCCGACATTCCCGCTACGATGCGGTTGCGGCGCACGAAGTTTATCTTATCAGCGTTTGTACGGGTAAGGAATTCGGTGAGCAGTCCGCCCTGTTCTATCATTCTTGCCGCCGTTTCCCGGTGCTGACGGGGATAGAGGTCATCCAGACCGTGAGCCAGCACGCCTATGGTTTCGTAGCCGTTGGCGAGTGCCTGGCGGTGCGCCACGATGTCCACTCCGTAGGCAAGTCCGCTTATGATGAGCACGTTGGGCGAGAGCTGTTTCAGGTCGGTGATGAAGCGGCGGATGAGGTCTTCGCCGTAAGGCGTGCAGTGGCGGGTTCCTACGATGTTGATGACGCGCTGCTGGTTGAGGTTGGCGTTGCCTTTATAGAAGAGGATGAGGGGTGCGTCATCGCAGTCTTTGAGGCGTTGCGGATAGCGGTCGTCGTTCATCGGAATGGGTTCTATTCCGTAGCGTATGTCGTACTCCAGCTCTTCCTCAGCGCGTTTTCGGGCTTCTTCGCAGTTCTGTATAGCGCTCACGAGTTTATCCGAGGCATCGGGGAGGATGTCTCTGAGGTTGTTCTTATGCTCCAGGATGAGCGTGGCGGAGCCTACCGTTCTGTATAGCTCCAGCATTCCTGCCAGGCTGAAGTAATTGAGCCTTGTCAGGAGGATGGTGTTCAGTATTTCCTGTTGATCAGCCATAATCTTTATCTTTTCAAGTATTCGTAACCTATCCTGCACCTCAGGCATTCCTTCCTGTCGCAGTATTCCTTCTTCAGCTGTATGAGTGCCTGGCTATCCCCGGCGTTCTCTACCGGCAGGCCGCATTCCTTCCACATCCTTACTATGTGGTTATTCTCGGCCTTCAGCTCCTCCAGGAAGTCGAAGGCGCGGTCGCAGTATTTCTCCTCGCCCCGGTGCCTGCCGTAGGCAAAGAGGATGGGAACCACGGTGTTGATGATGAGCAGATTGAGCGAGAAAGGGGAGAGGTGCTTCTCGTTACGGATGCTCGTGCTGCCGAAGGTATAATGGGTTTCCCAATACTCCGTAACGCTGGTTGAGAGCACCTGCTTCGCCTCCTTCACCGTGCTTGCCTCGAGCAGCTGGCTCAGTCCCGCACGGCGGTTATAATAAAGATTGGCTAACTGCGAGATGCGGATGTGAGGGAAGTTCTGCGGACGCAGACGCAGGAAGCGCCACTGCTTGTAATCCATCGGCTGCAGCGAGAATTTATGCGAGAGATAGAGATATTCGTTCCTCAATCGGGAGAAATAGCCGTCGTTCAGCGCGTCTTTCTGATATCTTTCGGGAATGGTGTTCAGTTCCAGCAGTCCGGCTTGCCCCAGGAAGATGGCTTCTATCTGGAAGAGGTCGTCGCGATGATGGTCTACGGCTCTCAGCGGCAGATGGTAGGCCCACTGCTCGAAGGCGTCGCCGTTGATTCCGAACCCGTAGTTGCGCGCCAGGGTCACGAAGTAGGCGTTTTCCCAATCGCCGTTACATTGCTTCACGCGCGCCTCTATCGCATCGGTTTTCTGCGATAAGCGCTCGGTTTGCAGGGCGCTCATCCAACTGTGTACGGTGAGGCGGGTGAGCGATGGGATAATCTGGTAGCAGGGAGGATACTGGTCGATGTTCAGCAGCTCCTGATAATGTTTCGATACGTTGTCGGGGATGTCGAGCTGCAACTGCACGAGGGGCTCGCCTTTCGAGTTCTTTGCCTCTACATCGATGGTTCCGCAAACGTGCAGGATAACGTTGTCGTAGCGTTCATCCTTATCATGTCCGTGCACATACCAGTCGCTTGCCTTGTCGTGAATCTCCACGTTTCCCACCCATAGGGTTCCGTTGAGTTTGATTTTGGCATTGAAGAAATCGGGCCCTGCATTGCGGTTGTGCAGTCCGGGGTCAATTACTTCCACATCCTGGTGCCAGGTGGTGGTGAGTGGAGAGAGTGGGAAGAGCTTGTGCTTCCACACATAATGAAGGAGTTGCTCCATAATGTTTCGGCTTTTATGGTTTATAGGATTGCCTCTTTCGGAACGCAAGTTCTTCGCTCGTGTGCGGAAGGGGTATTGAAAAATCAGCTGTTAACTGTTAACCTGTTAACTCTGAGGAGAGAAGTATTTCTCGAATGCCTTGTCGTAGTCCTCGCTGTTGCCCAGCTTTCCGTTGATGAGGCAGACGAGTTCTACGGTTGCCTTGAGGCAGAGTTTCTCGTCCTTGGCACGGAAGATGTCCTGATGGAAAACATATCTCACGCCCTGCTTCTCCAGCCACAGACGTGAGAAGAATTCATCATCGCATTGCAGCGGAACCTTATACTGAAGGTTCATTCTCGCCACCACAGCATCCACGCCCTTGTTGTGCATTTCGGCAAAGCTGAGGCCGCATTCCTTCAGAAAGAGATGGCGGGTATGTTCCATGTAGTGCAGATAATTGGCATTGTTCACGATGCCCTCAATATCGCACTCATAATCTCTTACTTCCATCTTTGTCTCAAATATATATCTGCTCATAATTTTCTCTTTTTTAGTTACTAAATGAGGCTAAAAGCCTTAAATCACTGCAAAAATAACCAAAATTTTCTATTTATTATTATAATAACAAGGATTTTTCAAGGTTTTTCGAAGAAAAATGTGTATTTTTGCATAAAAAAAGCTGCACTCGGCAATTTGAAAGCAAGCTTTCATTGCGCTCATTTGCATTTTTTTTGCCGAATAGAACAAAAAGTAAGAACAAATAAAAAATAGATAAAGATGAAAATTGCTTTGATCGGCTACGGAAAGATGGGACACATGATCGAGGAGATCGCCCTGCAGCGTGGCCACGAAATCGTTTGTAAGATTGACGTGAATAACCCTCAAGACATCGACAGCCCGGAGTTCTGCTCTGCTGATGTAGCCATTGAGTTTACCAACCCTACTGCCGCCTACGGCAACTATCTGAAGGCTTTCTCTCACAACGTGAAGGTGGTTTCAGGTTCTACAGGTTGGATGAAAGACCATAAGGAAGACGTGGAGAAACTCTGCGCCGACGGTAAGCAGACCCTCTTCTGGGCGTCTAACTTCAGCATCGGTGTGGCAATCTTCTCTGCCGTAAACCGCTATCTGGCCAAGATCATGAACGGATTCCCACAGTACTCTGTATGCATGCAGGAAACCCACCACGTTCATAAGCTTGATGCGCCATCAGGTACAGCCATCACCCTTGCCGAGGAAATCATCGACAACATCGACAGAAAGAAGGACTGGAAGCGTGGCGTTACTTACTGGACTGAGGATGGTCATCACGATGAGGGCGATGCAAACATTACCGATGAGGATTTGGTTATTAACTGCGTACGCGATGGTGAGGTTCCTGGAATCCACGCCGTGATGTATGACAGCGATGCTGATATGATTACCATCGAGCACAGCGCCCATTCTCGCAAGGGTTTCGCCCTGGGAGCCGTTCTCGCAGCTGAGTTCACAGCCAACCATTCCGGCTTGCTCACCACATCAGATTTATTTAAGTTCTAAGCAGAAGTTATGATAGACAAGCAGAAACAAAAACTCAATATGAAGGTACAGTGGGCGAAGTTCGCAGTGGTTCTCGCCCTCTATCTCCTCTTTCTGGTTTGGGTAGAAAGCTGGTTGGGACTCATTGTGGTTCCGTTCATCTTCGACGTTTACATCACCAAGAAGATTCACTGGCAGTGGTGGAAGGATGAGGAAGGCCCTGTGCGCTTCATCATGAGCTGGGTAGATGCGCTCGTGTTCGCTCTCGTAGCGGTTTATTTCATCAACCTCTTCTTCTTCCAGAACTATGTGATTCCGTCTTCCTCTCTCGAAAAGAGTCTCCTCACGGGCGATTATCTCTTCGTGAGCAAGGTAAGCTACGGTCCTCGCATTCCTGAAACTCCGCTCACCATGCCGCTCACCCAGCACACCATGCCGCTGGTCAACGTGAAGAGCTACATTGAGTGGCCTCACTGGGATTACCGCCGCGTGAAGGGATTGGGCAACGTGAAGCTCAACGACATCGTTGTGTTCAACTATCCTGCAGGCGATACGCTCGTCAATGAGGAGCGCTATCAGGCGAATGATTACTACCAGATGGTTTACAGCATCGGCGACCAGCTGATGCAGCAGAACGGACAGGAAAGGGATGTGCGCGCGATGAACCCATTGCAGCAGCGCCACTATTTTGAGCAGGTTTATGCTACTGGCCGCAACTACATCAGCAGCATGCCGGGCGAATATGGCGACATCATCAGCCGTCCTACCGACCGCCGAGAGAACTATGTAAAGCGATGCGTAGGCTTGCCTGGACAGACCCTGCAGATCAAGAACCGCATCGTTTATCTGAACGGAAAGGCAAACAAGGAGCCTGATAACGTGCAGTATACTTATAAGATGAAGCTCAAGGGCGAGTTCCCAATCGACCTTGCCGATGAGTTGGGAATCACCAACGAAGACCTGCTGATGTATAATCAGAGTGGCGTGATTCCGCTTACCAAGAAGGCTTACATGGCGCTGAAGGCGAACAGAAAACTCGTAGAGAGCATCTCTATCAATACGGATGCAACCTATGGCGACCTCTACCCGCTCAACATCTATACCGGCTGGACAAGAGATAATTACGGTCCGGTTTGGATTCCGAAGAAGGGCGAGAGCATCGCTCTTACGCTGAAGAATCTGCCTGTATACGAGCGCTGCATCAAGGTTTACGAGGGCAACGACCTGAAGGTAGACTACGCTGGCCGCATCTTCATCAACGGCAAGCAGGCGAAGAGCTATACCTTCAAGCTCGACTACTACTGGATGATGGGCGACAACCGCCACAACTCAGCCGACAGCCGCTACTGGGGTTTCGTGCCTGAGGATCACATCGTGGGCAAGCCTATCTTCATCTGGTGGAGCCACAGCCCAGATCATCCGGGCTTCTCGGGCATCCGTTGGAATCGCCTCTTCACTTTTGTAGACAATATTAAGTAAGAAAAAGAAATAAGAATTGAAGACTGCCGTCAAATTCCTAATAGCATTGGTGTTGTCGCTGCTTCTGGCTTGGGCAGTGCGCACCTATGTTTTCACTATCTTCTCGGTGCCTCAGGGTGGGCTTCCGCCCCAGCTGAAGGCAGGCAACCGGGTGATAGTGAACAGGATTGACTGCGAAAATTTCGGGCGTGGCGATGTGGTTGTATTCACCGATACGGTGGTTTACCAGCCCAAGAACCAGCACCGCAAGCGCGTCTTCGAGTCTCATTTCATAGGCAGGATAGAGAAGCTTCCTGGCGATACGCTGCGCATCGACACCGTGCAGTTCGTCATTCCAACCATCTGCTGCAAGCGCTGCGGCTGTAAGGATTGCCGTTTCTATCTCTTGAAGACGCCAACCGGCCAGCAGCTCGTTCATAAGCATCAGATGATAGGTAAAGCCTTTAAGCTGTTCTAGCTCCCTCGCTCCGCTGCTCCTCTCTCTCTCTCTTGCTCCTCGCCGCTGCTTAGAGCCCCGCCGGAAGCTTGTCTCCCGTCTGCCCCCGTTCCGAGCGATTCCATCGCTCGTCCCCCTCTTCATCATTAACCCTTCATAACAAAGCAGAAATTGAAAGCCCTTCTTTCTTCCACATATTTCGGCCCCATCCAGTGGTACCAGAAGCTGAACCGCTACGATGAATGCCTGATAGAGCGCCACGAGAGCTTTATCAAGCAAACCTATCGTAACCGTATGATCATCCCTACCACCAACGGCCCCCTCTCGCTCACCATCCCCACCAATCACGACATCTCTCTGTCGATGAAGGACATACGCATCTCCGACCACGCCAACTGGCGCCACGTGCACTGGAATGCGCTCCTTTCCGCCTATGGCGAGAGCCCTTTCTTCGAGTATTATCAGGACGACATCCGCCCCTTCTACGAGAAGAAATACGAGTTCCTCTTCGATTTCAACATGGAGACAACCGCGAAGATGATAGAGCTCCTCGACATCCGTCCGAAGATTTCAATCACCGAAGCCTATATTCAGAGTAAAGAACTGAAAGAAGAGAATGAAATCAAGGATTTCCGCGATGCGATTCGCCCCAAGAAACCTCTTCTTGACCCCGAATTCGAGTCGAAGCGCTATTACCAGGTTTACGAGCAGAAATACGGTTTTCAGCCCAATATGAGCATCCTTGACCTCCTTTTTAATGAAGGCAACGAGGCGATATTCTTCCTATAAGAGAAGAGTATCGCCTTGTTGTTTTCCCTCCCGTTAACAAAACTTACTCATAGTTTTCTGCCCCGCAACTCATGGTTTTCCGCTCTAAAAAGCCCTTTTTTCTGCATCGCGATGCATTCCCTGTTCCGTCGCGACGCAACATTTCTTCCCTCGCGATGCATGATCCATCCCCTCGTGAGGCTTCATTTAGCCCCCTTTCCAGCCATCATTTAAGCCTCGTATCAGTCATCATTTATGCCTCTCTCCAGTCATCATATAAGCCCGTAAAACGGGCTGTAGCAGGGCGTTTGAGCTTTTTTCTGACAAGGCTCAGCCAGCCATCTTTAACAAGTATCGGGAGAGAACGCATTTCTGATGGAAGAAGGGCGCTCTGAGAGCAAAAGGTTAACAGGTTAACAGTTAACACCCCAATAATGCATACTTCCATCCACACACTTATATAAAAATAAGTATATATATATTATTATATAATAAGGTACGCGAGGGGGCCATGCAAAAAACGGCTGTTAACTGTTAACCCTGTTAACCCCCTCGGCTTCTCTGTCCCCTCTTTTAGGAAATTTAAACAAGAATGCTTGGTGGTTTCATCGAAAAACCTTACTTTTGTAACCTGACTGCAAACAAACGTAAAAACAATAATAACAACATAAAATGAAGAATCTCACATTCCATATCGTAGGACTCACCCATAATGACGTGAAAGGCCATGAGGTAGAGTATGCTAAAGAAGCAGAGGGGAGAACCATCTGCCTCGTGCCCGATGACGCCAACACCTTCGACATGCTGGCGGTGAAAGCTTATGACAAACAGCAGCTCATAGGCTATGTTTCAGCCCTGGAAGGCGAGGACGTACGCGCCCTTATCATCGCCCGTAAGGAGCGGAACCTGCGCACCCGCTGCATAGGCTGCAACAGCAAGAACGAGGGCGATAAGGCTGGATTGCAGCTCATGGTGAGGGCGCTCTCTGATGTTTCTGATGAGGAGATGGAGCAGGCGCGCCGCGAAATATATGATGATAAGATTTATGATGACTGGCAATACTCCGGTCCTGTGCTGCCCATCGAACAGCTCACCCGCTTCAGCGACTGCACTATGATGCTCGAAGGCGTCATCAACAGCATCATCCGTCTCCAGAATACGCTCTCTGAAGGCGCTTCCGATAAAGGTTCTTCTGCATCCGATAACTCCTCTTCTGCATCCGATAAAACCTCTTCTGTGGCAGAGAACCGTTTTCTTGATGCAGAAACTGAGGTGATACTGCGCGAGGACCTTGCTGATTGCCTTTCTGAGGCAAGAGAGCGGCTCAGCAGTTTCCTCGAAATCCAGCGCAGCGATTATTCCCGCGAAATGACGCAGGCCAGAAGCCGCATTCTTCATAAGCTGGAGCAGATAGACGATGAGGAACTGCAGCGACTCCGGGCCGTTTTGCTTACCGAGATGGGATTCATCACCAGTTCGGCTTACCGCGAGCGTGCGGCCTATTCTTTCTTCGTAGAAGCCCCGAATGCCATCAAGAAGAAGCAGACGGGCACCTACGATTATAAAGACCAGCTGGACGCCATAGAACAGCAGCTGCACGCCTTCCCCCACAATCTCTACCCAACATTCAAGGCCGACCCTGTAGATTTCCTCCGTCAGGTGTTCTATAAGCGTGTGCCAAGAAAGAAGATGCTCCAGTTGCTCTCGGGCATCGTGCTGATGATTATGAACGGCAGGGTGGACGATGTGAAGCAGTGGGGCAAGCACGGCGATGAGGAGTCGATGAAGGCGATGAAGGCGGTGGGTGCCAAGCCTTCAAACGAAGTGAAGAAAGAAAAATTCATGGAACTGGTTGATTTGGTAATTCCGAAGATAGCGGTTTATAAGAAAAAAGGCTGTCCTGAATTGCTGGTGAAAAAGCAATCCGACTGGTTCCCTGTGTTCCGACTCTTAAACGGGTGGGGGCTATTCGATATGGGAGCTCCTACAGCCTTCTGCAAACATCTGGCCCACCTGTATGAAAAACTACCTCCGGAGAATACGGAGCGTGCTCCGCTCTGCAAATGGAAGGATCTTACGCAGGCGAAATCTGCACCTTTCGAATATGCGGCTCTGGAATGGTGGAAACTTGATTCAGGTGAGTTGGGCTCGGTAAGCAAGGAAAGATTCAATCGTTATTGTGATATTGTGAATGCTTTCAAGATGATTATGGGAACAACAGCCAGTTCGGAGAATGTGAACTTGAGGGAAATCTTGCCGAAACTGGTGGATGAGAAAGTGCCAACCTCGAACACCATGAAAGATGACGAGATGATGGCGAGTGATGGTAGCTAGCGGGGTATTAATATACCCCTCTTATACCCTTTGTTTATACTTTTATACCTTTTTATACCCCTCTTTATACCCCTGCTTTTTTAACCCAGAAAAAACTTGCAAACGGCTTTTTTTTTGTTTATCTTTGCACCGCTTTTCAGAATGGAAGGCGGCAGGTTTCTGCAAAAAGAGCCTGTCTATTACAACTAAAAAAAATATAGATTTATGACACAAAAATCATTAACCTTTGATGAATGCAAGCAGCTCAGCAGTCGCATCATCGCAATGAACCCTAACCGCAGAGCGAACATGGGACAGATTTCATCCCATCTCCTCGATTACTACACCGAACTCACCAAGCAGCCTTGGCTCGCACAGCTCGTTGGTCAGATCCGTGACCTCACCGCCCAGCAGAACCAGATGATGCAGGAGGAGATGAAGGCGGGAGAGACTTACCAGCAGCTCGACCGCAAGATTTCTGACCTCAAGAAGCAGCTGCCTTTCCGCTCACCTCACTACTTCCACTTCCTCGATGACCATCGCGCCCAGAAATTCATCGACCCGGAGGCTTTCACCTTCCAGACAACCGTAGACATTGATAATCCTGAGGAGGTTGAGCCAGCGGTGAAGAACGCCCTTCTGCTGAACGGAATGTTTGATGAGCCTACAGAGAAGCTCTTCAGAGAGAAAATCTTCTCAGCCGAAGACATTGAACTCTGGAAGGGAAAGGTGCTCCACATCGAGCGCTCAGCCCGCAACAAGGCCCACATCGACATCCGCATCCCGGTAGGAATGACCATTGCTGAGGCTCAGAGTGCCTTCTGCAAACTCATCCACGCCACCGAAGACCCTAGCTGCGTAACCCCGGAGCGCATCATCTTCATCACCGATGCGGCAAGCCAGATTTATACTGCCGACGACTGGTACAAGCGCCTGGATAAGGAAGCCGTGGCTGAATATAGTGAGGCTTACCGCAAGAGAGGACTGGATATTGACGGCCGTCCGCTGGATGTAGATTCAGCCCGGTCAGGAGCCTCTCAGAGCTCAGCCTCTCAGAATGCATCTTCTCTGAGCCAGGCATTTCAGAATGCATCTTCTGCTCCAACCGTAGATTTCGAACCCATCGAGAGCGAGGAGGAGAAGGCGAGACGGGCTGCCAATGCCGTGCAGTATGAGCAGACTTACGACGGCGTTCCTTACGGGGAGATTGTGAAGGCGCTGGTAGAGCTGATGGGCGGCGCTCCTGTCCACGGCAACCGCAACAACTTCATCTATCGTGAAGCCTGCCTGCTAAGATACATCTGTAATAGTGAGGCGGCTTGGATCAAGCAGGTAATAGAAACCTTTGGCGAAGACGAGGCGAAGGCGTTCGCCACCGTAGAGAATGCCTGCAAGGTGGCGCAATCTACCGCGATTCCGGATTTGGTAAAGCAGGCTGTAGAGACTGCCCGCAAGAATCATCTTGCCAAGCAGGCCACCGAGAAGGCGGGAATCTATGCCGATGTTCCTCCTCAGTTGCCAGCCAAGCTGCCTAAGCTCATCAAGCTGCTCACCAGCAAGGTGCCTGCCGATTTCAAGGCGGCTGTGGCAATGGCGGTCTTCCCTGCGCTTGCCGCTCATCTTAAGGGCGTAACCTTCCGCTACACGGATAATCAGGTGCACGAGGCGGCGATGATGAATCTGCTCATTGCAGCCATGTCGTCAGGCAAATCGCTCGTCAACGGACCTATCGACTGCATCATCGAAGACCTGGTTCAGATGGATAAGGTGAACCGCCAGAAGGAGCAGGACTGGAAGGACGAGGTGAATACCATGGGCGACAACAAGAAGAAGCCTGTGCGCCCGGAAGACATCTGCATCCGCATCGTTTCGCCCGACCTTACCCGCGCTGCCTACATCCAGCGTCTCGACGATGTACAGAAGGCTGGCGATGCTTATCTCTATTGCAAGATGGACGAGGTAGACATGCTCAGGAAGTTTAATGACCCTAGCCAGCTGATTCGCCTCTGCTGGGACAATTCAGAGGACGGCCAGGAGCGAGTAGGAACCAAGAGCGTTACAGCCCGCGTAAAGACCCGTTTCAACTGGAATGCTTCGAGCACCATTGCCGTTACGCAGAAGTTCTTCTCGGTTCGTGAGGTGGCTGATGGAGCCGTGAGCCGCCTGTCGCTCGCCACCATCATCCGTCCCGATTTCGCTCCGCGTCCGGAGGTGGGCAGTTATGATGCGCAGTTCAAGTCGCAGCTTTCTCCTTACATCCAGCAGCTGAACGCAGCCAGAGGTTTCAAGGAGTGCCGTAAGGCTCGCCAGCTTATCGAGCGCCTGGAGAATGAGATTATGGAGATGGCTCAGCTGGCTTACAACAAGCCTTACGCCGAGTTTGCCAAGCGTGGCCTGGCGAATGGTTTCCGCCGCGCGATGGTGCTTTATCTGGCGAATGGCGAGAAGTGGGAGAAGGCGATAGAGGATTTTATCGTATGGAGCGTGAAGTATGATTTGTGGTGCAAGATGCGTTTCTTCGGCAATCAGATGCAGGAGGCGATAGATGCAGACAGCCGCTCTGTGTGTCATACTCCCGGTGTGAGCAATCTTCTTCTCTACGTTCATGACACCTTTGACAAGACTGAGATTCAGAACATCTGTCAGGTTCATGGCACCAAGACGAAACTTGCCATCCTGCTGTGCAACTGGAAGAAGCGTGGCTTCATCATGAAGAACGAGGACGGCACCTTCACCAAGACCGCCCGTTTCATCGCCAAGTATGGGCACTACGGAACGCCAGGAGTGGCTGCGTAGCGGTGATAAAGGAGTGGGCGTGGTGAAATGCCACGCCCCTCACGTTTTAGCAGCACGCCCTGAAAGGGCAGAAGCTCCTAGCCCAGGGCACCGCCCTGGGTAATAATGGCAGCACGCCTGTCGCCCTGAAAGGGCAAAAGCTTTAAAATAGCCCGTTTTTGTAATGAGAATGTAAATGTTCTTGACCTTAATCAAGAAAAAAGGGCTTTTTGAAACTTTTCTCCTAAAATATTTGTGTGCGCACACAAAAAGTTGTACCTTTGCACCAGAAAAAGAAAAAAGGATAAAAGATTGATTCAGTAAGGATAACTTACGAAATCGATTCGAGACAAGTTTGAGACCGGTTCGGAACCTGGTTCTGAGATTCGGACGAGGACTTCTGGAAAATCTCGAAGAGACTGATTAAGAGGTTAAAAGAAAGGAAAAAGATTATGGCAATGTTCGGGATAATGACAGTAGCAGTAGCAGCATTCGCAGTAGTAGCTTGCGCAGGTATGAACCTCGGAATGAACTGCGGCAAATAAGCTACGAAGCTAAGAGAGCATAGAAATCCTCCTCCGGGAGGTAAGAAATAAAGAGAGTTAAGATTTTGTTAGGTAAAACTACAAGATTGTATATTTAAGATAACAAATTTAAGAAAGGAAAAGATTATGTTAGTATTAGGAATGATTTTCGCAGTAGTTGTTGCATGTGTAGCTGAAGTTGGTGCTATTAGCAACAAGTTGGCTTAATCGGAGATTAGCCATGCGAAGGGCTCCAAAAGAGCCGAGATTAAAAAATGGCTGGCAGCAATGCACAGCTGAGTAAAAAACAGTAGGGAGCCGAAGGGGCTTCCGAAATCAGAGAGGAGAGTAAAAACTCCTTTTCATTTGAAATTCATACTGTCCCCTGAGAGTTTTCGTGATAAATTCTGATTGGGGATTTCATATATAGATTGTTAAGAATTCGTTTTAGGTTTTATAGATTTTCATTTTAGGTTTTTAGGTTTAAGTTTTTAGGTTAATTGTTAGTTGTTTTTAAGAAAAAAGCAGTTTTTAATTCATTAAATTACGAAGGCAACAACGAGGGAAGTCGCATGACGACCCAAGTTGTTGCCTTCTTTATTTTCTTATTACTTGAGCTATTTGTCTGAAAATCAACATTATCTGAAAATCAGCGTGGTGAGCCTGTCTTTATCAAACAACTCCTGAGCCACGGCCTGTATCTGTTCGGCAGTAATCTCATCCACCTGCTCGTAGAGTCGGTCTACATTCTTCTCCCAGCCATAGTGAAGGAAGCTCTTGCCGAAGTCGAGGGCAAAGTTCTCGCGGTTGTCGCAAGCCACGCCTACCTGTCCCTTTATCTGCTTCTTGGCGGCCTTGAGCTGCGCCTCGCTCAGCGGTTTCTGCATGAACTTATCCAGTTCCTTGCGAACCAGGCGGAGGCAGCGCTTCACGTCGTGCTCATCGCAGCCGAAATAAATGCTCCAAATGCCCGTATCGCCATAAGCCACCATCGTACTCTCTACGGTGTAAACCAGTCCGTTGTGCTCGCGCAGGGCTAGGTTCAGCTTGGCGTTCATTCCCGGTCCGCCCAGCATATTGTTGAGCAGATAGAGCGGCATTCTGCGGCTGTCGTTTACATCGTAGGCGCGGGTTCCAATCATCACATGAGCCTGATGCGTATTCTTCTGCATCACAATCGTCTGCCCGGCAATCTCTTTCCCTACAGATGGATAATTTTCAGGTCCCACAGATGGATATTTTTCAGGTCCCACAGATTTCACAGATGACACAGATTTTTCTGTAGTAATAGAATTCTCATCCCCTGAAATCTGTGTCATCTGTGAAATCTGTGGGAGCTTTTCCTCAGCAAGCTTGCCCACTGAATTCGCTGCATTTTCAGCAACCTTGCCCGAATCATCATCTGCGAGCGCCTTCCTGATAAGCTTCACCAGCTTCTTGAAGTCAATGTCTCCGTAAGCGAAGAATATCGCATTATCCGGCCGGTAAAGCTTTCTTGTAAAGCGCAGCGCATCTTCTGTCTTGAACGAGCGAACCTGCTCGGCTGTGCCCAGAATATTGTGACCCAGCGGCGAACCCTTGAAGATGATATTTTCGAATTCATCATAAATCAGTTCGGCAGGAGAATCGTTGTAACTCTCTATCTCATCGCAGATTACCTCTACCTCCTTGTCGATTTCCGCTTGCGGATAAACCGAATGGAAAACGATGTCGGTGAGCAGATCTACGGCTCTTGCGATGTGCTCCTTGAGGATGGCGGAGTAATAAACAGTGCCCTCCTTGTTGGTGTAGGCGTTCAGGTCGCCTCCCACGCTCTCCAGACAGTTGAGAATGTGCCACGCCTTGCGGCGCTCTGTGCCCTTGAAAGTAACGTGCTCACAGAAGTGGGCAAGTCCTTCTTCGCCCGGCTCCTCGTTTCGGGTGCCGGCGTTAATCTGGTAACCGCAATACACCACCTTGCTGTCTGAAGGCAGGTGGATGATGCGGAGTCCATTATCGAGTGTATAAGTATTGTATTTCATTTCAAGGTGCAAAGTTACACTGAAAATGTAATTTATCCAAAAAAATGGTCATTTATTTTGCATTATCGCCAAAAAGACTTATCTTTGCCACCAAAAAATAAAATATAGACAACAAAAACAATGCGCAAAGTAATAGGAATAGGAGAAACCGTGCTTGACATCATCTTCAAGGGCGGCAAGCCGATAGAGGCAGTACCGGGTGGCTCATCATTCAATGCAGTCATCTCGTTGGGTCGTGCGGGCGTAAATGCTTCGTTTATCAGCGAGGCGGGCAACGACCGCATAGGAGAGTATGTGATTCAGTTTTTGAGAGATAATGGGGTGAATGCTGACAATGTGAGCATCTTTCCGGAATCGAAGTCGCCGCTCTCGCTGGCTTTCCTCGACGAGAACAACAATGCCGACTACATTTTCTACAAGGATCATCCTCACGACCAGCTGGAGTTTGCCACACCGGAAATCAATCCTGGCGACATCGTGCTCTTCGGTTCGTTCTTCGCTCTGAATCCTGTGGTCCGTCCTCAGGTTGCCGGCTTCCTGGAGTATGCGAAGGAGCACGGCGCCATTCTTTATTACGACATCAACTTCCGTGCTTCTCATCAGAACGAAATCATGAAGATTACGCCTAATCTGATAGAGAACCTGGAAATGGCTGATTTCGTACGCGGAAGCCACGAGGACTTTGGAATCCTCTACAAGAAACCGGAGGCGGATAAGGTTTATAATGCCGAAATCAGTTTCTACTGCAAGAAGTTTATCTGCACTCAGGGCGCTGAGCCTGTAGAGGTTCGTGCCGAGAACGGCTTTGCCAAGAGTTATCCTTCGGAGAAGATGAAGCCGGTGAGCACTATCGGAGCCGGCGATAATTTCAATGCCGGTTTTGTTTTCGGACTGATCAAGGATGGAATCACCCGCGAGGACATCGACCGCGGCTTATCTGAGGCGCAATGGGACAGTCTCCTTGTTTCGGCTCAAGAATTCTCCACCGAATGCTGCAAGGACATCTACAATTATGTTTCCAAGGAATTCGGAGAAGAAAAGAAGAAGGAATTATAAAAATATAAAAGATATGACAGAAATAACAAACAAAATTTATTACGTAGGCGTTAACGACCGCAACAAGCATCGTTTTGAGGGCCTCTGGCCTTTGCCTAACGGAGTGAGCTACAACTCTTATATCATTGACGATGAGAAGGTCGCGCTGGTAGATACTGTAGAGGTTGATTTCTTCACCCAGTTCCTCGAGAACATCCACGAGGTGATTGGCGACCGAGAAATCGATTATCTCATCATCAACCACATGGAACCTGACCACAGCGGCTCCATCGCCCTCATCAAGAAATATTACCCTAACATCAAGATCGTGGGCAACAAGAAAACCTTGGGAATGCTCGAAGGCTTCTACGGCGTAACTGATGATGTGGTAGAAGTGAAGAATGGCGAAACCCTCTCTCTGGGCAACCACGAGCTGAGTTTCGTTCTCATCCCTATGGTTCACTGGCCAGAGACCATGGTTACCCTGGATGCAAAGAACAAGGTGCTCTTCTCGGGCGATGCGTTCGGCTGCTTCGGCGCGCTGAACGGTGGAATCATCGATACGGAAATTAACTGCGAGACTTTCTGGCTGGAGATGGTTCGCTACTACTCAAACATTGTGGGTAAGTATGGAATCCCTGTTCAGAATGCCTTGAAGAAGTTGGCTGGCGTGGAGCTGGATTACATCTGCTCAACCCATGGTCCGGTTTGGCACGAGCATATTGAGAAGGTTATCGGTATGTATGATAAGATGTCGAAGTACGAGACGGAGCCAGGCTTGGTTATCTGCTACGGCACCATGTATGGCAACACCGAGCGTATGGCAGAAATCATCGCCCGTGCGGCAAGCAAGGCTGGCGTGAAGAACATCGTAATGTATAACATCTCGAAGACTCACCACAGCTACATCCTGCGCGACATCTTCCGCTACAAGGGTCTCATCGTGGGTGCTCCAACCTACAATGCCGGTCTTTATCACGAGATGGAGGTTCTCCTCTCCGAGCTTGCCAATAAGGACGTCAAGAACCACCTCCTCGGTTGGTATGGTTCTCATTGCTGGGCAAGCAAGGCAGTAGCAAAGATTCAGGAGTGGAACGAAACCAAGCTCCACTACGAGCCAGTGGGCGAGCCTGTAGATATGAAGCAGGCGATTACTCCAGAGGTAAAGGCGCAGTGCGAGGCTCTGGGTAAGGCTATGGCAGAGAAGCTGCTGGCAGAATAAAAGATTTCTTGTTAGAGATTATTATAAAAGAGCGGAAAGGCAACTGGGGTTAACAGAGTTAACAGTTAACAGTTGTTTTTCCGCTCTTTCTTTTGTTTTTTAAGGAACTAATCGAAAACTATTCATTCTAAATGAAAGGTTTTAGCTGAAAGTATTCATTCAAAATGAAAGATTTCTGAAAAATTATTCATTCAGAATGAAAGATTTTTGTTTTTCTCTTGCTACTTTCAGATATTTTTCTTATTTTTGCCCACGAATCATAAAATAGTAGAGCAATGAAAGAACTGTTGAAACAAATAATATTTGAGCAGCAGGACAACTGCAGGCATCTTATGCAGGCTGCCATCCCTCGACACATAGAAGAGGAATGGCTTACCACCTCGGAAATCCTTATCATAACTGGTGTAAGACGATGTGGAAAGTCGGTGTTGCTGCAGCAACTGCGTGATAAGTTGGAGGAGAAAGATTTCTTCTTCAATTTTGACGATGAGCGTCTCGTAAACTTTAAGCTTGAAGATTTTGCAACCTTGCAGGAATGCTTCTTTGAGCTTTTCGGCGAGCAGCACACCTATTACTTTGATGAGATTCAAAACATTGCGGGTTGGGAAACCTTTGTGAGGCGCCTTTACAATGAAGGCAATAAGGTGGTGGTGACAGGCTCAAATGCCCGGATGCTGAGCAAGGAGATGGGCACTCATCTCACAGGGCGTTATATCTCTGTGGAGGTTTATCCTTTCTCTTTTGCCGAATACTTGCAGCTGGAGCATATTGAGCCTTCGCAGAAAGATTTCTATCTGATGGCGAGCCGTTCCAAACTGCTGGGTCATTTCCGTGATTTCTTGGAGAGGGGTGGTTTCCCGAAATATCTTCAGACGGGTTCCGTCAGTTACCTGTCCTCACTTTATGAGAGCATTATCTTCCGGGATGTGATGGCTCGCAATGGTCTTACAAACGACAAGGAAATTAAAGAACTTGCATTTTATCTTGCCAGCAATGCCACCCAGCGTGTTACCTATAACTCGCTGGGAAAGATAGTGGGCATTCGCCATCCCGAAACCATCAAGAACTATCTGGAATATATTCAGCAAACCTACATGATATTCCAGTTATTGAAGTATGCTCCATCGGTAAAGACCCAGATGTTGAGCCCGAAGAAGGTGTATTTTATAGATAATGCCATCATCAGCAGGATGGGTTTCAATGTCACGGATAACAATGGTGTAAAACTGGAGAATGCCGTTTTCATCGAATTGCTGCGAAGGGGTTACGACTTGTTCTACCATGCCGACAAGAAAGAGTGCGACTTTGTGGTGAGAGAAGGTGTAAGGATTACCCAGGCTTACCAGGTTACGGTGAAGATGGATGATGAGAAGACTCGCAAGCGTGAGATAGAGGGTCTGCAAGAGGCGATGGAAATCTATGATTTGTCTGAGGGTTACATCATTACGCTGAATGAGAAAGAGGAACTCACCGTGGATGGGAAGGCGGTGCACATAATTCCTGCTTGGGAATGGATGCTGAAGTAACTTTCTTTTTGAGCGGGAAGGTGATAAGAATAAAAGTTTAAGGGCGGAAGAACAACTGGGGTTAACATAGTTAACAGTTAACAGTTGTTTTTCCGCTCTTTCTTTGTTTTCGAGCATTCATTTTCCTTTCTTGTGTGCCCCCACATCTATCTTTTTTGCTTTTCTCTCTAAAAAAGTTCCTGGAAAAGGAGTGGCATTTCAAATATTTTATATACCTTTGCACTCGGATACCCATTCTGCTCACGCCGAGTTGATGCTTTCTTTCTCAAAAAGAGAGATTGTTGAGACGAGGACTTGGGAGGGTAGAGGTATCGTGACATAATATAGAGCGTTTACTTGGCGCTTTGTTCTTGACGTTCTGAAACTTCGCAACTTTCTTACACAGTCACGAACAACGCAACGGTAGATGCCCTCGGGATGTGTTTATCCACATCCCTTTACTGGTATGGCATATTGTGTAATGCAATGTGTCTTATACTTGTATAGGGATAAGTGTATTCATATCGGCGTGGGCTTCGACGTTGCTCGTTCAACTGTGTAGGGCAATGCGAAGGCCTCAGAACGTGGGATGAGCAGCAAGGAGATCTCACGCTTTCTGTTTTTTTAGCTGCTAGCCTTGGGTGATTGGGTTGGTTTAGAAAGGAAACGATATGGATTTTTTTAAAGCAGAAGAACTTCGTAAATTATGGGGAACAAACCTTGTTCACATCCTAAATTTGAGAAAGAAACTCATTTGGGGTGGGGCTATGTAGAGGAGAAAACTGGTGATTATGTTTGCACGCAATGTGGACAGGATTTTACTAAAAATGAATACAATAAAATCATCGCAGAGCGCAATAAAAATCAATAAACTTTTTGTGTATGGGACAATTTAAAACTTCTTTGAAGCCTGATGACCTCAAGCTTTTTTATGACGTTCTGTATCAAAATGAAAAAGAGGGAAGGGTAATCATAAGGGTTATTTCTATAAGAAAGTGCCACTTGAGATTAAAAACAAAGTTTCTTTGATTCATGATACAGACAAAAATAAAATAGAGTTGAGCTTTCCTGAAACACCAAATACTCTGTGTTACAAGGGGAAGGAGGTTGTGGGCCGTTGCTTAAGCATTTGCGCAATAGCTTTGCTCATGCTTGTATTGAGCGTGAAGGTGACTATTATGTCATAAATTCACAGATGAATCCTAAATGTCAGATTTGTGGAAAAGTAAAAAGAAAAGATTTTAAGGATTTTGTTACAGCAATATTAGCAACAAAAGAATAATAATTTAAGAAAAGATATATATGAGAACATTTACATTAAAAGGTCTGTTTGTAACAGCAATATTTATGCTGTTGGGTTGCTTGGCAATCCATGCAGCTGATGGTGATTTGATAACAAAGCAAATCACTATCAAATTGGAAGAGGCAGGAACTTTGCCAAGTAAGATTGGGGATACAAAGAAATATAAGATTACCAATCTTAAGATTATGGGTGAGATTAATGGCACTGATCTTCGTTTCATACGCGAAATGGCGGGGTGTGACTATAAGGGAAAGGGCACTGAGGGAAAGTTGGCGACTTTGGATCTCTCAGAGGCTAAAATAGTGAAGGGAGGAGATTATTATTATAATTATTATGGTTGTTATACATTGGATGATGTCATCGGTAATCAAGCATTTGATGGTTGCAGCAGCTTGACCAGCCTCACCCTTCCTTCCAGTGTCACCTCGATAGGTAGTTCTGCTTTTTCTGGTTGCAGCGGCTTGACCAGCCTCACCCTTCCTTCCAGTGTTACTTCGATAGAATGGTCTGCTTTTTCTGGTTGCAGCGGCTTGACCAGCCTCACCCTTCCTTCCAGTGTCACCTCGATAGGTGGTTCTGCTTTTTCTGGTTGCAGCGGCTTGACCAGCCTCACACTTCCTTCCAGTGTCACCTCGATAGGTGAGTCTGCTTTTTCTGGTTGCAGCGGCTTGACTAGCCTCACCCTTCCTTCCAGTGTCACCTCGATAGGTAGTTCTGCTTTTTCTGGTTGCAGCGGCTTGACCAGCCTCACCCTTCCTTCCAGTGTCACCAAGATAGGTTGGTATGCTTTTAGAGGCTGCAGCGGCTTGACCAGCCTCTCCCTTCCTTCCAGTGTCACCGAGATAGGTTGGTATGCTTTTTATGGCTGTAGCGGCTTGACCAGCCTCACTCTTCCTTCCAGTGTCTCCTCGATAGGTAGTTTTGCTTTTTCTGGTTGCAGCGGCTTGACCAGCCTCACCCTTCCTTCCAGTGTCACCTCGATAGGTGAGTCTGCTTTTTCTGGTTGCAGCGGCTTGACCAGCCTCACCCTTCCTTCCAGTGTATCCTCGATAGGTGAGTCTGCTTTTTCTGGTTGCAGCGGCTTGTCCAGCATATATGTAAATTGGGAATCTCCTTTATCAATTGATGCTTCTACTTTTGAGGATGCAAATACGGGAAAATGCATCTTGTATGTTCCAAAAGGGACTTATGATGATTATTGGATTTCAAATTGGGGTATATTTGAAAATATCGTAGAGTATGATCCAACTGGCATCGATCATATTACGACATCTGGCGAAGCTAAGGAAATCTCTCGCTATGCAGCAGATGGTCAGCGATTGGAGGTGCCTGCCAAGGGCTTGAATATCGTGAAGTATAGTGATGGCTGTGTGAAGAAAGTTGTTGTTCAATAGCATTGTTTATAGATGCAATATAATATTTTTGGGGTTCGCTACTACTCAAGCATTGTGGGTAAGTTGCTTATTGGAGAATTCTTATTGGAGAATTCTTATTGGAGATAATAGATAAGATTTTAGAATGATCAAGAGCGGAAGAACAACTGGGGTTAACAGAGTTAACAGTTAACAGTTGTTTTTCCGCTCTTTCTTTGTTTAAATACCTTTAAATATTTCGTGTAAATTACGATAAAACTTGGTGAAGTCGTGTAAAAAGTGTACTTTTGCTGCAAAAATATGTGTCTTGACACGAAAATTTTCAGTGAAATGATGTATTTTGAGCGCAAGGAATATCTAGATAAGCTTATCTCTGCCGAAGGCAATGGGATGATAAAGATTATCACTGGCATCCGCCGATGTGGTAAATCTTTTCTTCTTTTCAACATCTTTTGCAAGCATTTGCTTGAAAGAGGTGTTGCGGAAGACCATATCATACCTCAGTTCGGGATAAGAAATAGTGCCTAAAAAAGTTGGTAATCTCCGATATTTTTTGTATCTTTGTAGTTGAAATCCAATTAGTTACAAACATAAAAAGATATCATTATGGAGATTACCAAGGACAAAGTTACAGAATTATTTTGTATTATTGATGAATTTTACAAAGTTTTTGATGCTGAAAATGCAGGAAAATTGCTTTTGAGTGAAGATGGAGTAAAGCGCAGACGACGTAAAGCCTCTTTATCTGATAGTGAAATCATGACGATTTTGCTGTATTTCCATTTCGGCTCATTCCGAAACTTCAAGCATTATTACCTATTCTTTATTAGAGGAACATTGAAGTCATATTTTCCAAATGCAGTGTCTTATAACCGTTTTGTAGAACTTGAAAGTCGCGTATTCTTCCCTCTCATGTTCTTCCTGAATCTCCGTGCTTTTGGCAGATGTACAGGTATAACCTTTGTTGATTCAACCATGATACCAATATGCCACAATCTCAGGCGTTATGCCAACAAAGTGTTCAAAGGCATTGCCACAGACGGAAAGGGAACAATGGGATGGTGTCATGGGTTCAAGCTACATCTGGCTTGTAATGATAGAGGTGAGATAATTGCTTTTGTTCTCACTGGTGCAAACGTTAGCGACAAAGATCCAGCGGTATTCGATGTATTGGCTAAACGTCTGTATGGCAAGCTGTTTGCAGATAAAGGCTATATCTCGCAAAAACTCTTCGATTCGCTTTTTGAGGAAGGCATCCAGTTGGTTACAGGACTGAGAGTGAACATGAAGAACAAACTAATGCCGTTCTATGACAAGATGATGCTACGCAAAAGATACATCATTGAAACGATTAATGACCTGTTGAAAAATACGGCTCAGATAGTACATTCACGTCATAGGTCTGTTTCGAATTTCATCATAAATATTATTTCTGCATTAGGGGCATACTGTTTCTTTGACAACAAGCCCAAGGCACTTACTGGATACGTTATCGAAGATACGAAACAGCTGAGTCTTTTCTAACATTGCATATTTTACAGGAGGATTTTGTCTCAGCAACCATCCAAGATATATAGATGGTTGCCAAGCCTCTGTGTCCCTTATATAAAAACATTATAAAGCCTTTAGATAGAGCTCGTTATCCCGAACTGAGGTATATCATACAAGTAAATCTTGAAGACCGTAGAAACAAGAAACTCCGTGACCCGGATGCACTCTTAGAGTATATTGATGCTCAGATGGTTGACAAGGAGAAGTATTACATTCTTCTTGATGAGGTTCAGATGGTAAAGGAGTTTGAGGATGTGCTCAATTCTTATCTCCATGTAGAGAATGCTGAGGTGTACGTAACTGGTTCCAATGCCCGGTTCTTGTCAAAGGATGTAATCACAGAGTTCAGAGGGCGAGGATGGGAAATCCGAATCCATCCGCTGAGTTTTTCTGAATACTACGAGGTTGTGGGAGGAGAGATGCGTCAAGCCCTGGAAATCTATTATCTTTATGGTGGATTGCCTGCTGTGGTGCAGATGGAAAGTCCTGAAGCCAAGCAAAACTATCTTCGAGAGATTTATGAGACCGTTTATCTGAAAGATGTATTGGACCGAAATCGCTTGAAGAATCCAGAGGGAATGAAAGAGCTGGTACGGCTCCTTGCATCTACGATAGGTTCTTGTACCAATGTCTTGAAAATCTCCAATACGTTTAAATCGGCTGGTGGAATAGAGATAAGTGGCAATACTATCAGCAAGTATTTGGAATACCTGCAGGATTCCTTCATCATCAGCGAGGCTTTGCGCTATGATGTGAAAGGTCGCAAGTACATAGGTGCTGGTACCAAGTATTACTTCGAGGACTTAGGTATTCGAAATGCCGTGCTTGATTTCCGACAGATAGAATACACTCATATTATGGAGAATGTTATCTATAACGAGCTTCGCAAACAAGGCTATGGTGTGGATGTCGGTGTAGTGGAGAGTTTCAAGCGGGATGAGAATGGCAAGCTGCAGCGTAGGAACCTTGAGATAGATTTCGTGGTGAACCGTCATGATGAACGCCTCTATATCCAGTCTGCTTATGCCTTGCCTGATAAGGAGAAGGAAGATCAGGAGCAGGCTTCTCTTTTGAATGTAAACGATGGCTTTCGCAAACTGATAATCGTAGGGGATAGGTATCGTTCGGGTTATAATGAAGAAGGCATTCTGATTATGAGTCTCTCCGATTTCCTTTTGGGGAAAGAAAATAAGGGATAGATGGTCTTGAAGAAAATATCAAAGGCGGAAGAACAACTGGGGTTAACAGAGTTAACAGTTAACAGTTGTTTTTCCGCCCTTTCTTTTGTTTCTGAGTATTTCGTTTATAGGTTTCTATTCCTTCCTTAATATCAAAAATGTACAAGTTTGCCGAAAAATCATATTAATGGGAATTTTCAACTATCGCCTTTAACTCTTCCAGGTTATCCGCTACTTCTATCACATCTCGCCAAGTGCCACGAATCATCCTTTTCTCTGCCATATCGTCCAAAAGGGCGATGGTGGAGTTCCAGAAGCCTTTCATGTTGTAGAGAATCACCATCTTGTGATGGTAGCCGATGGTGTGGGCGGCAGCGATGGTGAAGATTTCATCCAGGGTGCCGACGCCGCCAGGAAGGGCTACGAAGATGTCGCTCTGGGCAAGCATCAGGTCCTTGCGGTCGCTGAGATTATCACACGGAATCTCGATGTCGAGGTCTGGGAAGGTTCTGCCTCCTCGCTCTACAAGCGTAGGAACCACACCGATGGTTCTGCCGCCATTCGTCTTCACTGCCTTGCCGATGCAATCCATCAGACCGGAGTTGCAGCCGCCGAAAACCAGGTCGTGGCCGTTCTCAGCCATCCACTTTCCCATCTCTTCAGTCAATGTGAAGAAGTCGGGGTCGATATTCTTATTTGCTGAACAAAAAACTGCTATTTTCATATTGCTTTATCTTCTATTTGATGATGTTTTATCTGTTGTTATGAATGTTTTATCCGTTATTTATAAATGTTTTAGGCAAAGGTACGCAAAAATATCGAGATTATTGGGCTCTTTTTGCGGATAATTTCTTAATTTTGCAAACAATAACTAATCTTATAAACAAGACAAGAGAATGAAAAGGATTATTACATATAGTATCATCGCATTGTTGCAGGCGTCGGTGGCGTTTGCTCAGACCTCTCCGAAGCCGAAGCTTCAGAAGCGGGAGAAGTATGAATGGCAGGGAGAGATTCCTACCTATGTAGAAACGCTGAAGAAGGAACTGATCTATCCGATGGCTTGGGGAAACAGTCCGATTAAGAATTTCAAGAAGTGGAAGAAGGCGGCAAGGGCGAAGGTGTTTGAATGTATGATGACGCCTCCGAAAGCGGCTGCGGCTTGGGATATGGAAGTGCTCGGTGAGGAACAGAGAGACGGATATAAGGCGCAGAAAATCGCCTTTAATATCAACGCCTATTCCCGTATTACGGCTTATCTCCTGATTCCGGATGGCAAGGGACCATTCCCAACAGTCAATGCGCTTCATGATCATGGTGCCCATCTCTTTATCGGAAAGGAGAAGATGATTCGCCCTTTCTTTACTCCGGAAGAAAAAGATTCCCCTACGAAGCAGGCGCTCTGCCAGGAGATTCTGGATGATGCGGATGCGTGGGCAAAGCAACTTTACGATAATCAGTACGTGGGCGATTATCTGGCGAAACATGGCTACGTGGTCTTTTCGGCAGATGCTCCGATGTGGGGAGAACGGGGACGAAAGGAGGGCGTGGATAGAAACAAATACGACCTGATAGCCGGCAACATGATGATGCTGGGTAGAGACCTCTCTGCCTTCATGACTTACGATGATATTTCCAGCACCGAGTTCCTGGCTTCGCTGCCGATGGTAGATGCGAAGCGTATCGGATGCGTGGGCTGTTCGATGGGAGCCTATCGCTCGTGGATGCTCTCTGCATTATCGGATAGAATCAAGGCGGGTGCTTCCATCTGCTGGATGATAACTACGGACGCTCAGCTTACCCGGAGATTCGGAAGAAAGGAGAATGGCGGCTTTGCGAATTGCATTCCGGGTCTTCGCCAGTATCTCGACTATCCTCACATCGCCTCTCTCGCCTGTCCGAAGCCGATGCTTTTCATCAATGGCACAAAAGATAAGCTCTTCCCTGTACCTGGTGTAAAAGATGCTTTCGCCGAAATGCACAAGGTTTGGAAGAGTCAGGGCGCAGATAATCTACTGGATACGGAGCTTTGGGAAATCCCTCATTCCTGCGGCTTGAAGGCACAGGAGAAAATGCTGGAGTTTCTGGATAAGAATTTGAAATAAGAAATAAATAAAGAGCGGAAGAGCAGCTGGGGTTAACAGAGTTAACAGTTAACAGCTGATTTTCCGCTCTTCCTACGCTATAGTCTATTTTTATGTCTGTTGTGTGCCCTCACACAGCAGAATTTTTATGTTCTTGAAAAATATTGATCGGAAATGATGCAACTTTCCGATTATTTTCATTACCTTTGCACACAGATACCCGTTCGCTCACGCCGAATTGAGGCTTTTCTTCCTTTTAAGAGGGTAGATGGCTGAGACGAGGACTTGGGAGGGGAGAGGTATCATACATAATATTAAAGTGCGTTTACTATGCGCTTAGTTCTTGACGAACTGAAACCTGGCAGTTTCTAACTCATGTCAAAGACTATGCAACGGTAGATGCTCTCGGGATGTGTATATTCACATCTCTGTACTGATGTGGCACCCTACGCAAGTAGGGTGTCCAATTCGGTATAGGGATAAGTGTATCATATCGGCGTGGGCTTCGAAGTTGTTCGTTTCGACATGATGGGCTTGCCAGGGCCTCAGTTCGTGAAGCGAGCAACGGGCAAGTTCACGCTTTCTTTTTGTTGTGTAGTTAACAGATTGTTTCACATTAAAAAGTACGATTATGGTACGACCAAAGTTATCATTTGAAGTTAAAGCGGATAAAATGAAAGCGATAGCTGACTATGTCCGTACACATGTTTCTTCAATTTCATTCTTGGGGAATGCGAAAGGATTAAAGGTAAAGAGTGCAATTTTAGAACCGGGAACTATCCAACTACCTTCTGAGACCGACTCACATTGGAATGTAAGTGGTCATATTAAATTGGGTATTGAAAAGGAGGATGGAGTTCTGGAAAACAACTTCTTTTTTACCTGCGATTGTGAATTAAACAAAGGTGATGAAGGAGAGCCAATAGTAACTGGACTAACAAGAATTCAAGTAGGAGAAAGAATATAAACTTAAAAATTGAGATATGAGAAATTTTACTTTTAAACGACAACTTTTGTTTGTCATGTTTATGTTATTGGGTTGTCTTTCAATCCAAGCTGCTAATGATGGCTTGATTACCAAACAAATAACAATCAAGTTGGATGAGGCTGGTACTTTACCTGATAGGATTAGTGAAAGCAAGAAGAATCTGATTACTAACTTGAAGATTGTTGGTGAAGTTAATGGTACGGATTGGAAATTTATCCGTGAGATGGCTGGTCGTGATTATGATATGAATATAACCGACGGAAAACTATCTATATTAGATTTGTCTGATGCTAAAATTGTAGAAGGTGGATCTGATTACTGGGAAGGCAGTTATACCTCTAATGATAATTTGGGAGATCATGCTTTTTATGGATGCAATGGTTTGACTAGCTTGACCATCCCTTCCAGTGTTACTTCGATAGGCATTTGCGCTTTTGAAGGTTGCAGTGGATTGACTAGCTTGACCATCCCTTCCAGTGTTACTTCGATAGGTTATAAAGTTTTTAGTGGTTGCAGTGGTTTGACTAGCTTGACCATCCCTTCCAGTGTTACTTCGATAGGCTCGGATGCTTTTTATGGTTGCAGTGGTTTGACTAGCTTGACCATCCCTTCCAGTGTTACTTCGATAGGCTCGGATGCTTTTTATGGTTGCAGTGGTTTGACTAGCTTGACCATCCCTTCCAGTGTTACTTCGATAGGCTCGGATGCTTTTTATGGTTGCAGTGGTTTGACTAGCTTGACTATCCCTTCCAGTGTTACTTATATAGGTAAATCAGCTTTTGAAGGTTGCAGTGGCTTGACAAATCTATATTATATAATAGATGATGAATTTGAAACTTATTTGTCGAAAGGTCATCCTTATATAGACGTAAAATGTGGAATTGAGTATTATCTGAATGATAAGAAAATAACATCAGTAGTAATACCTTCAACTATTACAGAGATGGGAAAATATGCCTTTCAGAATTGTAGAGATTTGACCTCTGTTTATGTTAGTTGGCAATTCCCTATTTCAACTGGTTCTGCTTTCTATGGAGTAGATATAAGTAAATGTACTCTATATGTTCCACAAGGAACAGAACAAGACTATTGGCTTTCTCCTGGATGGGGCGATTTTGGAAAGATAGTAGAGTTCGATGCAACTGGCATTGATAAGGTTACAACCTCTACCGATGCCAAGGAACTCTCTCGCTATTCTGTAAATGGTCAGCGATTGTCTGCTCCAGCCAAGGGCTTGAACATCGTGAAGTATAGTGATGGTAGTGTGAAGAAAGTTGCTGTTCAATAGTTTCGGCTAACGAACGCAATATAATGATAGATTCAAGT
Organism: Segatella copri DSM 18205; assembly: GCF_025151535.1. Classification (NCBI taxonomy): domain Bacteria; kingdom Pseudomonadati; phylum Bacteroidota; class Bacteroidia; order Bacteroidales; family Prevotellaceae; genus Segatella; species Segatella copri. Next base: position 2,882,299 of record NZ_CP102288.1, read on the forward strand.
AATTTTGTAGATGAGTAAATTAATTAAAAATTTTAGCAAGTATGTGGAGTACCATGTTTTTGTTATTTGTGATTTGTTGTGTACGCGTGCACATCAACGTCAATCTTTAAGCGAAAGTTTGCCTTTCCCTCTTTGGATATTCTAGAACACTCAGAGAGGAAAGAATTATTAGATCAATCATCATTGGGAGTGAAGCCTGCTAACTCCCTCTTATCAGATTAGTAGGTAAAGAATTCTTTTGGGCACGAGTAATCGTGCCCTTTTTGATTTCTAATCTGTCTTATATCTTAACTTTTTGCCTTTAAATCCCCCAAAAGTATGTTTTTTTTCGAGATTTGGGGATTTTGACGACAAATATTGTATCTTTGCACTGCTTATTTAACGCACATTAATTTAACGGCTGTTACATTATGAAGTTTTTCTTCTCTTATTCACAGCAAGCAAGTTTTAATCATAACCTTAACTAACCATAGTTTAGATAAGCATCAATGATGCAGTAAACTTGCCACTTCATCTGGCAATATCACCTTGCAAGGCTGAGGACCAGGTAGGGGCTTTTCTCTTAGGAAAAGGAGGTATATTACATTCTTTCCCTGGGCAAATGGGGCGAGAGCCACCTTTCTCTTCAGCTTTTCCAAGAGCCGGTCGGCATAATCAGGGGCTGTCCATTTACATTCTCCTACAAGTATTGTGTTCTTGTCAAAGAGGTCTTCTGCAACAACATCAAATTCAAGTTCTTCGTTGCCGACAGGGGTTCTCTTTCCTTCTTCAAAGATAGGAACCTTTCCCCACCAGCGTGAGGCTTCACCCCATGTGTGACCTTCTATGTTGTTACCGCTGACAGCCAACTGACACAGTCTTTCCCAAACTTCGGCAACATGACCGTTGAAACCGTCATTGATGAATTTCTTTGCAATGTTGCCACGCCCCAAGGCAATCATAGACTTGTTTGGTTCGATGAATCTGTAGTAGAAAGCCATGAAGGGGTCATCTATCCGATAAAGAATCTTCTTTGTCTTCTGCGGATTTTCGCCAAATGGTACTTCCTTTCTGAGGAAAGCCATTTCAGTCAGAATTTTTATAGGTTTGGCAAGCTCTGCCGTAGTCTTGCCAAGAGCATCAGAAATGCTGGAATACTTCTGCTTTCCACTACCCACCGCAAGCATGATTGACGAATAGGGTGCGATATCTGATACCTCATCCCTAAACAGACGTGCAGGCTCGTCATAGAGATTTCCCATATCGTCTAATATCAGTTCTTGAATGGCTTCATCCAAAGATCCGAATCTTTCTCGTTGACTCCAGTACTGGGGCACTCCACCCCATATAGAGTACTCTTCTACAAGTTCCTTGGCTGAGGTGTTGATGATTTCTTGCCACCAAGGCAGCTTGACAGGACGCAGGATGAAAATACGGTCGGCTCTGCCATAAAGAGGTTCTGAACCTTGTAAGAGTCCGTGCATCATTCTCTGTGAAGAGCCGCAGATGATGATGTTGCAGCGCAATTCATTTACTCCGGTAATACGCCTATCGAGGATTCGTTGTAGAGTAGAAGGTAAGGCAGAATCTTTCTGAACTAGATATGGGAACTCGTCCAAGACAAGTGTTGCGTTTTCTTTGCAACGGTAGTTGAAAGCCATGATGATGTCTTCCCAAGAAGAATACACAGGGCTGTCGAAGCCCGGATATTCCGTGCCTATGGTGCGTGCCAACAGACTTAGCTGGGTAGTTTTCTCGCTTAGGTTGGCTTCAAAGTAAATGTCTCCATTTTTCAACACTCTTCTGATGAGAGTTGATTTTCCAAGTCGCCTTCGTCCGTATATCACGATGAAGTTTGACGCTTTAGACTTCAAAGCTGTCTGTAAAACAGCTTGTTCCCTGATTCTATCTACGAATTTCATAATTAGTGATTTTAGAATTACTAACTGCGAAATTACTAAAAAATAATGAAGAGATTGTACTTTGTTACATATTTATATGGAAAATTACGTATATTTAATAATTGCTGCAAGTTGATAGCTCTTTAATAATTGTTTGAAGACATCAAAAGAATGTCTGTCAACATTTATAATAAAAAAGAGCGGAAGAACAGCTTGGGGTTAACAGAGTTAACAGCTGATTTTCCGCTCTTTCTTCTATAAATCTGTAAAAGTCCACTACGCTAACCCCTTAAAAAATGGAGTTAGCGTAGTGAACTTTTTGAGTATGCTGAATGCATCTTTACCACAATTCCTTAGGCGACAGGTCTTTATCCTTTCTGCCCATCAAGTAGTAATCGGCAAGGAACTGGAGGTTTGCCTGCGTAATCTTCAAGCCCTCTTCCTTTACATACTGGCTTGTAAAGATGTTTGCGTCAGGAATCAGGTTGTTTTCTATCAGTTTGCAGACAATTTCGTAAGGGAATGGGAGACCATTGCCGCTGATAATGCCAAAGCTGTCGGTCTCTGCACGATCCTGTACATAGTATGGGTTCTCAGGCGATGCGATGCAATGAGCCAGACCGAAACTGATGTTGATGCCTGTATATGGACTTCCGCTTAAGATGATGCCTTTCTCGTATTTCTGAGGGAATCGGATGTCCTTTGGCAACTCGAATTCAATCTCCTTGAGAAATTCCTTCAGCGTCTTCACATCTTCCAGGAAGATGAACTTGTCTTCGTATCCCTTCGCCTTGAGCAGATTGTAGTCGTGAATCGCCTTCTCATGATCCACCTTTTCATATTGCTCTGTAGCCTTCTTCCTGAACTCCTCATCCTCCCAGAGCTTGTGGGTAGGCATGTTCCTGCAAATCTTGCAGAGCCATTCGTAAGAAGTGAGCGCCAGGAGATTGTTTCTGCCGGCGATGGTCATTTCCATCTGCACAGAATAAGCGAGCGGTTCGGTGAGACCCTGAGGCGAGTTTGCCATCTGCTGGAGGGTAAACTGCAGGCGCTTCTGGTTGCCTACGTTGAAATAGCAGCCATAATGGAACCACGCCAAGGTGTCGCGACGGTGAATCTCATCCAACTCCTTGTTTTTCTCGATTTCCTCTTCGGTCGTTTCAGCTTTGCCCTCTATCTCTGGCATTTCGCTGAGATAAGTCAGAAGACGCTCGTTTTCCGGAGCCGTTTCATACTCTCTGTCGAGAATGTTGTAGGCAAGTTTGGCAGCCAGTTCCAGGGTTCCGAAGAGGAAAGGAACGGCTTCCTGTACGAAACTGCTCTGCTGGTAATGGTGCCAGAGCAGGAACTTGACATCAGCGATGTTGATTTCCTCAGGGTCGTAAGCCGGGTCATCTTCGTTGAGCGTACTCTTGATGAATTCGCTTTCTTTCTCATAGAAAGGAATGTAGGTGCCGTAGCGCTGCTTGCATTCTTCCGTGAAAGTCTTCCAGATGCCTGTGCCCGAAATCACATCTTCGAAATAACCGGCAATGCTGAGTGCCAGCTGCTTGGCTTCATCCATATTCTTGAAGTTATGGGTGTAGCACGCCTCGTCAAGAGCGTGGTATATTTCGTTGGCGAGTTCTGTATAATACAGATCTGTTTCGTCTGCTTTTTCGTATGGATGCAAAGCAATCCATTCTTGGGTGAAAATAATTTTTTTCATATATTTCAAGTTTTCTTGGTTATCTGTTTGTTGTAACTTTCATGCAAAGGTAATAAAATATTGCAGAAATCTGCAAGAAACTCACATTTTTTTCGTATCTTTGCACCCGAATTTAGGCAATCTTAATAAATGCGTGGGATTGCCGCAAGCGTTTCGGAAGGATTTTGCACCCTAATTCATGGCTGGGAGGGTGAATTCGGCCTTCCATTTAGATTATAATGAATTAAGGTTAAAAAGATTTGAAGACATTTGAAGAATTAGGCGTGAGCGAGGAGATTCGCCGTGCTATTGAAGAGCTTGGATTTGAGAATCCAATGCCAGTTCAGGAAGAAGTTATCCCATATTTGCTTGGTAATAAGAACGACGTGATTGCGTTGGCGCAGACCGGTACGGGTAAGACTGCATCTTACGGTATTCCGGTAATCCAGAAAACTGATGCCAGCAGCAAGCAGACACAGGCTGTCATCCTCAGTCCTACACGTGAGCTCTGCCTCCAGATAGCAGACGATTTGAACAGCTTTGCCAAGTACATTGACGGTTTGCATATTGCCGCAGTTTATGGCGGTACCGACATCGGAAGCCAGATTCGCACCCTGAAGCATGGTGTGCAGATTATCGTGGCTACCCCTGGTCGTCTGCTCGATTTGATTAATCGTGGCGTGGCTCAGTTGGAGAACGTAAACAACGTGGTGCTTGATGAGGCTGACGAGATGCTGAACATGGGCTTCTCTGAGAGCATCAATGCCATCTTCGAGAACGTTCCGGAAGATAGAAACACTCTGCTCTTCTCGGCTACCATGAGCAAGGACATCGAGAAGATCGCCCTCAACTACCTGCACGACCACAAGGAAATCGTAGTGGGTTCGCGCAACGAGGGTGCTGAGCATGTAAACCATATCTACTATCTGGTAAATGCCAAGGACAAGTATCTCGCCCTGAAGCGCGTGGTGGATTTCTATCCACGCATCTTTGCGATTATCTTCTGCCGCACCAAGCTGGAGACTCAGGATATTGCAGATAAGCTGATTAAGGATGGTTATAATGCAGAGGCGCTGCACGGCGACTTGAGTCAGCAGCAGCGTGACCTCACCATGCAGAAGTTCCGCAACCATACCGTTCAGTTCCTGGTGGCTACCGATGTGGCTGCCCGTGGTCTGGACGTAGATGATCTGACTCACGTTATCAACTATGGTTTGCCTGATGATGTGGCAAGCTACACCCACCGAAGCGGTCGTACCGGTCGTGCCGGAAAGAAGGGAACATCCATCTCTATCATCCATACCAGAGAGAAGTTCAAGGTTCGCCAGATTGAGAAGCAGATTGGTAAGGAGTTCGTGGACGGCGTATTGCCTACCCCAGAGGAAATCTGCAAGAAGCAGCTCTTCAAGACGATGGACGACATCATGAAGACCGATGTGGACGAGGATCAGATTGAACCATACATGGCAGAAATCAACCGCCAGTTTGAGTACATCGATAAGGAGGACATCATCAAGAAGATGGTAACCATCACCTTCGGTAAGTTCCTCGATTACTACAAGAACGCTCCTGAGATTATCAAGCCTGAAACAGGCAAAGGCTCCCGTGGTGGCGAAGGTCGTGGAAGCCGTGGCGAGGGCCGTGGCAAGGTTTCTAATGGTCGCAGGAAGCATGAGACTGAGGCTGGTTTCAAGAGACTGTTCATCAACCTGGGTAAGGCGGATGGTTTCTATCCGGGCGAAATCATGCAGTATCTGAACAAGCACGTGAAGGGTCGTCAGGAGGTGGGTCACATCGACCTGCTGAGTAAGTTTGCCTACATCGAGGTGCCTGAGGAGGATGCGAAGCGCGTGATGAAGGCTTTGAACGGTACTGAGTATAAGGGCAGAACCGTGAGATGTAACGATGCTGATGAGGAAGGTCATGGCAGAGCAGCCCGTGGCGGACGCAGTTCTGAGGGCAGAGGCGGCCGTGGTTCAGAAAGAGGCGGACGCAGCTCGGAAGGTCGTGGTCGCAGAGGTTCTTCTGATGATGCAAGAGACTCTCGTGATGCTCGTGGAAAGGGAGGACGTGGAAGCCGTGGTGAATCTCGTGGCGGCAGAAAGTCTCGCTCTCAGGAGGATACAGGCGATTGGCGCCAGTTCTTCCAGAACAACGACAACGTGAAGCTCAAGGGTGAGGAGCCAAACTTCGAGGAAGAAGGTTGGGCTCGTCGCAGACCTAAAAAGAAGTAGTTTAGGCAGCGATTTTAATAAGATGAAAGTCTGCATCAAATGGGATAATTCTCCCAGTTTGATGCAGGCTTTTGCTATTTTATAATGTATGCCTAATACCACACATGTAGACGATATAGCCAGTTGGTGCACTCAGTGATAGTACACATTTTAGCTAACATTCCAAGTTTTTTTCATGAAATTCTAAACTTTTCTACAAAAGTTATTGTGTTTTCAAATATCTTTTGTATCTTTGAGGCGGATTTGGTGAAAATCATCTCCAGACATGTTAGAAATTAATAAGAAGCGTTATGCTTATCTTGTGAATTGGAAACCTAGGAAATTTCTCAAACGCACAAGGGTGGCATAGTGGTTCTCACGCATAGCGTGGGCTGCTATTACACATTCGTGCGTTAAGGTTTTCCTAGGACCTCCAATTCAGAACGTGGCATAGTCAGTACCACGCTTCACGTTTAATTAGAGGTTTAAGGACTGTAAACCTATAAGTGTGTGAATTATGAAAATAGTATTCTTATTTTTCTGTTTTTGTTGCGTTGTCCAACTAAGTTCAGCTCAATATGTTCAAAAACGAACTCCAGTTAGAAGTAATCTTGATGCTTTTGGACAAGCATTGAATGGTATCGATGAACAAGCTGATGTTGCAATGTCTTATAGAAGTGGCATAGAGAAATATTATAGTGAATTGATTACAAAAAATGAACTTTCTTCCGATGCTTTAGGAAAATTGAAAAAAATGAAGGATGAAAGTCTAAAACGTATAGATGACAATGCGGAGTATGGCGATTATTCTAGAGCAACAGAAACTGCTGAATACGAGTTCAGAACAGTGATAGTAGCAATGTCAGACGTAGCAAAGAAAGATATAGAAGAACAAAACGACTATATACGTAGAGAGCAATTACGTATATATAGTTATACTCATCCATTTGACAACATGACTTATGCAAAATATTCAAGAGTTATACAAAATCCGACATATGAAACTTTATGCAATGTACAAATAACCAAAATTGCCTTATCTCCTCAGGAAACTCGCATAGAATGTAAAGTTAATAATAGAATCGATAATGGTTATGTAGGTTGGGTAAGTATTGATCCTTGTACATATATTTATATTCCGGATAGAAAACAAAAACTGAAAATGTGTGATGCGATAAACATTGCAGTTGCGCCATTGAAAACGGAATTCCATTTCCAAGAAGAGGAGTTAGTGTTTGCGTTAATTTTTCCTGCTTTACCTTCAAATGTCAGAACGTTTTCAATTATAGAATCTGTAGATAGCAATTGGAAGTTTCAGAATATTAGGATTAAGTAGGGATTGTAAAATGTCTATTGTTATTAAATATTACGATTATGAAACAATACTGCGTTAAATTAATATTTAATCGTCTGTAAATCAATAACTTATATTAAGAAATGCTTATAAAAACTTAACTATAAAAAGTTGGTCAAGTCGCTGATTTTCAGTAACTTTGCAAATCACGACAAACGCAAAATTATATGAATACAGGACTTGACCAATATATGGATATCTTTAAAGATGCAGTTGAAGATTCGGTTGCAAAGTTAACAAAAAGTTGGCTCAGGTGCGGAAGTCCGTGGATAGCCCAGCAGGCATGTTAACCGAAGATCATCATACGGTACATGAAGAAAGTCAAGTCTGCTACTCCTCTCACCTGCGCCCGAAATCCCTTCATCTTTGAGTTGAGAGATTCTGCAGAAGCATTGGTTGAACGATTGTTGAAGTAATTCAATACATACTCCTCCTTCTCCTTTATAGTGTCACGTACTGCGATTAGCTCTCTGATGTGGCTTCTGCCTATATTCTTGTACCACGCATGTAATGCCTTCTTGGCCTTCTTGCGGCTCTGCTTCTTCTTGAAGATGTTTCTCAATGCGCAGACCAAACCATAGCCGGTCTTGATTCGGTTATCCAGTTCGAAGAGAATCTTCATGCCTTTCTTCTGCCAGTCCGTCCAGTCATTGCCGCTCTTGAGCAGAGGGTAGCGTACATGAGTCAACAGTTCCACCTTAGTCTCACCATTGGCAAGTATCTCCTCGCTGAAACTTCTCATTCTTGCGCTTTCGCGGCCTTCCAAGGGTTTTGCCGTTCTTGCTCTTCTTTGGTTTGTGGTTCTTCGCATAGTATGCCCTCGCCTTGCGTCTTGCCTGCACAAGTTTCTTGAACTTGCTTTCCTGCATATTCCTCTCCGTGACGGCAGCACGCTTGAGTTTCATGCGCATCTCCTCAAGACCTTTGCCTGCAAGCTGCATGATATGAAAGCAGTCTATGACAATCTCCGCATTGGGGAATACCTGCTTGATGATGCCCATCATGCTGTCGGAGAAATCCATCGTGACTTCCTTCACTGCAAGACGTTTCTCTTCCGGTATAGCCATGAGTCGCATTGCCACTTCTGCAATGGTAGTCCCCTTGACAGCTGCGATGAGCGTACCACGCTTACCATGGCCTTCCTTGTTGGAGAGGAATGTAAAGAGGTCATTGTGCAGCATACTCTCATCTATGCTTAGGTGCGTGCCCATATTCGGGCGAAGAGCACCCACTCTGCGGCATGATCCTTCCGGTCCCAGTCTTCAAAGTCACTCAGGTGCTCCTTGTAGACACGGTTCAGGTACTTACCGTCAGTCCGGAAGAATCGCGCCACGCATTGGGCCGTCACTGGGTAGGTATCCAACCATTTCTTTTAAAAAAGCAGCGAACTCAATTGAGTAGCTGGTGCCGTCTGCAATAAGTGCAGGAGTATCTAACAGTTGGTTCTTCCCATCCTCCGTAAGCCATCTGCGACGGCGCACATGAAGGGCAACCTTGTGCTCACGCACAGGGAAGTCATTGAACACCCGGGGCTCAGTAAAGCCATTCGGCTTCAAATCATGCCACATATCATCGCGCAGGTCACGTTCGTCAAGATAGATATGAAGAATGCGGATTTCCGTATTCGTCTCATCGTATAGACCAGTGCACTCTTCATCGACATTGGTAACTTCAAAGGTGTCAAGCATCCCTTTTGGAAGCATGTAGCGTACGAGTATCTCGTAGTCAAATTGGGTAGTCTTCTTTGCCATGATGCAAAGGTACTACTTTTTATTGGAAAACATGTACCGTGCGATGATAATCTTTTGGTTTACATGTCTGCTGGGCTATCCACGGACTTCCGCACCTGAGCCAAAAAGTTTCGAGAAAATACTCATCGAGGTGATAATTTTGTTCATGGTAATACCAAGAAAGATAAATTTCACCCAAATGGGGAGGTATGGCTCGCATGTTGAGCAAACCTATCGCAACGCATTCGGCTTAAAAAAGTCGAAAAGCATTGACTGGCTCAAACTTAATGTCTCACTTGCCAAGCGCTTCTTTGGTAAACAGGGAAGATGGGCTATTGCCATTGATCCCAGCTACATCAGCAAAGCTGGCAAGAAGACTCCACATATCGGTCGTTTTTGGTCGGGATGTGCACAGTCTGTTAAACATGGTCTCGAAATCATGGGTATTGGCCTCATTGATATTGATGCCAAAGACTGCATGATGTTAAAAGCACACCAGTCGCTAAGTAATAAAGAACTGAGTCTTAGAAACAAGACTATGGTAGATTTCTATATCAGCGTCATTAAGCGTTACCGCAAGGAACTTCTCAAACTCTCAACCCTCATAGTTGCAGATGCTTACTTCTCTACAAGTACATTTGTTAATGGGATAAAGAAAGAAGGGTTCTCTTTGATAAGCCGCTTTCGTGACAATGCTTGTCTCTTTTATGTCTATGCTGGTCCACGTACTGGAAAACGTGGTCGCCCCAAGACCAAGGATGGCAAGATTGATATGAAGAATCTTGACCTCACTCGAATGGAGAAGATGGAGATGAAAGATATAGAAGGAACAGCTTATACTTTGATAGCCTATTCCAAGGCACTCAGGTGTAAAGTTAGACTTGTCATCTGGCAGATGCCGAATGGCAAGAAGAAACTATTCTTCTCTACAGACCCCTCACTTTCGGGTGAAGAGGTACTTCTTTATTATAGAACCAGGTTCCATATCGAATTTTGCTTTCGTGACGCCAAAGGCTATACTGGTCTTATGGACTGCCAGGCTCGCGATAAGTGGAAACTCGATTTTGCTTTCAATGCTTCGTTCACATCACTAAATGTTGCCAAGGTAACTATGAAGGAGATGGGAATGGAATATTCTATGTCTTCATTCAAGTCACTAATGACCAATATTTATCTGGTGAAACGAATTTTTAAAGCAAGTGGGTACACCCCGAACCGAACTTTAATTAGCAAGATTTTCAAAGATCTCTCGTGCTTACAGCGTATAGCTGCTTAGCACATTATTGAATTATTAACGAACTATTGATGAAAAATAAAGTGTTTATTTTGATTTGTCTATTGGTAGGAATTGCTTTTAATTCTTGTAACTGTAATAAAACGACTTCTAGTAAAGAACAATTAGATACTGTATGGAATGAAAAAGTGCAGGATACCTTCTATGGGCTAGTTTTGGGCAATACAATTCCACTTGCTGTCATAGTGAAAACACTAGAAAATCAAGGCTTTTATTATCAAAGGCAATATAGTTCTGAAGAGAATTTATGCTTCAGAGCACAGCAAAGTCGATATTTTACATTTGGTGGTTTAACTTGGGAAATGTTGAATATTGAAAGACATGGTGATGTTCTTAACAGTGTTTGTTTTATGAATAGTAGTATTGATAAAGCCTCTTCCTTAGGCATTTATAATAATATAAAGGCTGCTGTAGAGGCAAAGTATTCTCCATCAACTATTATAACAACCGACACTACAGTTTATGCACGGACTTATTATTTGGGTAGAAATAGGGTTTGTGCTACACTTTCTTGTTTTAGGTATGAAACTATTGGAAGGAAAATTATGATAGGAACGAGTTTGGTCTATTGGACAAAAAAAGGAAAGAAAGCATCTAACGATGAGCTGTAAAGGTAAGTATTGCGTGGGACTTTTGGCTCTATTGCTATGTTTTATCATTGGTGCAGTTTACAGCTGATCAATGAAGCACTTTGTCCAAAACAAGGATGTCATGAAATATTATGATACAAAAAGGGCTCAACACCTTCGTCTGCATTGCAACTTGTGGCGTGATTATAGAGTGCATTAAGACATGGCAATGTATGCTTAGATAATTAGAAATTCATGTTTTGCGGTAAAAATACAGCAATTTCTTTGGTAAATTGCGGTATTTTTACCGCAATTTTTGTATATTTGCAGCCGTAAACATCAAATAAGGCAAGAAATATGGAATTATTGAAGCAACTTTCAGACAATCTTATCAAGCGTACCGATACTCGATACCTACGATATATGTATCATCAGATTCCTTGGTCGAATCGGATGACGGCTCTTGTCGGACCTCGTGGAGTCGGCAAGACAACACTTCTTTTGCAGTATATCAAATTGAATCTTCAGATGAAAGACACACTCTACGTGAGTGCGGAATCCATCTATTTCGCTAATCATACTCTCTTTGAAACAGCAATGAAGTTTAGCCAACTTGGAGGCAAGCATCTTTTTATCGATGAAATACATAAATATAAGGGATGGGCTACAGAACTTAAAATGATATACGATAATCTGCCAACTCTGCAAGTGATATTTACCGGTTCTTCTGTGCTTGATATTTATAAAGGTACAGCAGATTTAAGTCGACGAGTACTGGTCTTTACGATGCAAGGTTTGTCTTTTCGCGAATACATCGGTATGGAAAAGGGCCTAGATATTCCTGTTTCTACATTGGAACAAATCGTAAATAATGAAGTCGTTTTGCCGGAGGAGATTGAGCATCCGTTGGCATTGTTTAATGAATATCTGCGCAAGGGCTACTATCCTTTTTCTAAGGATGAGGGCTATAGGATGCGACTGAATCAAGTGGTGAGTATGACTTTGGAGACGGATATTCCACAATATGCCAATTATACGGTGATGGTGTCCAGAAAATTGAAGGAACTGATGCAGGTAATAGCTGATAGTGTGCCTTTCAAGCCAAACATGAGTACCATTGCTACAACTATCAAGGTGGATCGCAATAATCTGCCCGATTACTTCGAACTGATGGAGCGTGCAGGTTTGATAGCCCAGCTTCACGAGTCCACAGGAGGTGTGCGTGGTTTGGGCAAGGTAGAAAAGGTGTATCTTGATAATACCAACCTCTCCTTTGCTCTCTCTTCTTCGGTACCTGATATTGGCAATCAACGAGAGACTTTCTTTTTTAATCAGATGCGTGTGAATCATGCTGTCTTCAATTCTCCAATCTCTGATTTCCAGATAGAAGACAAGACATTTGAAATTGGTGGTAAAAAGAAAGGTCAGAAGCAGATTTCTGAGGCTAAAGAGGGATATGTTGTGAAGGATGATATAGAGGCTGGTATGGGCAATATTATTCCTCTTTGGACTTTTGGTATGAACTATTAGACAATTATACGTAAATGAAGAAATCTATTCTTATCGCTTGTCTGGGACTGGTAAGTCTGGGCTTGCAAGCACAGAGCATTTCGCTCGCTGGTGAATGGAATGTGGAGTTGGGAAAGAGCGGTAGTGCTTTTGCCAAGAGTAAGCGTGTCTTGCAGGGTGAGGTGAAGCGTGCCATTCTTCCCGGTACCATCGATACGAACCGTCTGGGATTCGCTCCGAAAGATACGATGGAAACAACGCATCTTACGAGACTCTATGCCTATAAAGGAGCTGCAAGATATTCCAGAACCATCAATATCCCGAAGGACTGGAAGAAGAAGCCGGTAGAACTCTTCCTGGAGCGTACCCGACCGACATGGGTGTATGTGGATGGAGAACTGGTGGATTCCTGTAACTTCATCTCTACTCCCCAGCGCTATCTTCTGCCAAAGAAGGTGAAGCCGGGCAAGCATCTCCTGGAAATCGTGGTGGATAATGGAAGAGGTGTGCCTGATCAGGTTTACGGCTCCAGCCATGCTTATACGGAAGATACGCAGACCAACTGGAATGGAATTATCGGAAGGATAGAACTCCAGCTAGCCAGCTCTGTAGAGAGCAAATCTGCAGAAACTCTAACAGGAGCAATCCCTAGCCGTTCTGTAGCTTCTCCTTCCGCCCTTCAGATGCCTGATTTCGCCAAGGATTTTCATATCAAGGGCGCTCACTTTTACGCCAATGGTCATAGGATATTCCTCCGTGGCAAGCACGATGCGGCTGTATGGCCGCTGACGGGACATGTGGAAATGAGCGTGGAAGGCTGGATGAAGTATCTCGGAACCTGCAAGAAGTATGGAATCAACCATGTGCGCTTTCATTCCTGGTGCCCACCGGAGGCGGCTTTCGTGGCAGCGGACAACCTGGGAATCTATCTCCAGCCGGAACTTCCTTTCTGGGGGGCTTTTGATAAGAAGGATGAAAGGCTGATGGCGTTCCTGCATCAGGAAGGCGAGAACATCCTCAGAGAATACGGTCATCATCCTTCTTTCAGAATGATGGCGCTGGGTAATGAACTCTGGGGCGACATCGACAAGATGAAGGAGTTTGTGGATGATTTCCGCAAGATTGCGCCAGATAAATACTATACCTTCGGAAGCAATTACTATCTCGGTTATCAGGGAATAAAAGAAGGAATGGATTACTTCACCACTTGCCGCATCGGAGGCGAGGGATGGGGCAAATACAATACTCATACCCGTGGTTCCTTCTCGTTTGCCGATGCCTACGATGGAGGAATGATCAATCATTTCCATCCTAATTCAACGATGAATTTTGATGAGGCTTGCGATAAGGCAGGAATCCCAATCATCTCTCACGAAACAGGCCAGTTTCAGACCTATCCTGACTATTGGGAAATAAAGAAATACATCGGAGTGCTTCATCCTTATAACTTTGAAGTATTCCGCCGCAGGCTGGCTGCTGCCGGAATGCTCTCGCAGGCAGATGATTTCCACAAGGCTTCGGGCTTATGGAGCGTGAAACTCTATAAAGCCGATATAGAGATGGATTTGAGAACCCGGAATATGGCGGGCTTCCAACTGCTAGATATTCAAGATTATCCCGGTCAGGGAAGTGCTTTCGTAGGCATCCTGGATGCGTTTATGGAGAGTAAGGGAATCACTACGCCCGAGGAATGGCGTCAGTGGTGTTCGCCTGTGGTTCCTCTGCTGGAAATGAAGAAGTTCTGCTTCGAGGATGGCGAGAAGATTCAGGCTAAGGTAAAGGTAGCCAATTATGGCGGTTCTTCGCTGAAGGGCAAGAAACTGAAATGGCATCTGGCTGCCGAGAACGGATTGTTCTGTATGGATGATGGAACTTTCAGCACCAAGGATGGTGAAGTGAGAAAGAATGTGAGTGACTTGATGGCTGAGGATGAGGGAGTATTGAACATCTTTTCATACGATGAAGGTTTGGTGGATGTCGGTGAACTGAATGGTGTTTTTCACGTGCAGAAACCTACCAAGCTGCTTCTTACATTAAACATTGAAGGAACAGAGGCGAGAAACTCCTACGAACTTTGGGTTTATCCGAAGAAGGCTTTGGAAAAGAAGGGCGTTATCATAGCCAAGGATTTGAATCAGGAAGTGGTGAAAGTCTTGGAAAAGGGCGGAAAGGTGCTTTGGATGCCTACGGCTTCCAGTCATTTCGTGGCTGCCGATGATAAGGCTTTGCAGTCAGATAATTCGGTTTTGCAGTCAGATAATTCGGTTTCGCAGTCAGATAATGCCACACCTTATACCGTGGGTGGACTCTTCCAGACTGATTACTGGAACTATCGCATGTTCAAGACCATCTGCGAGAACAATAAGAAGAAGGTTTCTCCAGGAACTCTGGGCATTCTGACGAACCCAGAGCATCCGATATTCAAGGGCTTCCCAACGGAGATGCACACCAACTGGCAATGGTTCCCGGTAATCAAGGAATCGCATCCGTTGGTGCTTGACAACTTCGCCAAGGATTATCGCCCGATTGTTCAGGTGATCGATAATATCGAGCGGAATCATAAGTTGGGTTTGGTGATGGAATGGAAGGTGGGAGCCGGAAAGTTCCTCGTCTGCATGAGCGATTTGGAGAAGGCTGCCAAATACCCGGAAGGCAAGGCTTTCTATCAGAGTGTACTTGATTACATGCGCTCTGCCGATTTCAATCCATCTGCAGAAATAACGGTGGATGAATTGAAGAAGAAACTTGCCGAGAAGCCTAGTCAGGTTTCATTGAAGGAGCTGAATAATATCTCGCAATATTAGTTGCGAACCTATACGAAAAAACAAGAGCGGAAAGCCAGGAGTTAACAGGTTAACAGTTAACAGCTGATTTTCCGCTCTTTTTTTATATCATCCTGAGACTAATCTTTAGCCCAGGATAAACCATTCTATCATCTCTGTTGATTCAGAGATAGGATTTACTTCGCATTGATCTCCTTCAAGAGGCGGTCTGCGTGTCCCCACTTATCCATCAGGTAGAGCACGTAGCGAATATCCACACCAATGCAGCGAGCCAGGCGCTTGTCGAAGTTGATGTCAGAGCTGAGGCTGTCCCAGTTGCCATCGAAGGCAAGACCAATCAACTCACCCTTGCCGTTGAACATAGGGCTACCAGAGTTACCACCGGTAATATCGTTGTTGGTGAGGAAGCAGAGCTGCATCTTGCCAGTCGTCTTATCCTGATACTTGCCGAAATCCTTCTCAGAGAGAAGCTCGTGCATGATAGGCTCAGCGTAGTAATCGATAACCTTATCGCCCTTCTTCATCTTCTCAACGAGGCTCTCGGCTGTGGTGTAGTAGCCAGATGGCTTACCACCGAGGTCGAAACCGCCTACCTGACCGTAGCTCAATCGCATGGTGAAGTTGGCGTCGCTGTAGTGAGGCATGTCCTCCTCCATACGGAGCTTGGCAGCACAGAGATACTTCTCCTGCTCGGCGATGCTATCGTTGATGCTGCCCATCTGAGCTGCGAAATCTGCAAATACATCGTTCAAATCCATACCGAAGCTTACGCCTGGATCCTTCTCATATCCCTTCTTATTGAAATAGAGCTTGGCGCCCTTCTTCATGATGAGCGACTTCTCCCAGAGATAATCCACATACTTGGCGTAGTCGCCGCTAAACTCAGCGTCGATGGTCTTGTAGAACTTAGGCAACCACTTGCTGTCTACGTGCTCCTTGTAGTTCTTCAAGAGGGTAGCGAGCACTTCCTTATCGAGCGCCATATCCCATTCTGCAGAGTTATCTTCAAACTCATGATACTGCTTCTTCTTGTTCTTCTCTGGACCCTTTACCTCCATGTTGGTCTGGAGCTTGATGGCACGGGTAGAGAACTCGATATTGCTTCTTCTTGTGAAAGATTCAGCGAAGTTGGTCCAGGCGTACTTCACGTCTGCGCTCTCCTTGTAGAGCTTGGCGAGCTTATCGAAATCTACCTTGTGGGCAAGATCGTTGGCTGCCTTGGCTGTATCCTGCCAAGCACGGAGACGGGTTTCGTACTCACGCTTCAGATTCACGATGCCGATAGAATCGATACACTTGTTCATACCGATGGCATTCTTCCAGTAGTTGGAGCTCTGGGCGTACTTGCTGTCATACTTGATGCGGACAGCCTCGTCGGCACGCATGTGCTTCTGCATCACCTCCTGCTTTACGCCACGAACCTGGGCACGAGGCGCATTCTCTGCATCGCGCATGGTCTGGATTCCGTAGCTTGAAAGATAGCGCTCTGTGCTGCCTGGGTAACCCATGGTCATTGCGTAGTCGCCATCCTTGTAACCCTGGAGAGAAACCTGAGCCCAACGCTTAGGATGATAAGGCACATTGTCCTTGCTGTAGGCAGCAGGACCGTTGGTCTTAGGGTCGGCATAGATGCGGAATACAGAGAAGTCGCAGGTCTGGCGAGGCCACATCCAGTTGTCTGTATCGCCACCAAACTTACCCATAGACTTTGGTACGGTGAAAACCAGACGCAGGTCGGTGAAGTCGCGATAAGTAGTAGCGTACCACTTGTTGCCCTCGTAGAAAGGTTGAACGGTGATATGGAGGGTAGAATCGTTCTTCTTAGCCTCTTTGGTCATCTCGTTCTCCAGAGAATCGATGAGTTCATCGCGCTTCTTGTTGTCGAGTTTCTCGTATCCGAGGCTCATCACCTTATCGGTTACATCCTTCTGGTCAACCATAAAGCTGACGAACATATTCTCGTTAGGCAATTCCTCTGCGTAAGATTTTGCAAAGAAACCGTTGAGCATATAGTCGTGCTCCACGGTAGAGTGGCTTCTGATAGCCTCGAAACCGCAATGGTGGTTGGTAAATACCAGACCGTCTGGGGAAACGACTACGCCTGAGCAATAGCCAGAGAAGTTAACCACAGCATTCTTCAAGGCGTTCTCGCCGTTGTAGAGCTGGTCGTAAGTCATACTGAAGCCTTCGCGCTGCATCATCTCATATACAGCGTTAGGCAAGTTGTAAATCGTCCACATTCCCTCGTCAGCGTGAGCGGTATTGATTCCGCAGAACGCCATGATAGAGGCGATAAGGACCGTTGCTTTTTTCTTCATTACTTGTTTTTGTTTTCTATTTTTATTATGATGTTATTTATTCTTTTTCTCATACCATTCTTTCCAAGTCTTTGCCTGTTCTGTCATCCGATATTGCTGGCGTGGATGTCTTGGGGTGTTTGGGTATTTCCTTTCAATAGCTTTTTCTGAGAGGGCAGCGTTTAAATATAGTTCACTAAAACTTTTTCTGTCCTTTAGTCCGATTGCACCCATAATTTCCGCAGAAGTCATATATTCATCGTTAAAGGATAGAATAAGAGTCTCCACATGTTGACTGAACTTGTGGGGTACTTGTGGGGTACTTGAGGATAGCTTGCGGGGTACTTGTGGGATACCTATTCTTGGCTGCTCTTTCCAATCATCAGTCGGCCGAATATGCAAGTATCTGTTTTTGAGAACCCAGCTATCTTTTAGGAGTAAGTTTCTGAAGAAACGAACCAGGTAGATAGGAGAGTAATCAATGCCTTTCTGAATGTTTCGATAGTTGGCACGAACCAGGGCATTGCGGAAATACCAGGAGTGTTTGGCAAACATTTCATGGTTCACTTCATATCCTAACGAACGGAGATATTGGATGGTGAAAATCGCCGTGGTTCGGGTGTTTCCCTCTCTGAAAGCGTGGATTTGCCAGATGCCTGAAATGAATTTGGCAATATGCTCAATCTTCTCATCATCCGTCAGACCTTTATATGAGAAGTTCTTCTCCTGCTCAATATCCCAATCCAATGCTCTTCGCAAATCTTCCCAATTCAGGTAGTTTACGGAATCTCCTTCGAGCACCCATTCTTTCTTGGAAATGTCGTATTGGCGGATTTCTCCTGCGTGCTTGAATACTCCCTGGAAAATTCTTCGATGCAGGGAGACATAACCGTTGGTATTGAAGGCAAAGGTCTTGCTGGCGAGAATCTTCGCGATGTTGGCTGAAACCTTATCTGCCTCTTCCTCGTCTTCATCCTTAGGTGTACGGACCGTTTTGCTCTGATAGTAAGAGTCAATCAGTTTTCTGGTTTCATCCAGAGAGATTTCTCCTTCGATGTTTCGCTTAGCCACATCTATGAGATACGCCGATGGTTGCAGTCCATCTACAGCCTGCAATCCGATAGCCGTCTTCCAGTTCTCGGCGCTTTCCTTCTGCGAAGGTTCTCCTTGTCGGAGATACTCATCGAAGGATGCGAACTCGTTGATATTATCTTTATTCATAGATGTAATGCTTGATATTTAACTTTGCAATTTGGACTCCCTTGCAAGCCGTTGTTCCCGCAAGCGCTTGAATTGAGCTAAGCACTCCTCCAGAGAAAGCGGATGCTCTCGCCAATAAGCCATGGAAGCCATCTTCTGGGCATTGACTTTCTTGTGATAATCGTTCAGTTGTATCTCCATCCATTTATGTATTATATTGTTAGAATATTACGTTTGCAAAGTTACGACTATTTCCCGAATTTTCCAAGGCTTCGCTTGATTTTCTTCATAATTTGCCTTTTTGTCGATAACATTCCTGGTGATAGAACCTCCTGTTCCAGCATATCCAGAGCCATTCTTAACTCTTCGAGGAGTTCGGGATAGTACTTCATCTGCTCGTAGGCGAGTTTCATGCAGTAGCTGCGGATGGAGTAGGGCTGGGAAGAGGCGGTAATCTTGGCGATGCAGAAATCGATGAAATCAGAACGGAGTGATTCTTCCTCGAAAGGTTGATGGAGAAGGAGATGGAGCATCAGGCGGCGCTTGGTCTCATTCTTCTCTACGAGAACCCTATTTATCAGTTCGTCATGTTTCTGAAAGAGCCATAGGTTGTTGGCTTCATCGAAATGGGTTAAAGCCCAAAGCGCATTGAACGATACACGGTCGTTTTCATCGAAGGTGAGCTGATAAAGCTCTTCCTTCCGGTGGTCGTTCTCCTTACCTTGTATCATGATGCATATCTTGTTGATATCGTTCATATTGATCTTGTCCTGTAGTATCTTTCTCATGCTCTTTATTTTTATGAGGGAATAATCGTTGCAAAGATATACTTTTATGAGGGAATAACGAAAAGGAAGATTACTTTTTTTGAGAATTCTCGGACTATTTCTTGTTTTTGATGTATAAAATGGGAGAAAAAGTCAAGTTGAACAATCGATGGATTCATAGTTGTACGTCTAAAGGTTTATAGTTGTACAACTGAAGGGTGTGTAGTTGTACAACTAAAAGGTGTACAGTCGTACAACTAAAGGGGGTATAGTTGTACGATTAAAAGGTGTTGTCACTAGGCTCGGCAGACCTGCTGACTGCAGTGAGCAGACCTGCTGACTAGGCTCAGCAAAGCTGCTGAGCCTAGTGGCAACTTTCCAGAAGCAGTCTCCTTGAACTCCATATTCTATCTCTTTGAACATGATCAGACGTCTTCTTTCACTTGCGGAGTCGTATTCTTCAGCTTGCGGAGCCGTATCCTTCGGTTAACGGAGCCGTATCCTTCAGCTTGCATAGCCGTATCCTTCAAAATACTCAGTCGTTTCGTTTCGTTCACTCAGCCGTTTGCTTTAGCTCTTACAGGGCGCCTTGCTGGCTGCTATTATATCCTGAGTATTGCTCGGGACCAGGAACATTGGGTCCTTTTGTCTATTCTTGAACCGCATGCGAAGGTTCTGTATAATATAAACAAAAGAAGTCCGTGGACTTACACATTGTCCACGGACTTCTTGGAATATAATCTCATTGATTGGAATCTCTTACTTTCTAAAGTATTTACCCACCACCGGCAGACTCTTCAATGGGAAATCCTTCTTCACGAGATAAGCGGCGAAGATGAGGATGAGCACCGTGTTGATGAGGCAGGCAATTCCACTGGAGAAGTATCTGTTAGCCTCGGTCATTCCTGCGAAGAGGATGAGGGCGAGAACCACATAAATCATAATCTCCTTCACCGGATAGTTGATTGGATACTTCTTCTGACCCACGAAGTAGGAGAGAAGCATGGCTGTTCCATATCCAGCGAAACCAGCCCAGGCACAGGCAATGTAACCATAAACTGGTACGAAGATAACGTTGATGGCAATCAATACCGCACAACCGATGCCTGAGAAGTAAGCTCCCCAGATGGTCTTGTCGATGAGCTTGTACCAAAAACTGAGGTTGAAGTAAACTCCCATCATGATTTCGGCAGCCATTACGATAGGCACTACCTTCAAACCATCCCAGTAGTCGCGACCGATGATATGGCGCAATACATCCAGATAACCTACTACTACCAGGAAAGCGAGCAGGGTGAAGATGACGAAATACTTCATCGCCGAAGCGTAAGTCTGTCGGTTGTCCTTATCCTTCGCCTTGCCGAATACGAATGGCTCGTAAGCATAGCGGAAAGCCTGTGTAATCATCGCCATGATCATCGCAATCTTGCTGGCTGCTCCGTAGATTCCGAGCTGCGCATGCGCATCGCCCTTCTCATAGATGTAAGGGAAAAGAATCTTATCGGCTGTCTGGTTCAGAATACCGGCAATACCGAGCACGAGGATTGGCCAGCTGTAGCCCATCATCTTCCTGACGAGCACCTTACATTCGCTCCAGGAGCATTTCTCGCCCATGAATCCTTCCTTCAGTTCCTTATAGAAACAGAAGGTGATGGAGGCGGTACAAACCAGGTTGATGTAGAAAGCATAACCCACATCGTGACCATCCATGATGACGTAGTAAACCAGATTGAGCGCAATGTTCAGACCGATGAAGAGCAACTTGAAGGCGGCAAACTTCAATGGGCGCTTCCTGTATCTGAGGTAAGCGAACGGGATGCACTGGAAGGCATCAATGGCCACGGTTACGAACATGGTCCATACATAAGCCGGATGGTCGGCGTAGCCCATCGCATCGCTCAAAGGCGTGATGAAGAGGAATACTAGGGCGATGAAGAGTAGGGAAGTGAAGCCCACCATGCTCAATACCGTGTGATAAACCTTTTCTGAGTTTTCTCCCTCCTTGTTGACGAAACGGAAGAAGGTGGTCTCCATTCCGTAGGTCAGGATAACGAGGAGTAACGCCGTATAGGCGTACATGTTGGTGATGACACCATAACCACCACTTGCAGCGCTGATCTTAGCCGTATAGAGTGGTACAAGCAGGTAGTTCAGGAATCTGCCGATGATACTGCTCAAGCCATAGATGGCGGTATCCTTTGCGAGTGATTTTAAACTTGCCATTATCTTAATGTTGAATGTTAAGTGTTAAATGTTAAATTGGGCTTGCGCCGTCATTCAAAGATTATCTGTGTAAATCTGTGAAATCTGTGGGAGACTCTTATCCGAAGAATAAATAAGCTATAGCGATTGCTGCGATGACTCCTGCCAAATCGGCAAGCAAGCCGCAAGCCACGGCGTGGCGGGTATTCCTGATGCTTACGCTTCCGAAATATACAGCCAATATATAGAAGGTGGTATCGGTGGAACCCTGGAAGATGCAACTCAATCTGCCCACAAACGAATCAGGACCATAGTTCTTCATCGCCTCCAGCATCATGCCTCGTGCACCACTTCCCGACAGCGGTTTCATGATGGCGGTAGGTAGGGCGCCTACGAAATCGGCATTCAAGCCGCATTGTTCTACCGACCACGAAATGCCCTGAATCACCATATCCATCGCTCCTGAAGCACGGAACACGCCGATGCCCACAAGGATAGCTACGAGGTAAGGGATAATCTTCACCGCAGTAGTAAAACCTTCCTTCGCTCCCTCGATAAATGCATCATAAACATTCACTTTCTTCCAGAAACCAGCCAGGATAAAGCAGAGGATGATGCCCAGGAGAATCATGTTAGAAGCCAGGGTGGTAACCGTGTTCATCGTATCCTTGTCCATCTGTCCGAATCCCCAGATGATGATGCCTACGAAGGCGCACATTCCCAACAGAGTAGCGAGCAATACCGGCTGCAGGATGTTGATGCGCTGCCAGAGCGAAGTGATGATGATTCCGGCAAGCGTAGCCACGAGCGTAGCCATCAGGATAGGGATGAAGACATCCGTAGGCTGGGCTGCTCCGTAGGAGGCACGGAAGGCAAGGATGGTGGTAGGGATGATGGTGAGTCCTGAGGTATTCAGAACCAGGAACATAATCATCGGGTTCGTTGCCGTATCCTTCTTCGTATTGAGCTCCTGCATCTGCTGCATCGCCTTCAATCCTGTAGGTGTTGCCGCGTTATCGAGTCCCAGCATATTCGAAGCGATATTCATGAAGATGCTTCCCATCACCGGATGGTTCTTCGGAATATCGGGGAAGAGACGGGTGAAGACCGGGCTGAGCGCTCGGGCCAACACATTCACTACTCCCGCCTTCTCTCCAATCTTCATGATGCCAAGCCAGAGGGCGAGCACGCCCGTCAGTCCGAGAGAAATCTCGAAGGCATTCTTGGATGAGTCGAAGGTGGAATCTACAATCTTCTGGAAGATAGTCGTATCTCCCATTGCCAATTCGATGAGTGCGAAGATGAACGCAATCACGAAAAATGCTATCCAAATGTAATTTAAAACCATATTCTGTTTATGTTTGCTTAATCGTTGTTATTGCTAATGGAATTCTTTGCGGATTGCTCTTTCAAATCGGAGAGCCACTTCACATAGTTGCTATCCGCCATAATAGATTCGCTATTCACGAATTGGGGTATGCTATTCTTTTCTGCCATATCGTTTACTCTTCTGTTTTATTTGTTGCTTTTCCAAGCACGGGTGCAAAAGTACAATAAAAATTTCGCATAGCGTGGTTAAATACAGAAAAATCTCTCAGAGAAGGAGGATTTTGATGAATTTTATCCCTCAATGAGGATTTTTTGCTAACAACTTTTGTTCTTTCAAACATTATTCGTATATTTGCCGATGATTCTGAGTAAGGATCACGACATAATGGAAAAGGCGCATACTTAGCGCTTTGTTCTTGACGGATTGAAACTTCGCAAACTTCATGCACTGTCAATGAACATAGCAACGGTAGGTGCTCTCGGGATGTGTTAATTCACATCCCTTTATTTAGAAAAGAGAGTGTGTCATAAGGCTGGATATTAGTTGGCGCATAACAGTTGACCACCGCATGCACATCTCTTGTTGTGCATGCGCATATCAGCTGCTATGCAAGCGCACAACAGCTGTTGTGCGACCGAAGATACTAACTTTCTCAACAACATATACTATGTTTTTCAACAACATATCAGTAATATTCCAATAAAAAGAGGGTGAATCATTAACTTATGACACACCCTCCTTTTTTATTTAAGTTTTCATATAGAATCTTTATCCAACAAGAAATCAAATACGTCCATAAATACGATGCCGTCATCGTTTTGGTATTTCTTGATGAGGTCGCCTGTTATCACATACTTCATAAAACTATCGTCTATACGTAGCAAAGAGGCAAGTTCTTGTTTCGTCTTCTCCTTGTCTGGTAAACTGAGAGCCGACTGGATGTAGCAGCGTTTGTAGCCTTGGTTGCAAACAAAGTCAACTTCAAGCATCCTTCTCACTTTGGTTCCTTTTTCGTCCACGCCGTTGATTTTTACGTTGCCAATGTCCACACTATATCCACGGTAGCGAAGTTCATTATAGATGGCATTCTCCATCAGATGGGTTTTCTCTTGTTGGCGAAAGCCGAGAAGTGCATTGCGAATGCCTAAGTCAGAAAAATAATATTTCAATGGCGTTCCGATATACTTACGGCCTTTTACGTCATAGCGATTGCATGGCTCAAGCAAGAACGCATCTGCAAGATATTCGATGTATTTCTTGATGGTTGCAGAGCTTATAGAGACATTCTTTACAGATTGGAAAGTATTGGCAAGTCGTTGCGGATTGGTAAGTCCGCCAATTCCCGATGCGAGAATCTTGAATAAATCGTTGAGTTCTGCATTGTTCTTTATCTTGTTTCTGTTGATGACATCTATCATGTAAGTCTCAGTCAAGAGGCTGTTCAGAAGTCTCACTTTTTCTTCTTCTGTCTTTTGTAAAACAACAGGCGGAAGACCACCATAAAGCAAATATTCGTTCCAACCATCCTGCTTGTCGCCATCATATACGGTCATAAATTCAGCAAAGCTGAGTGGTGAAACGTGTATTTGGTATCCTCGTCCACGAAATTCGGTTATTATATCCTTGGATAGGAAGCGTGCATTGCTTCCCGTCACATAAACATCAGCATTGGGAATATGCAATAATCCATTTAATACATCTTCAAACTCGTCAAGCATCTGTACCTCATCAAGCAGAATGTAATAAGGTTGGTCGTCATTAATCTTCTCTTTTACGTACTTATAAAACTTGTCAGGATTGCGAAACTCCTTGAATGCATAGTCATCGAATGCCATTTCTATGATGTGGTCGGGCATGACTCCATCGTCTTCAAGGAAACGCTTGAAGAGACGAAACAGCAGAAAGGATTTTCCGCAACGGCGCATACCGGTAATGATTTTTACCAGTCCATTATGGCGTGAACTAACCAATTCTTGTAGATATTTGTCTCTATTTACAATCATAACAGGAAAGATTTTCGCGGATTTCCGCATTTTTCTTTTGCAAAAATAATACTTTTATTAATTCTATGTAGAATTTTTGCGGATTTCCGCAGTTTTCTTTTGCAGAATTAACGGTTACGGCTTGATATTTTAAGTTCGTTAACTTATAATGGTAAATACAGAATCATAAAACTATCGTCTATACGTAGCAAAGGTAGATATTAGTCTCTATATTTACAATCATAACAGAAAAGATTTTTGCGGATTTCCGCAGTTTTCTTTCGCAGAATTAACGGTTACGGCTTGATATTTTAAGTTCGGTGATTTGTCGAATTCCATGCTTTTCTCTCTTCGCTATCACATTATTCCCTATTCGTTATACTTTTTTAATCTCTCTTTTTATCCGATTTCAGAAAAAAGATGTACTTTTGCCGCTCAATTAATGAAAGACAGGAATTTGGTTATACAAAAACATTATTAAGGAAGCAAAGGACTTCTGTTATATTTTATAGTATGGACAAGAATGAGAGAATAAATAACGAGCAAGAGATGCCCACTGAAACGAAAAAGAATCATTCCGCTGATGCGGATAGAGTAAAGGAAGTATATAAGGTGACGATAGCGGGAAGCATCATCAATGTGGTGCTGCTCGTGCTGAAGTTTGCTGCAGGTCTTCTCGGACATTCGGCAGCCATGATAGCGGATGCCATTCACTCGCTTACCGATTTTGCCACCGATGTGGTGGTACTGGTATTCGTAAAACTGAGCAATAAGCCGAAGGATAAGGACCATGATTATGGGCATGGCAAATACGAGACGCTTGCCACAGCGATCATCGGTATTTCGCTCTTCGTGGTGGGTGTGATGATCTGTTATTCTGGCGTTACCAAGACCTATCGTGCCATCTGCGGCGAGACACTCCAGCAGCCGGGCATTGTAGCCTTGATTGCTGCCATCGTAAGTATCGTGATGAAGGAGTGGGCTTATCAGTTTACGGTTAAAGCCGGAAAGAAATATCATTCCGAGGCTGTAGTGGCGAATGCCTGGCATCATCGCAGCGATGCTTTATCGAGTCTCGGAACGATGTTCGGTATTGGTGGCGCCATCATCCTGGGAGAAAAGTGGGCGGTGCTCGATCCGCTGGCAGCCATCATCGTGAGTGCCTTCATCATCAAGGCTGCCTGGGGACTGGTGATGCAGTCTGTGAAAGAACTGACGGATGCCAGTCTTCCAGAAACTGAGGAAGATGAAATCCTGAAGATTGCAAATGAAGAAGAGGGAGTGGGAGAGATTCATAACCTGCGTACCCGTCGCATCGGAAACAAGATTGCGATAGAAATGCATGTCCGCATGCCGGGTTCTCTTTCGCTTTATGAGGCGCATGAGCATGCTACTCATATAGAAACAAAACTGAAGCAGCACTTCGGCACAGATACCCATGTGGGAATCCATCTCGAACCGATTAAAGTGAACGGAAAATATCAGAAACCGGAATAACTGAAATAAAAGGAAATAGCCGGAATAAAAGGAAACGAGCCTTGACGGTAGGATGAATCTTCCATCAAGGCTCGTTCTTTTATTTGATATCCGAATCGTGTTTCGGATATTTATCATCTTTTGGGATGATTATTATCTGATTATATTATCGGCCGAGATTTACGCTGGCTCCTGCCATAATCCACAAACCTGGCTGCTTAACAGCTGTGAGGTCATAGTAGCGGTGGCAAGTGATGTTGTCGGCTTTCACGAAGATATTGTATTTCTTCTCGTCCCACATCAGTTTGCAATCTACCTTGGTATATGGATGATAGCCATTCATCCTCTGCTGCCATCTTACGCTCCAGGAAGCTGAAAGCTTGTTCCAGATCTGATGATCCAGACCGAATACAGCCTTGTGCTTGAGATACTCCAATGCATAGAGTGATTTCAGAATGTTTGTCTCGGTCTTATGATCCTGATAGATGTAAGCATAACCCAACTTGATGCGGGTGATGAAACTGTTTGGTACCAATTCTCTCATGTAGATAGTAGCATCTACGTTGTAGCCCATGTTGTTGAGCTTTCCGATGTTCATCACATGATACTTGCTGTCATTCTGCTCGGTCACGGATGTCTGAACCCAGTCAATCATGTTGGTGCCGTGTGCGTAGAATCCGCTAACGGTTGCTGCAAAACCAGTCTGGCGATATTGAGTTCCCACCTTGAAGGTTGAGTTCTTTTCCGGGTTCAGGTTGATGTCGCCCTGCTGCACCACATTATTTATGTATAAGTCGGTGTAGGTAGGCATTCTCAATGCCTTGTTCCAGGAAGCGTAGAACTTCCAGTTGTCGTTAGGACGATAACTCATATCCACACCAGGATAGAAACGGAAGTCGTTGTCCAAACCGGTATTCTTGTTAGCCAAGATACCTGCCGACAAGGTGAAGCCGCCGAAGATGAAGTTGTGCTCCAGCATGATGTTGGTATTGGTGCGCTCGCCCTTTCGGGTATATTGACGGTCAGAACCCGAGATGTCCTTATAGTCTTTCTCTGCGAGTTCCTCGCCCAATGCAGTAGAGTAGATGCACTCCTTGCTGATATCGAAACCCACTGCGGTCTTACCCAAAGCCCAAGCCACGTTAGCATTCAGTCCACCACCATAAACATCGAGGTCGTGATAGTTCTCGCCTGCTGCAGCTCCAGCCTTTCCACGAATCAGCTGATAGTGATCCTTGAATTTGTTATAATAGAATTGAGGCGCAATCTCCCAGGTCTTCTCCTGGTTGTGCAGACTCAGGTTGAGCGAAGCCAGACCGTGCTCTGTCTTCTCATATTGGTTGTTATATTTGGCGCTGTAGAAAGTATTGGCACCATAGCTCTGACTAGCAATACCCAACTGGGCGATGATGTCGAAACGCTGGTCGTAAGAGAACGAGAGATTGCCGTAGCCCTGTCCCTTCTCGAAGTCGCTGTTCTCCGTGCCGCCATCCGAGCGCTTGTAGCCTCCGCTTACGGAATAAGCCTGAGTCCACTTGCCCGTTTCAAAAGCTGTTTGAATGTGTCCCTGTGCTTCGAAGCTTCCAAAGCTTCCGCCTTCTACACTTGCAGATACTCCATCATTCTTTGCCTTCTTGGTCACGATATTGATGGCACCATTGAAGGCTGAAGTTCCGAATAAGCGCGATGCAGCCCCCTCGAGCACTTCGATGTGGTCGATGTCAGCAAGAGCTACAGGAAAATCAGAAGCATTGTGACCAGTCTGAGGATTGGAAATGTTGACGCCATTCAAGAGAATGGTAATCTGGTCAAAGGTTCCACCATTGATGGAGATATCCGTCTGAACACCAAAGCCACCACGCTGACGGACATCCACGCCGGTAGCTAATTTCAATACATCGTTGATAGTCTGCGCAGCCGCACGATGAATATCGTCGCGGGTAATGACAGACACAATCTTAGGTGACTGCTCTACAGTCATCGGCGCACGAGATCCGTTAACGTTCACCGCATCTAGCTCGTAAGCCTTTCCGCCCTTGTAGAGGGTAGAATCAACCTTGGCTCCCTCTGTGCTTACGCCTGCTGCCTTAGCATGGCTCAGGGTAGCAACGCTGAGTGCACCAACAAGTACCTCTCTTCCCAAAACTGCGAAGAGTGAGTAGTTCTTGTTAGAGAATCGGTTGAACTTCAAGCTGTTGCGCTTGTTGAAAATTGTTTTGTACATTAAATAAAATGTTTATAAATGATTAATAATTCGAAGCCTTTTGCCTTCCCGGCTTTCGGCATTCGGGGTGCAAAGGTACTGCCTTTTAGGCAACTGACAAAATAAAATGTGATTTTTTTTTTCAACTGCCGATGCAAAGTTAATGTAAATCAAGGTCGGTTTCCTACCTCACAAATCGTATTCAATTCAGCCTTCTCGTGGCATAAAAAAGTATTAATTAGGCATAATCCTCAATAGGGTGATGCGATTTTCTTAAAGAAACATTCGCTTTTTCAGATTATTCTTGTATCTTTGCAGTTGATATGGGCAGCATTCTGCAATCAGAATATTGCTGTCGCAATTTTATGGTAATTAGAAATTAAAAAGAAAGGAACAGATAAGATGGAAAAGATCAACGTAAAAGAATTGAATGACAACGTCTTCGAGACTATTGGTAAGGAGTGGATGCTGGTATGTGCCGGCAACAAGGATCATTTCAATATGATGACCGCCTCTTGGGGCTGTTTGGGATGGCTTTGGAACAAGCCGGTGGCTGTGGTCTTTATCCGTCCGGAGCGTTTCACCCACGGCATCATCGAGGAGAATGAATTCATGACTCTCTCTTTCCTCGGCAACAGCGAGGAGGCTCGGAAGATTTATAACTTCTGCGGCTCTAAGAGCGGACGCGATTTGGATAAGGTGAAGGAAACAGGACTGATTCCTGTAGAAACTGATAACGGCAGCATCGCCTTCGAGCAGTCACGACTCACCCTGGAATGTCGCAAACTTTACAAGGACAGTATGACCGCCGAGAAGTTCCTCGACAAGGACCTGCTCCAGTGGTATGGTGCCAAGGGTGGATTCCACGATGTTTATGTTGTGGAGATTACCAATGCTTATAAAAAGTAAGAATTAAAATATGGCTCAAGAACAAACAGCAATTCGTGAACGCCAGAAAACCAGGCTCAAGGAGCCGGGGCGTTACGTGGTAATGATGTTCAACGACGACTTCACACCGATGGACTTCGTGGTAGAAATCCTCGAATCCATCTTCTTCAAGTCGCAGGCTGAGGCTGAAGCAATCATGCTCAAGGTTCATCACGAAGAGAAAGCCGTGGTGGGCACCTACAGCTACGACATCGCCAAGAGTAAAGTGGAGAAAGCGATGGAGAAAGCCCGTACGCAGAAGTTTCCGCTTAAACTCACTTATATGCCGGAATAGGCGTTGATTTCGGGGAAATATCCCCAATATATGCTAAGAAAAAGAAAGGAAAAAATAGAATGGACAGTATGGGATTGACCAGATATATGAGTGTTCTGATGGACGATGCCATGAAGCAAGCTCGGTTCTTCGACCACGAGTTCGTGATGCCCGAGCACATGCTGCTGGCGTTGCTCAGGCAGTATGCATTCTGTCAGGCGCTGCAGGAAGAAGGCGTAGACAGCTTCAAGATGCACGAAGACTTGGTGGGATGGCTCGCCAAGCAGGAGCGTGTGCCTGAAACCATCAAGTATCTGCCAGAGCCGTCATCGCTCTTCAAAACCATGTTTGGAACGGCGTGCGCCCTGGCTGCTGCTGCCGACAGACAGCTGGTGAATGTACCCCATTTTGTGCAGGCGATGTTTGGCTTGCAGAATTCAGAAGCCGCCTTCCTGCTGTGCAAGAATGTGGGCGACCGGCAGGGCGAGTTCCTGGCGAGCGTTGACAGTTATTATCCTATTGGAGAAGATACTGGAGAGGCTGGCATGGGCATGGGAGCAGACTTTGATGATGACGATTATGCCAACGAGTATGATGACGACGAGGAAGAAGGCAGAAGACAGGTTGTACAGGATTGGCATCAGCTGGTTACCTGTATTTCTGACAAGGTAGAAGAGCACAATCCGCTCATCGGAAGAGAACAGGAACTGGACAGAACCATCCAGGTGCTCTGCCGTGCCGAGAAGAACAATCCGCTCCACATCGGAGAAGCCGGAGTCGGCAAGACAGCTCTGGTCTATGGTCTTGCCAAACTCATCAACGAAAACCAGGTTCCTGAACGCCTCAAGGGGGCTCGCATCTATGGCATGGACATGGGACAGATGCTTGCCGGTGCCCAATATCGCGGCGACTTTGAGAAACGCATCAAGATGGTGATGGAGGGAGCCGTGAAGGAAGGCAATACCATTATCTACATCGATGAGATTCATAATATGATAGGTGCCGGTCGTGGCTCAGATGGCGGACCTGATGCATCCAATATGCTGAAGCAATATCTGGAGGCAGGCGATATCCGTTTCATCGGCTCTACCACCTACGAGGAATATAACCGTTACATGGCCCAGAGCAAGGGCATCGTGCGCCGGTTCCAGCAGATTGATATCAAGGAACCTACCGAGGAGGAGGCTATCAAGATATTGGAGGGCTTGCAGTATAAATACAACAAGTTCCACAATGTAACCTATCGCAAGGACGCCCTGGAATATGCCGTCCGTGCCAGCGCCAAATATATCAGCAACCGCTGTCTGCCAGACAAGGCCATCGACCTGATGGATGAGGCGGGTGCTTATCTGGAGGTGCATCCGGTAGAATCTCGCCAGCGCTCTTATGTTACCAAGTCTATCATCCAGCAGATTCTGATTAAAGTCTGCAAGATTGATGCGGCTGCGATGAAAGATGAGAATAACGATGCTTTGGCTACGCTCCGCCAGCGCATTCTCGACAAGATTTACGGTCAGGACAAGGCTGTAGACAAGGTGGTTGAGGCTGTGATGATGGCAAAGGCGGGATTGACAGATGATGACAAACCATTGGCTTCGCTCCTCTTCGTGGGACCTACCGGAGTAGGAAAAACCGAGGTGGCACGACAGTTGGCCAAGGAACTCGGCATCGAACTGGTACGCTTCGATATGAGTGAATATACCGAGAAGCATACCGTGGCAAAACTCATCGGTTCGCCAGCCGGATACGTGGGTTATGAGGATGGAGGACTTCTGACCGATGCCATCCGCAAGACGCCAAACTGTGTACTCCTGCTCGATGAGATAGAGAAGGCGCATAGCGATATCTACAACATCCTGCTCCAGGTAATGGACTATGCCCGTCTGACTGATAACAAGGGCCAGAAGGCTGATTTCCGTAACGTGATTCTCATCATGACCTCAAATGCCGGAGCGCAATATGCTTCACGGGCTAGCGTAGGTTTCAATGGAAACGTAAGTCGTGGCGAAGCGATGCTGGCACAGGTGAAGAAGACTTTCAAGCCTGAGTTTATCAACCGACTTTCCGACATGGTGGTGTTCAACGATATGGATAAGCACATGGCTGAGTTGATTCTTGCCAAGAAACTTCGTCAACTCGATGCGAAACTGGCAGCAAAGGGAGTTACCGTAACGTTAACCGATGCTGCGCGCGAACAGTTGCTGAAATGGGGCTTTACCAAGGAATATGGTGCCCGCGAGATGGACCGTGCCATCGGTAACCGCCTGAAACCGATCCTGATGAAGGCGCTGCTCTTCGGCAAACTCAAGAAGGGTGGCAAGGCGCATGTCGATTTTGACGGAAAGGAACTGGTGGTTAATTATTAGAATGAAAGTCTAGTCAAGAATATTCTTGATAAAAGATAAGCGTATGATATTACAGATAGATGATACTGCGGACGAGATTTACTTTCCCGATCCGCATTATGGCGATGAGGATGGATGCTTTGCGATTGGTGGCGATTTGAGTATCGACCGCCTGTTGCTGGCTTATAGCAATGGCATTTTTCCCTGGTATAGTTTCCGTGACCAGCCTGAAATACTCTGGTTCTGTCCGATGAAGCGTTTCGTCATCTTCCCAGATGAAATCCACATCAGTCATTCCATGCGTACCCTGATGAGGAAGAACCGATACAGCGTAGGAATCAACGAAGATTTCGATGGCGTGATACGGGGATGCAGCAAGAACAACGGACGGTATTGGGAAGATGGCGCATGGCTGGGCGAGAACATCATCCAGGCATTTACTGCCCTCCATAAGCAGGGCTTTGCGGCGAGCGTAGAGGTATGGGATAATGAAACCGATGAACTGGTGGGGGGACTTTATGGTGTCACCATCGGCAAGGTTTTTATCGGAGAAAGCATGTTCTCCAGGGTTCCTTCAGCTTCTAAGATTGCCCTCATCTTCCTTGCCAGATACTTGCAGGAGCATGGTGGCAAGATGATAGATTGTCAGTTGGAGACTCCTCATCTCAAATCGATGGGTGGCAGATATATTTCTTACGAGGAATATATGAAGATTATGAACGAAGAATAAGAGATGTTCTTCTCGGAATAGAAGAACATCTTCTTTTGAATAAAAAATAAAGGCTAGGTTCCCAGAATCGTGAACCTAGCCTTTGTTATTATCTGGCTTTTTGCTTTTTATTAGAATATCGGTGTGCCGATGCAGCCATTAGGTGCCTGAATATGCAGCATCGCACAAACGGTAGCGGCAATATCTGTCATATAGTGAGGCTGGGCACTCTCGCCGTGCTGGATGCCCCAACCCATAAACAGGCAAGGAATATGGATATCGTATGGATTCCATACTCCGTGGGTAGTTCCCTTGCTGCTGTAATAATCGTAGTGACCTGGTTTCAGTACAATCTGAACACCTCCGCTGCGCTCGCGGTTATAACCGTTAATAGCGCGGAACTTCAGCTCTTCAGGGATGCTCTCGATAGAGGTCTTCTCCATGTCGAAGGCATAGTGCACGTCCTTGTCTTTCTTCAGTCTGTCTACTACCACCTGCTTGATGGCTGTGTAATCCAGACCGAGTTCCTCGATGATGTCTGTATTGAAGAATACCTGATAGTTCATGATGGTCTTCACGAGGTCCTTGTCGGTGTTGAACTTTGTCTTCAGACTCTTGTTCAATTCATCTACCAGTCCCTTCTTGTTCCAGATGCCGGCAGGGATTCGTTGATCCTGCAGGAAGGTTGCGTTGTTTACGCCTCCATGGTCGGCGGTGAGGAAGGTGAGATAATTTCCCTTGCCTATGGTCTGGTCGAGATAAGCGAAGAAATCTGCCAATGCCTTATCTAATCTGAGATAGCAATCCTCTGTTTCGATGGCGTTCACGCCCACCTGATGTCCGATGTAGTCGGTGCTGGAGCAGCTGATGGTCAGCAAATCAGTATCTGTGTTTCTACCCAGATTTTCTCCCTCAATGGCAGCCTTGGCAATATCGAAAGTCAGGTTGCAGCCGAATGGGGTACTGCGGAGAATCTTGTAACCATGCTTTTTATATAAGGTAGGCAGGTCGAGTGGCAATACTGCCTTTTCGCCTTCAACAATTCCATTCTCGTAGTTGTTGTCATCGCTGGTGCTTTCCTTGTAGGAATCGATAGGGTAGAGCGTCTCCCATTTCTTGGAAAGATACTTGTTTGGGAGTTTCTGCTTGTTGAACTTGTTCACCCACTCTGGCAACTTATCCATATAGAAAGTACTGGTGATGAACTTGCCCGACTTGTCATCAAACCAGAAAGCGCCATTGGCGTGATGGCCCGCAGGGAGGATGGATGCTCTGTCTTTCAAGGCTACACCAATCACCTTAGAGCGGTTGTTGGTAGCCAGACGGAGTTCATCGCCGATGGTGGTTACCCACAGATTGCAAGGCGACATCTTGCCAGCCTTGCTGTCGGAACCTACAGGGTTGACGGTATCGTCGGCAGTACAATTCACTACCTTTCCATCTTTCACGAAGTTATTTCCTGCAATTCCGTGGATGGAAGGAACGGAACCGGTCCAGATAGAAGAGTGGCCGATGGCTGTAACCGAAGGAATGTAAGGAATCTTGCAGTTTTCTACGCTGAATCCTTCTCCGAGCATTCTCTTGAATCCGCCTTCGCCGTAGCGGGCGTAGTAGCGATAGAGATAATCCCATCGCATCTGGTCGATAACGATGCCTACAACGAGCTTAGGACGTTGAGGCTGAGCCTGTGCAATGCCGCAGAAGCAGCAGAGCACGAAGATGAGTTTGATAATCTTATTCATAGTCAAAATGTCTTTTTTTATACATAACCATTCAGTATTGTATATTAAAATTCGGTTGCAAAGATACAACTTATTTTGGTATTTAACGATAAAAAAGACGATTTTTACCCAAACTTCTCATGGCGTTCAATACAGCCAGTACCGTAACACCTACATCGGCAAAGACTGCCATCCACATGGTGCCGAGACCAATGGTGGCGAGAATCAGTACGGCAACCTTCACTCCGATGGCAAATATCACGTTCTCGTGAGCGATATGAATGGTTCTTCTGGCTATCTTTACGGCAAGGTCAATCTTTCTAGGGTCATCATCCATCAGTACTACATCGGCAGCTTCGATGGCAGCATCGCTACCCAGTCCACCCATGGCAATGCCCACATCGGCACGCTTCAATACAGGGGCATCGTTGATGCCATCGCCTACATAAGCGAGCGTCTTGCCTGCTGGTTTTGTCTTCAGCAGTTGTTCTACATGCGAAACCTTATCGGTTGGCAGCAGTTCTGCGCGGCACTCGTCCAGTCCCAGTTTGTGGGCAACATCTTCTCCCACTTCTCTGCGGTCACCCGTCAGCATTACCGTTTTCTCTACTCCCAGTTCTTTCAGCTCTCTGATGGCATGGGCGCTTCCTCCCTTATGGGTGTCGTTGATCACAATATGTCCCGCATACTTGCCATCAATGGCGACGTGGATGATGGTTCCCACCTGATTGCAGTCGTGCCATTGGGCGCCGATGCTTTCCATCATCTTCTTGTTGCCCACGCAAACCACCTTGCCGTTCACTTTGGCACGGATACCCTGTCCGGCAATTTCCTCTACATTGGTCACCTCGCAGCCATCTGTTGCTTCTTGCGGGAAGGCAGTACGCAGGGCTGCGCCGATAGGATGAGTGGTGAAATGCTCGGCATGAGCTGCCAGATGAAGCAGGATTTTCTCCTTGTCAGAATATTCGCCAATATGCACATTATCTGCATCATGGGATGAATGGTCTGGGCAGGAAGTGTCTGCATGAACAGCTGCTACGGCAAACTCTCCGTGGGTCAAGGTACCCGTCTTGTCGAACACAACGGTTCCCACCTTGGCTAAAGCATCCATATAGTTGCTGCCCTTGATGAGAATACCATTCCGGGATGCTCCGCCGATGCCGCCAAAGAAGGTGAGGGGCACGCTGATGACCAGGGCGCAAGGACAGGAAACTACCAGGAATATCAAGGCGCGGTTGAGCCATAATGGGAAGTTCTCGCCAAAGGTTCCTTCACCTACGATTCCCGTAGCTGCCAGGAATGGAGGAATAACCGCCAGGGCAATGGCTGCGAAAACAACGATAGGAGTATAGACTCGGGCGAAACGGGTGATGAAAGCCTCGCTCTTCGACTTGTTCTTGTCTGCACTCTCTACCAGAGAAATAATCTTGGATACGGTACTCTCGCCAAAACTCTTGGTGGTGCGTACACGAACTACTCCTGAAAGGTTGATGCAACCGGACATGATAGTATCGCCTTCATTCAAATCCCGTGGCATACTCTCACCTGTCAGTGCAACGGTATTCAAGGCTGAGCTTCCCTCAACAACAATACCATCCAATGGAACTTTCTCTCCCGGACGGATTACGATAGTTTCTCCTATCTTGACGTCTTCCGGCGAAACCGACTCTACTTTTCCGTTTCTTTCAACATTCGCTACATCCGGTCGGATATTCATCAGATGCGAGATGCTGTCGCGGCTCTTTCCTTCTGCATATCCTTCGAAGAGTTCGCCCACCTGATAGAAGAGCATCACAAAGACTGCCTCCGGGAATTCTGTATCTGATCCTGGGAAGAATCCGATGCAAAGTGCTCCGATGGTTGCAATAGCCATCAGAAAGTTTTCGTTAAACATATCGCCCTTGGCAATACCTTCTGCAGCTTCGCCTAGCGTCTCGTGTCCTATTAATAAATAAGGAATGAGATAGACGAGGAGCAACTGCCAGGTAGCCAGACTGTATTCCTTTTCGATGAAAACAGCGATAATCAGGAGGATGATGGTTGCTCCTATCAGAAAGAGTTTGGATTTCAAACCGCCTTCTTCATGGTGATGATGGTGGTGGCAACCGCACCCCTGGTGCTCATGTTCTTCTGTGCCGCATGAGCAATCATGATTGTGCTCATGATGATGTTCGTGAGATTTTTCACAATGGCATTCATGATGATGTTCGTGAGAATGTTTCATTTCTTCCATAATTTTGCAATACTTTTAGTTCTATATAACTCGGAACATTCAGTTCCTTTTTCTATTTCGGTTGCAAAATTACGAAAAGGTTTCTGCAACTTGGTTGCAAAAGCTCCAGTTGCCCTCTTTTTTTCTGTCGGATACGTTTTGTGAAAAAAGAAAAACAGCGGCCTACGATTGCTCGTAAGTCGCTGTAATAGAAGCGTGGACCAGCTAGGGCTTGAACCTAGGACCTCCAGATTATGAGTCTGTTTGCAATATATTTCACGAAATTATAAATAATCATAAAACACTGATATTCAACGCCTGTTTTATTTTGTAGATTTCAGAAAATTGCCTAACTTTGCATCAGTTTTCATTTCAGAAGGTCACCTGAAGGTCACCAAAAGGTCACCGAGACCTTCAATAAATACGGAGGTTTAAGGCAATATGAAGTCACAAAAAGCGGAACAAACCACAAAAGATGCTATAAAGAAGCAGAAAACCAACAAGAGGGGAGACAAGTGCCTTGTCAAATTCACGTCTTCCAACGGTAGTGTATATGGGTCTTTGACTCTTGACATTCGTAAGGCTGGCGATTATAGTCAGCCTATTCCTGTTGCCGTGCGTGTTTGTCATGGAGGACAGAAAGCTTTCCTTAGGCTGGGAAGGGCTTATACTTTGCAAGAGTGGTTGGATATTTGTGAATACGAGAAAACTGGGCGACGTGTCCAGATGGCGGAACGTGACGAGATGAAGAATCAAATGGAGAAGATTCGCCAGCTTATAAACGAATTGATTGACACCAATACCTTCTCGCTTCGCAAACTTCAAGACATATACCAGGGCAAGAAGGATGAGAATACAACCATCTATTCCATTTGGGAAGAGTACATGCAGGGCAAACTCAACGAAGGCAAAGCTGGCTCTGCAAGATGCAACAAGGACGTGTACAGACGCTTCGTCAAGGATATGGGTACCGATGTTGCTTTTGCAGATATTGATAAGGCTTTTGTGCAGGAATGGGGGAGGCGAATGAAAAAGTCCGGCCTTGGCATAACAACCATTGCCATCGGTTTGCGTAGCTTCAGGACTATCGTCAATATCTGCATATCAAGAGGACTTGTAAAGGGCGACACAAAGGAAATGTTCAAAGATTCTGGCTACAACAAGTCCCAAAGTCGCAAGCACGAATTTCTTGATACGGCAACCATGCGTATGCTGTATGACTTTTGGAAGAAGGATGAAGCCGTTGATGAAAATGGGCATGAGTTGTATATGCCACGAGAGAAGCAAGCTATTTTCCGTGACCTTGGACTCTTCCTGTTCATGTATCTTGGCGATGGGCAGAACCTTGCCGATACACTCCGCCTGACATATGATGATTGGTACTATTCAACCCACGGAAAGCAGATGCGATTTCTCCGCCACAAGACACGCGACAGAAACGAAAGCGCCAGTGAGGTAATCTTCCCAATAACTCCGGAGCTAAAAGCCATTCTTGACAAGTATGGAAACGAACCTCGCTTGGGTAGAAGAGTGTTTCCGATAATGAGTGATGAGATAACGCCTGAACAGGAAGTGTGGGTTATTCAGAGATACAACCGCTACATTCGGGAACACATGAAGAAAGTCGCTGATATGCTTGGAATGGAGCAAAAGCCTTCACCAACATGGGCAAGACATAGTTTTGCAACCAACCTTAATAATTCGGGTGTGGTTCCTTACAAGTACATAAGCGACAGCATGGGGCATAGTGGCGGTGGTGACATCACTTCAAACTATATTGGTGCTTATCCTCTGGCCAAAATGCTGGAGTACAACCACTACTTGCTTAACTCCAACCCTCCAAAAGTAAAGACAAAGAAGGCAGACAACAAGCAGCTGATTGAAATGCTGATGGGGTTGAGCGAGGAAGAGAAGAAAGCAATAGTCGCTGCTTTGTCGTAATGACACACATAGTGGCGAATAACACCATAACTTAATGAATTATACAATCATGGCTAACGAATCTACAACATACCTCCACGATGGCATGGAACTGCCTGTCGAGGATTGGAGTCAGAATACCCATTCTTTTGATGAACTGACCAAGATTATTCGAGACACTCATGATGCAGCCCAAACCACTGCAGTTAAAGCGATAAACCGTATGCAGACAATGCGGAACTGGCTATATGGCTATTACATTATTGAATTTGAACAACATGGTAAAGATCGGGCTGAGTACGGAACTCAATTGTTGAAGAGACTGGAAGAAAGAGTGAACAGGAAAGGACTGACAGAAACCCTTTTCAAGAATTCAAGAAAGTTTTACCGACTTTATCCTCAAATGGTTGAGAACATCATTGGTGTAATAAGTCCGACAGTGTCGGACAAATTGTTGGAGACCAAAGATGCATCAGGGTTGTGCGATACTCAAATGACCGAAAATGAACACATAGAAAATAGTCCGACAGTGTCGGACGGATTCAGAACGACTGGCCAGATGATTATTTCTAGGCTATCATTTTCGCATATTGTCGAGATTATGACTGTTGATGATCCACTTGCACGTTACTTCTACGAACAGGAGTGCATCAAGTGTACATGGTCTGTGCGTGAGTTGCGCCGTCAAATAAGCACAAATCTCTATGTGCGTACAGGTATCAGCAGTAACCCTGAGAAGATGCTCTCGCTCCCTTCTTTACAAGGTCATGACAATAACGAATTACAGATACGCCAGCCATTCACATTTGAGTTCCTTGGTTTGAAGGCGAATGAGGTGGTTGGCGAGAAAGACATTGAGAATGCTCTTATCGACCACCTACAAGACTTTCTCCTTGAACTGGGCAAAGGATTCTGTTTTGAGTCACGCCAGAAGCGCATTATCATTGATGACGACTATTATTACCCTGACTTGGTGTTCTATAATAGAATCCTGCATTGTGGCGTAATTATTGAACTGAAGGACGAGGAGTTCTCACATCAGAACCTTGGTCAGCTCAATGCCTACGTTTCTCATTATAAGGAGCACGAGATGCAACCTGGCGACAATCCTCCTATTGGCATTCTTCTATGTACAAGAAAAGGCAAGAAGATGGTGGAATACGCTCTCGCCGGCATGGACAACCAACTCTTTGTATCAACCTACATGCTTCAGTTGCCAGACAAGAAAACGCTTGAAGAATTCCTGTTAAAACAGTTGGAAAAGTAAGTGGTCGAGATTATTTCTTGGCTATAAATAGCTATATAAATCTACACATTATTATATATGGAAGAAGGAAACGCAGAAATAACTCCAGTAGATAAGGAGGTTTTATCTACATGGTTAGCAAATAACCATGAAGAGTATGCAGAGTTCAAGGAGTTGTGTCATGCACTTGCTACCGAAACTGACATAACCAAAATATCCAAGACATTTGATGTTGACATAGAGTCGCTAATAAATCTCTTGACTGTTTTTATGTGTCTGCAAGAGGAAAATGTGACCATTAATGAGCTTTATACTGAAGCCATAGCAGAAAACGATGTTTTTTTGTATGCCCTTTGTTGTTATTTGTATTTTGATAATGGACAGGAACAGGCATTCAAAAGCATAGAGATACGCAAAGATGTATTACGGAGGTTTGGCATGTTGGAGATGGTGGAGAGTATAGTGGAGCAAAAGGAGGTGGAGGAGAATGAAGAACTTTCAACCATTGAGAAGGACTTGAACCTTCTGACTCTACGACGTTGGCATTATGACCATCCCCAAAAGTATGCGGAGTTCCTTGACAGTGTGAATAAAGCTTGCGATGGTGACATGACTTTTGCGACGAAAGGATTCAATAGTCTGATGGACATATTATCACTTGGAGGTGTCAAGGATATGATGGCACTAATATCATGCTTTGTACCTGATACCGATGGATACACGAAGAACATAGTGTCATCGGAAAACTTGTCATTCCATGACAAACTGGGTAGTATTTTGGACTCGTCTTTGAATAATGAGGCAACCAGGCAGAAAATCCTGAGCAATAATCCACATTTTAATAGCACCCTTTACTGGTTGGCTTTTGATAACGGCTTCTCAAA
Organism: Segatella copri DSM 18205; assembly: GCF_025151535.1. Classification (NCBI taxonomy): domain Bacteria; kingdom Pseudomonadati; phylum Bacteroidota; class Bacteroidia; order Bacteroidales; family Prevotellaceae; genus Segatella; species Segatella copri. The sequence continues at coordinate 2,923,016 of NZ_CP102288.1, forward strand.
TGCGGTTGAAATCATTTCAAAGAATCTTTTGAGTGATGGCAATCTTGGCTTTATAAAGACGCTTGGAATAGAGGCAATACAAAGTCTGGTATATGCAAGTTTTGAGAAGGCAGGATATACAAAAGGCCAATGGAAGAATATAGAGAAGGGCCCTACAAAAAAAATTGTAGCCTCTGCACTTATGGACTTGAAAGGCAGAAGAGGACGCAGAGACACCTGTCTGCTTCTTGAAGAAATGATATGCCCAGAATATCGTGACCAGATAATCATGGAGATGGATTAGATGATAGCAGAAGATAAACAGTTTAATGATACAGATTCCATCTTTGCGTACATCTTTGCGGCTTTGGACAAATGCCAACTGCTCAATGACAAGTATTCCTATCGCAGTTACCATAATGCTTTGAGAGAAAAGTTTCCTCAGTATGTGATAAAGATGGGCTTTGATCATGCAGAGGCATTGTATCACGCCTTGACAAATAGAAATGACTATAACATTAGTATAACGGGTAAACAGGTTAAGCAAGCAGAGAAGCACGTGCGTGATATAGTTGTTCGTTTCCGAATGCTTATGTCACCTGACATTATTCAATAGTGCTACAGATGTAGCGGTTTTCATTAATCTACTTTTATTCCCCTTTCGTTTTGAATGATGGCAAAACGGAGGGAATTTCTAGTTTTTATCCGGATGTTTTGAGGACATGTGTTAAATATTCTCCTCTTTTTGTTAATATCACCTCGGCAGAAATCGTAGTATTTTTTGCCGAGGTTTTATGTTTTGCAATCTCACTAATTTTGCAGCAGAAATCAAAACATAGAACTATATGACAGGAAATTTTATAATGTTACAGGATGGCGAGCTTAAAGCCTTCATAACAGAAATTGTACAAGAGATCTTAAACGGACAAAAGCCCGTAGAACAGGCATCGCTTGAAGAAGAGTATTACACACGTGACCAGGTATGTGACCATCTACATGTTTCCACCACCAAACTCTGGCGTATGGAGAAAAATGGTGACATCACTGCTCATAAACTTGGACGACGTAGCTTGTATTCAAAGAAGGCTGTTGATGAACTTATCAAGTCCAAGAATGTTAACGCTAAAAAATAACAAAGAAGAGTTTATGAACATGTTTAATTTGGTAGCAAGGTTCTGGCGCATGGCAGAAGATTCTGGTTCTACCACCAGCGAAGCTGCGTTATACTTCTACTTGCTTAACAGAGCCAACACGCAGATGTGGAGAATGCCAATACGTTGTCCCACTGCGATAGTCTGTGTCTATCTCAATACAAGCAAACAAAATGTGATGAAGGCACGTGAGGGGTTGAGACGAAAGGGGCTCATAACTTTTACTCCTGGTTCTGGCATTAACGACAATCCTCTTTACACCTTAACGGAATCAAATGAACAGTTGTTTGGTCAGATGTCGGGCGAGTTGTCGGATAAGTTGCCGTCTCAATTCTCGGGTCAGTTGTCGGAGTCGTTGTCACCTTTAAAAGACAAAGAAAAAGACAAAGAAAGCTCAATAACAAACGCACGTATGAAAACAGTTTTGGGATTGGATGATTTGGAAAGAATGTTTCTTGCTGATCAAGAGTGGATAGAATCGGTATTCAGACTTCTTCTATCAAAAGGCATGACGGACGCAAGTATAGAGATGGTGAAGGAAAAAGTCAGTATGTTCTTTCAGTACCTGAGAGCAACTGGGCAGTCAGAAAGAGAACAGAATGACTGCAAGAATCATTTCGTAAATTGGCTGGTCAAACAGCCGTTAAACAACAAATTCTACAATGGAAGTAACAAGCAAGGACATCATGACAAGTGTAGAGCGGTTGAAGCAATACCTACTAAGTCGTCGGACTACGAAGGCTCGTTTTAGGCTTGATATGACAGAAGAAATGGCCTACAACTATCTGTTGGCGGCATGTATGGCCGAGGTTGAGTATCGTCATCGTGAATTTATCTACAACGACGAAGTAAAGTCTCAGTTGAATCAGATGGCGCACTGGCTAACGTCCAATGATTCTAAGTTCGGAATACTCCTATGTGGAGAGTGCGGCAACGGTAAGAGTACTATGCTTAAAGCTTTTCAACAACTATTGAATCATTTGGAGATACTAAATCCCGATGACCATAGCAGCTACGGAATACGAATTGTGGATGCCAAATATATTGCCCAGTTGTGCAAGGATAACTATCAAAAGTTTCTGGAACTGGCGAAAACAGATATGCTTGGCATTGACGATTTGGGTACAGAACCCATGGAGGTATTGGCTTATGGTAACGTCTACACGCCCGTGATTGATTTGCTGACCAAGCGTTACGACGAGCAGCTGTTTACCTTTATAACCACGAATCTTACTCCTCAAAAAATCCGTGAACATTACAAAGACCGTATAGCAGACCGTCTCAATGAGATGGTTGAGAAAATTATCTACACTAATGACTCTTATCGAACAATTTAATCATTAACTTGGCGAAAGCCATATACTATCTGATTTTGCAGAGGGATTCAGTGAAGAGGACAATATGGACTCTGTACATGCTGTTGACAATGTAGTCTTTGTGGACAATGTGGACTTGACAAACGGGATTCGATCATCCATTGAAAAAGTACACAAAGTAAACAAGGTGGACAAAGAATACAAGCTTTACAGAAGAAACATTAACCACTTCTGATAACGGAGGTAAGAAACAGAGTTATAGACTGCCTTTTTGAACAACAGACAACGGCACAAGGCGCCAAGCCCTTTGAATGGACATTCATCTGGTCAGTCTCACTCTTTTTCCCTTTTGTTAAGTTCTGGTTATTCACTCCCCTCTTAACATGGCAGACAAAAGTCCTCTGTCTGCTTATTATTAACATTAAAAATGTATTTGATATGAATACTACTTCAAACCGAAATGGTGAGCATTTGCCAGTGGTAAGACTCACCAACCGCGACATCCAACGCATTGCTAAGGCTGTCGGTAGCGAGATTGGAAAACAGGTCATTGCAGCAATGCGTATGGACGTAGAGCCTTCTAGCATCTCGTCTGATGAAGCAACCCTTCAGGAGCGTCTGATGAAAATTCACGACCTCCGCATGGAGAACGAGCGTTTGAAAGAGCGTATTGATTCTTGCATGGCACGCATCGCTTCTACTAACGAATCTTGTGCCAGTGATTTTACATCTGGCGAGGATTTCTCCCCTTCTGATGAAGCCCTCAGCATCTTGAACTTTGCTTTTGGCTGTGATGAAAGAACAGGAACTTGGCGTCGTCTCCGTCGCTAAACGAGCAGTCTGTCATCAGAAATAAAGGCCTGACGACGGCTCTGCCGAGCTGTATATGTGACTAAGTAGGTAGGGACTGTTTTGAGGGTGGCGAGTTTAGTTTATTGTGCCACAATAAACGCCCCAAATGGATGCCTCCCAAGACAATGAAGAGATTACCTTCAATAAAGTCAAACTCTTTCATTGGCCAGAAGACCACCCATTACTCGTACCCCTCAAAACGATGAAGACTATCCATCTACCAAGGCTGACGGAAAATCTTCTGTCCTTACCTTTTTCTACTAATATATAACAAAAAAGACTATTGCATGTCGAAGTATAAGAACAAGGATCCCGATTCGGGAGAATACGTAAAGAGGTCTGCAGGAAGACCGAAACTGTCCGAAGGTTCTGTTCGCACCATCGTGAAGAAGTTCCGAGTTAACCCGATGGAGAATCTGAATATCCAGACCAGTTTTGGAAAATCTCGTAAGAAGAAAGAAAGTGACTACCTGAGAGACGTGACTCAGTTTGGCAAGATTTTCGCTATTGCCTCACCTGAGGAGCTGCAACTGGGACGTGAGTATGCTGGTGCCCTGAATAACCTGAGCCAATTTGTTGCCATGGGGCATAAATACGGTATGTCCAAGTTCATCGAAGACCAGGTCATGGAAGTGGTCAGTCTTCTTAAAACAGGACTGGAAAAGCTCTACCATCCACACCGCTTCATAAAGCGTGAGGAACTGGAGGGCGTTCCGATTGTTGAACCTAACGAAGAGGAGATTACATCATGATGGCGAAAATCAAGGATAACATTGCATCCTTTGGCGGACGTGTCAACTATGTCAACAACCCCAAGGAGAAGAACAGCACCATCCTTGCCAGCAATGGATTATTGCTTGAAAGTAATCGCACGATTACTGAGAGTTTCAATTTCCAGGCGGCAGCAAATCCAAGAGTCACGAATCCTTCTGGGCATATTGCCATTGGCTTTGCTCTTCAGGACAAGTCAAAAATGACTGATGAACTTATGACTACCATCTGTCTTGACTATATGGCACGAATGGGTATTACTGAAACTCAGTTTCTTCTTGTCAGACATAGGGACAAAGACCATGACCATGCTCACCTTTTATACAATAGGGTTAACTACGATAGGAAGACTATCAATGCTAATAACTTCAAGAAGAACATGAAGGTGTGTCGTGAACTTAGTCAGAAGTACGGACTTTATATTTCAAGCGGAAACGAGCAGATGAATCTTGATCATCTTCGAGGTAAGGAGAAGCATAGGTACGAACTTATGGCTAAAGTCACCGAGGCCCTGGAGGAAAGCCATAGCTGGGACGACTTCAAGGAGGCTCTTCTTTCTGAGGGTGTCACTGTTGAGTTCCGCTTTGACAAGGTGATTGGCGAGCGTGTTGGTATCAGTTTCAAAGATGGCGAGTACAAGTTCAAAGGTTCTGCCCTGGGCAAGGATAAGTTCTCTCTCCCTGCTCTCGACAGATACTTCAAATACGAGGAAGCCAAGAACAAGGTGTACACAGACGAGTACAACCAACGCTACAGAATTGATCCAGAGTTCCCGGATATACGTCAGTACGAATATGTGGAGAATGAGGATGTAACCCTTGTGGACAAAGTACACACCGATGAACCATTTGACATCAACAATGTGTTTGACTTCTCACAGAAATTCTCTGATTCTGGTTCAAGTTCTGCTGATGAAGGTTTTGGCATTGGTCGCAAAATTGCAGCTGCTGCTCTTGAACTGGCCATGGGTGGAACAGAAATAGCCCAGACTTCGGGCGGTGGCGGTAACAGTTCTTCCGGTGGATGGCGTGATGATGACGATGATAAAGAAGAGAACAAGAACAAGTATAAAAGAAAAGGAAGGAGGTGATTTTATATGGCAAACAACGTAACACAACTACAGCAGACTGTTAACAATCTTGGCGCGATTGTGGCAGCCATCAAGAAAAATGAGGACGACATCCTCAAACGTGTAGAGAAGTTAGAGGGTAACTCCAAGATTATCCATGCGCGTGACGAGAAGCGTGAGATCGAGGATGCAAGCAAGCGAACAATGGAGTCGATCCTGTTCCTGCCCAAGGGTGCAGTCTGCCCTGCACCAAGGCTGAGTTGATTGAATGGATTCAGTATGCCGTGCATCAGGAGTTCTTCATTCTTGCAGAGAGTATAACACATGAGGCTTACATCGCTTCTCCAGAGGTGACTTATGCCAAGTGGTGCGAGAACAACAAGGATTTATTGGAGAAGATGGCTTCCATGAAGGAGAAGATGGACACCTTGTCTGGGTCTCTTAGAACCAATGACGAGTCCATGAAGCAACTAAGGACTGATGTCGGCAATTATGGTTTTCTGCTGAACAATCACAACGAGAACCATATCCGTACTGATGAGAAGGTTGACTACATGGCTAAGACGTTCAACAACCAAAGCATTCATCGCAAGCTCATGGAGTGGGTTCATCTAAAATGGTACAAGAGTCCTGTTGCATGGACGATTATATACATTTATGCGATAACTCTCGTTGTGCTGTGCCTTTATTCTGTTAAGGTTGAGAAACTGAGTACGGCTGCGGCAACACACAACATCATGGATGTATATTTCCGTAACGATTCCATCTACAATTCCACCTATCGACAGATTCATGACATAGTGGAGGACGAAGGTGTGGATGCTGTCATAGAGCGCATGAAGAAGAATCAGAGAATGTTGAAGAAGTGATGTATACTGATTTGTTAACTTTTAATTGATTTCCGTATGGATAATAAGATTATTCTATTCTCAAACCTGAAGGGTGGGGTCGGAAAAAGTTGCCTGTCGGTGCTTTTCTCTACCTACCTTCATGAGCAGGGCATTCCGGTTATGGTGGTTGATGCTGACATTCAGCAGTCAATCTTCCGTCACCGTCAGCGCGAGTTGTCGGAGAACCCGTATGCCGCTCTACCCTGGCAGCTCCAGCCATTCAATTCTGATGACTTGGAAACTGTCAAGTCTGTGATTGAGTCGCTAAAGCAGGTTCCTGCTTGTATCGTCGTTGATTGCCCTGGCAATATCAATGACCGTGCACTTGGTATGTTCTATCAGGGTGCAGATGTTGCCGTGACTCCTGTTCGTTATGACAGCGACAATCTGGATGCTACCCAGATATTCGCTGAGGTATTCAAGAGTGTGAGCAAGGCGAGGATGTTCTTCATTCCCAACAGCATTGCAGCAGTTGAGGAGCGGAGAAACGAGGTGCAGGAGGCACGTGAGTCCGCCAAGAATCTGCTGGGGCCTTATGGAACGCTGACACCTCGCATCAAGCAAAGCGTTGTTGTGAAGTGCTACAGTACCATACTGCCATTGACCACGTATCAGCGTAATGCCGTGAAGTTTGCATTCGAACCTATCATTGACTATATCAAGAAGTAGGCCTATGTCGGACACAAACAACAATCAGGCATTGGTAGAGTTGCCAAACCTGAGCGATATTGTAAGAAGAAACACAGGTGCTGTTCCTCAGCAGGTTCAGAAACAGCAGGTAGCAGTTACAGAACCTGTTGCAGAAGAGACGAATCAGCTAAAGACTACACCTCCAACAGGTAAAGCTCCTCCAAAGAGGAAAATTTCCAAGGGCTCATCCGACAAATCGTCGGGTCAGCCTTCGGAACACTTTACCTTCATCTGTGATAATGTTATTGTAGAGAAGATAAAAGCTATTGCTAGCCGTGAAGGCTTTACCATCCGTCAGGTAATGGAACTTTTTCTCAACCACGGCATTGATGCCTATGAACGCAAGCATGGTTCTGCCATATTTGTAGGTAAAGACATCAAAGACCTCTTGTAGATGAAACCGATTGGTAATAGGCTAAATACTTATCACCAATCGGTTATATTTTATGAATGTCACACCTAATCACTCATCCTTCCTCTGGAACATCACCCCTGTTCCAAAGTCCAGCACCCACTTGTTCTTGTGCATGAAGTTCGAAGACAACATGCCTGAGATAGGCATGAGGTCATTGCCTTCTGCATCCTTCAAACCGTCCATTATATATTGGCAATTGCTGATGACCTGTACTTTGTCGTTTTGAGTGTATAGCTTAGGGCATTCTGGAGTTCCACCCACGCTGATGATGCTCAACGTGACATCGTACAATGCAGTTTCCAACGTATCTGTGGTAAAACAGGTTACAGTTCCCTCGTTATCCAAATGTCTTACACAGATTCCTGCATCATCCATCAAGTGCTTTGTTATGACCGTATCATTTGCTCCAGAATCTGCCACCATCAGATACTCCTTATCGCCATAGACAAGTCCTACGACAGGAATGTTGTACTGCTTTAATCCGTATGACATCGTGAAGAAGAACGCATAATCCTCTGGATTGCCTTTAATAGATCCTTCTGAAGCATGTAATGTTTCCGTCTCGTAGTCAAGCACCATGTTGTTGCGCCTTAGAAACTCATGCCCAATGATGCCGATGAATGGGCCGTCGAACATCTGATCAAAGTCCATTTCCTTGTTGACATAGAAGGTATCGGAGAACACTCCATTACCTATGCGAAATGACAACGAATAACCTTGACACTCCACACCTCTACCTTGTACAGAATGAATCTTCATCGTTTTCCCCTCTATGGGAGCATCGTCATTGAGATTAGGAAGAACAGACTTGTTCAGAATACAGTTTACCGAACCGGTGTCTATCATCATGACACCGATGTAAATCTGCTCATCCTTTCCCTTGAATGCAGCTTTGACAATTGGGAATTTCGTCTCTTGTATGTCTCTCAGTTTTGCTGTGAATTTCTCCATGTTTATCTTTCCGGTTTGAGAAGAGCCCCCATCATTCCTCGATGGGTTGCTCTTCGTTGAACTCCTGCTTCTTGATTCGGCGAATCAGGTAAGCAATTGCTTTTGGTACTTTCTCGCGACACACCTTCAGTTGGGCAAGGAACTCCTCTTCTGTAGCATCAGAGTTGAAGAGATCCACCAACTCGCAGTTGTTGTCCGACAATTTGTCGAGCTGCAGGCCATGCTTCTGCATCAATGTGCGCAAGGCAAGGATGCCGAGGTCGTACTTTGGCCGTGCTTCCACCAGCTTTCGCATGAGATCAAGACCTGGATCACCAATGTGCATCTCATTGAGCATGGCAATCATGAAGAGTACCTTTGCGTCAGGTGTTGCCATCTCGAACACATTCGCCAACTGGCAGTTCGTTTCGTCAGCTTCCGTGTAGCGTTCAAGCTTTGCCAAAGCGCGCGACTTCACGTACAAAGCCTCCGCACATTGATGACCTTCTAGGACCTCACCGATGAGAGCCAAGGCATCCTCGTACTTCTGAGCGTAGAGACTCAACAAGGCTGCAATGTACTTCGGAGCCCAATGATTTGAGCGGTGAAGACTTTCTGGTACGCCCTCTATTGTCCCATACAGATGTTCGTCACACACCAGTATGTCCAGGAAACGCTTTGCCTGCTGCATCGCCTCCTTGAAGTCGCCATCCTCAGCCTTCTTTGCCACGAGCATCAGGTACTGTTTGGCAGCCTCATCGTAGTCGTTCTGCTGAAGAGCGCCATAGACAGCCTTGCCACTCTCGATCTCGTTGCCAATCTGCTGTTCGTTGTTGTACTCGCTTGCGTAAGTGAGCACTTCACGACTGGTGTGGGCATACTGAGGAATGACGTTCTTCGAGAGGTAAAGACCTTCCAGCGTACGCACACGGCTGAGTGCTACGTAGAGCTGTCCTGCTGCAAACATACCTCGGCTCAGGTCGAGCGAGAGTTTGTCAAAGGTCATGCCTTGGCTCTTGTGTACCGTTATCGCCCATGCCAACTTCAGAGGGTATTGGGTGAAGGTACCTGTTAGTTCCTTCTTCATTTTGCGCTCTTCCTTGTTGTAGTCGTAGCTGTACGATTCCCATGAGCAACAAGGCACAACATACGTCTCGCCATTGTTGAGCGTAACGCTAATCTCGTCCTTGTTGAGCTTAGTCACCTTTCCGAGCGTACCGTTTGCCCAACGTTTCTGCTGGTCGTTGCGTGTAAACATCACCTGAGCACCAACCTTCAGGCGAAGTTTCAACTCTACAGGGAAGCGTTTCTCCTCAAAGGTTCCGTCAACTGTACCTTCGTATACGAACTCCTCTGCGTCAATCTCCTCCAGTCGCTGAAGGTTGATCTTGTCGGCAGTCTTGTTGATGGAAGCTAGGGTAATGACAGCACCATCTTCCTCGCCTGGTGTGTGTACACGACCATTGAGGTGCATGATGTTCTCGGGTGTCACCTTGTTCATGCGGACGTTTTCCAAGATGTGAAGGAAGTGTTCATCATCCTGACGGTACACCTTCTGGAACTCAATCTTCACCAATCGCATGCGCTTGATGGCATCCGACTTGTAGAAGAAAAAGTCATCTGTATGGTACAAGTCCTTCAGCAAGTCTTTTTCTGGACCTTGCTTCACCACAGGAGGCAACTGGAACATGTCGCCCACGAAGATCATCTGCTTGCCTCCGAATGGCATGTTGTTTCTGAGTGCCTTACGCATGGTGTAGTCGATGGCATCCATCACGTCACATCTTACCATCGACACCTCATCGATGATGATGGTATCTGCATGGAGGAGGGTGAGGATTCTTGCTTCGTTCATCTTTCCGCAGGTTCCAGGAGTGCAAACCTCCATCGGAAGACCGAAGAAAGAGTGAATGGTATCACCACCGGCAAGGATAGCTGCCACACCTGTTGGCGCAAGGGTGATGAACTGTTTTCCGACCAACTTCTGCACATTGTGGAGGAAGGTTGTCTTACCGGTACCAGCACGTCCTGTGAGGAAGAAACTGGAGTTTGTATTGGCAACAAGCTCGTATGCAAGTTGCTGCTCGTGGTTCTGTGGGTCTATCTGTGTGTTCTGCATGTCCTACTTCTGTTCGATTTGTGGGAGGATTTGGGTGAGACGTGTGTTGAAGTCGCTGTCGAGGAAGCTCTTGTAGCAACCTTCGACGATACCTTTGGCTTGTGCTTCAAGTTGTTCCTTCGGCATGGATGACCTCTGTGCCTTCAGAACGCCTTCGAAGTAGTTGCGCACCATGGTTTCCGACTCCTGACGGATGAACTCTTCGTTGCGAAACGTCTTGCCGTAGTCGCGCTTTTGTACGAGTTCCAGCCTTTTGCCGTTGAAGGCATAGACTTCGATGCCGTCGATGTAGGTCCAGGTATGGTAGAGTCCCACCTTTTCCACTATGACGATGCGGTCGCAGAATCGTACGCCTTTGTAGTAGCGGTGTCCGTTGCCGCTCTCGTATTCCTCGCAGAGGAACATCTTCTGACCTTCGTCCCACACAGGAACGTGAACTCTTGGGTTGCCGAATGTTGGCAGGATCTTGTCGAACAAGTCTTTGTTGATCGCTTTTGTAAGTGATGCCATCTTCTTGTCTGTTTTTCTTGGTTTGTAACTTTGGTTGTCCTTCTCTCTGTGCCCTAGGCTTATCGGAGCAACTTCTGCTGGGTTTCCTCGATCATGTTTCTGGAGAAGGCGAGCAATTGGCTGTCAGCGATGACGCTTCCCATGGCTTTTGCCTGTCCTGCGAGGAAGTCCTTCAGCATGATGATGCTCTCTTCCTTAGCTGTGCGCTCGTTGAAGCATCTCCAGTTGCAGCCGCCCCAGAACTTCTGTGCGATGATGTTCGCCTTCTGGCCGTTCCATGCGAAGAGCGTGATGCCGTTCAGGAAGGTGTGAGCGTAGCCTTCACCTATGTGGTAGTACACGGCAAGTCGGTCAGAGAGGCGGATTGCCTTGTAGTAGGTGTTGCCAGCAGCGCTGGTGTAACCAAGGGTGAGGTACACGTTCTTCTCAGGATTGTAGGTGAGAGAACTGCCCGAGAGGGCTGGGAGTGCCTTTGCGGCAACGAGTGCGAGTGATGTGTTCATCTTCGTTTCGTTTTGAGTTTGTCTGTTTAGCGGAATAGGCCGCCACCTCTGTTGTTGATAAATAAAATAATGTATAAACAAAACCAACTCTCTCGGAATTGCGGTGCAAATTTACAGACTTTTTATCGTCCTGCCTAAGCTTTTCCCAAGTGTATTGGTTCCTCTCGATTTGGAACCAATACACCGGATGTACGCATTACTTCCTTCCTGCGAAGTAAGCTGTGATTGCAGTACCAATAGCTGAGCAGATAGCAGCAGCTAACATCCAACGATCTTTTTCTGTCATGGGCGTTTCTGTTTTTGTTGTTTCCATTTGTGTATTGTTTTTGTACACCACCAACGATTTGCAGCGTCAACTCCAAGGTGGTGTTGAAGTTTGACGCTGCAAAGGTAATACGTTTTTCGCAAATAAAATCAAGTAGTCGTGTGTATAATGGTTCCTCTCATTTTGGAACCATTCCGCTATTCATTCTTGGGGTATAAAGTTGCTAATTCACGCACCCGTTGTGCCATTTCATCTCTAACAGATTCTGGTGAAATCACCTCCAATCCTGCTCCCATTTGAAGTATGCGTCCGTAGAACTCGTTGTTCGGCTCAACATCAACAGAAAACTCAGCATACTCACCATCTTCATATAGGGCGTATGGCTTAACAACGGTGTAACTCTGATGAAGAGGCTTCGTGTCCATCAACTTATAAATATATAATGATCGCGCACGTATAATAATATGCTCCTTCTCTGCATCTTTCATGTGACTCACGCCAACGATGTCCTCAAAGAACCCATCATAGAAATGCTTTGGTGCTGACACATATTCTATTCTTGACCTCTCACGAGGCTTTGACTGTATTCTGTCAAGAGCAATGTTATAGCCATACTCCGGCTCCCTTCCTTCTGTATGACCGAACAGATGCCATCTGCCGTTATACTCCTTCAGGTAGTGTGGGTGGAACATCAGCGTGACCTCTTCCTCATCGAAAGGTTTGTAGTCAATCTCCAGTACAGTTTTGTTTGTGATGGCTTCATACAACGATGGCAGGTACTCTATGTTGGTCAGAATACGATCAAGACTTGCACTTATTACCTGTTCTCCCTTTTGTCGTTTGGCTTTCATGTCCAGCAAGTCCTGACAATCTTTGAAGAAATACTCCAACCATGATTTAGGGAAGAACCCAGCAGAATCCTGACAGAACTTCCAGTACTGACGCAGATTATTTATAGCCTTAGCGTTTCGCATATCTGCGAGAGGATCATTGTCCTTGCCTACATAACGGAAACGCTTATTTCGGTTATTCCCTTCCTCTTCAAAGCAATCGTTCCCAACCTTCTCGCAGATAGCCTTCTTTACTATGCCAACAGTCTTCTTCAGCTCGCCATAACCTTCGCAGTTGGATAGGTTTGCGGGTAGTTCTTCTGTAGAACATCCCAATCTGTCTGCCATAATATCCGCATAAGTAACCCATCGGCGACTCATAAGCCACCGATAGGTTACTATGGCAAATTCTGCCTTATAACTTTCGCCATCAAAGAGATTCATGCGTTGCATATTTATTCCTCACAGGCAGGTCTAATATTAATCGCGAATCCGAATGGAAGATTTGTTTTCGGATTTATTGTTTCAAAAATATCAAATACAACCTCTTCATTATCACGATAGTCGTATTGCGAAGGATTACAATCTGGAGCAAATCCATTATTTCTATCGACAATATAAGTGAGTGTTCGGGTACTTATACGATCACGTCTATCGTTGATAAAACCATGGAGATTCTTCTTGCCATCTTTATCAATAGTTTTCTCCTTAAATTTAGACAAATCTATAGTACCGACAACTCTTGGCTGCAGTACTGTCGCTTCCTTCGTTTCTATTTCTTCAGCTGTTGGCTCTTCTTCTATTAGAACTTCTGTTGGAACATAAGATTTCTCAAGTTCCTCAAATGTTGTTTCAGTTTCATCCTGTTCGTCATAGATTTCGGAACTATTAACTACATTTTCAGGTCTAAAATCATACAATCCTGGTCCACTATAAGAAAAACCTAACACACCACGTAGGGTTTGACCTTCATCGTGAAGTATTTCGAATCCCTTGGCATTAAATGTTACTTCTACACCGCAAAGCATCTTTAAGATACCTTTATTATTGTGTATATGATGTATAACACCTGTTACCGTGTCAGCATCGGTATCTTTCATGTTCTTGTCTATAATGCAATGAATGTCATCTCTTTCGCCTAAGTAACATTGAGGTAAAACTGTACCTTTGTCAAATCTCTTTGCAAAGTCTTCTGACTTTCTAAAATAAGTCGAAGCTAACGAGGTTAACTCGAGATTAGGAACAGCTCTCTTAATAGATTTAGCGCAATAACAAACTGCTAGATAGAAGCAAGCATTTAAGTACCCCCATCCTAATTGACTATTTTCGTCATATTGACTTTCCCATTCTTTGAGCAAATCGATGGCCTCATCAAGGGAGTATTCTTCGTTGCCATAAAGCTTAAGCATAAACATTGTTTCAAAACTCTTGACATCACCTTTGTTCTTTTGAAACTCCAATATTCCTTCAATTTCTTTGCGCTCTTGTCTAGTCAGATTTCTATATGCCTTGCGAGTGTTTTTTGTAGAAGTTTTACTGTATACAATAGACTTGAGAAGTAAATTACCATAGAATAATTTCTTCTCTTCACTTGCATTGTTATACATTTTGCGATATTTATCTATTGACTCTTTGCTCCTGCCAACAAGATTTTCATGATATGCTCTTACACTTTCATATATGTAGTAAGAATTAAGAATTTGGGTTAATCCGTCATTTTTAAATGCATAGCATATTTGTTCAAACATATCAAGAACAACTCCCAACTTTTCTGTATAATCTGAAAATACATAATCAGTTTCACAGAAAGTATAATCTGTTGCTTGAAGCAATTTTTGGCCAAACTCTATAGCTTCTTTAAACAATTGACTTTCTGCCGCATATCCATAAGGGCTAGCAGGGCTTAATTGGATGCTTTTCTCAAACGCTTCATAAGCTTGCTGAACCCAATCTTCAAGGCAATCGCGAATGCCACGAACATCTATTTCTTCAAACTCTTTCGTTTGAAGATCTCTATGGAACATCTTTGTGAGAGCGTTTATTCTACGGCGAAGTAACATTCCCTGCATATGATACAAATCCGTATCGTCCGGATTAATATCAAACGCTTGGTGAAGTTGGTCTTGTGCATCAATAAACAAACGATCATCGACAGTTATAAATTTACTCATGTTTGCTTTCTCATACAAGAAACGAGCAAAATGTCCTCTAAAGACGGCATCCTCAGGGAAAGCTTCGACTAAAGAATGAAATAAAGATTCAGCTCTTTCAATATCATTAAGATCTTTTACTAACAAAGAGAATTTGTTTCTGATGTTAGCGGCTTTATCTTCGAGGGCTCGATAGTCAGCATTTTTTCTTATGACAAATACACTATAAAGCATATCCTTGTCATCAGAGCCTAATTCGCCTGCGGCTTGGCACAGAGAGATAAATTCCTTCGCAATCTCTGATAGTCCAGCCTCCCAATTTGATTTGTATGCTCCAAGAATAAATGTAGAAAATCTATTATAACGAGGACGCCAAATACCAGTATTAGAACCTTCCACAGTCTCTTCTATCAAAATCTTCTTAATAGCATTTACGACTTCTGGAGGATATGACATTATAGAAAATTTACCTTCAATTTTCCATATTGATTTTAGCAATGTTTGATTTACGCCTAGGTCAGAGTACTTAAATACAAAGCCAACGAATGCACAAAATTTAACTAAATTATCTGGCAAAACGCCCATCCATTCTTGTACGTAAGAACCGAGATTTTGGCTGGTTTTATTATCTCTGAGCATTAATGGGAAATCAACGACCTCTAAATTGTTGTGCTGTCTCTTTTGATTTTCCAGAAGAGACTCATTTAATCCTAGTTGTTTATACTTATCTTCAAATCTCAGAAGTTCATTTGCTTTTAATGATGATTCTAGCAGAACAACATTGTCCTTTGGTGTATGGTATGATCCAGTGAAAGGCTCAATGTAAAAGAAAACAACTTTCTTTCCTGCATCTGACATCCTTTTTACAAGATAGTCAAATTTTTCTCTACCAATATGTTTAGACTCTACCATTGCTAGAATAGGAGTGTTTTCCGTTTTCTCTGAAAGTTGACACAAATACTGGTCGGTTATACGAAGGTTGCTGCAATTCTTTATGTCTACAACAGTACATGACAAGAGTCCACTCTCATCATCCTTTGTTATATCATAGCCAAGCCTTTTTGCTAAAGTTGTAGCGCCACTGCCAGGCCTATGACGAAGAGTAAAAATGGATGTTTTTCGAATTGTACGAATCAAATCTGTTACTTTTGAACGTACGATTCTATACAAGTCTCGTTGAACGTCACATTGTTGTTCCAATTCTTCCCATGTAATCTCAGCGCCAGAATAAAAATCCCATTGTGACTTTTCTGAATTATCCTTCGTAGGGCAATAGAAATCAATACCTGCTGCATGATATCGTTCTTTTGCTTCAGAGATATCTAATGATTTGCCCCTTAATAGTAGTTTGGTCGCGTTGATTTCTTTTTGAGGCTTGATTTCACTTACATGTACTAAAAAATCTGCAAATGTGGCTTCAACAAAGAATACCTGTACACCAGAATACTCCGCCCATTCCTCAAGTTTCTCTTTGTATGCGAGATTACTTGTAAATGAAATGATTTTACAACGGTTAGCCACAGCATCCCAATCTTCAAAAACATCCTCTAACTTCAAGAAAAGTTTTTCTGTAAGACCAAATGCATTATTTGAAAAATCAAAAATAATATAGTCTTTGGTTAATCCTGTCTTGACAAGCTTTGCGAATGTTTTAGAAAATAATTTGGGAGTATTTTTTAAAGTAGTTCTATCGTCCAATCCGCCCAAATCTACACGCCCCTTTGCAAATAACCAATTAGTGAGATTTGAAGCACCTGTTACTTCGCTGATATTATCAGTAATTATGCGTATAGATGATTTTTTGAATGATGGAGCCTGCTCGTAAAGACCATCTGATGTTTTTTTGTTTAAATCAACGATAAAATGCCAATCTAAACGGAATACGTCTTGCAGTCTTCCTGCTTTCAATGTTTGTCCGTAGTTATCTTGTAACGTTTCTGGAAGAAGCGCTACGTAGTAATCATCTGTTGATTGTTCTAGATTATGTGTTATGTTGTCCAGTATTGAAAAATCATTGCTTACGTGAATGGCTTTTTCAATATTAATGTCTGGCTTTATTTCGTTTTTTATAGGCATATCAAGAGATGCAAAGAATACTGCAGCCTCTTCGCTTACCTGCGTTTTTAAATCGTTAAATGCCTTTACGAAAAATGTTGCGCAAGAATCAGCCTGAGTTTTTTCGTCTAAAGAGGAATCTGCTGTATGCATTACTACTTCACTTGATGTATTGTAGTACTCTATCATATAATCCAGGCAGGTGTCTATTTTTACCTTGATTCTTTTTGACTTCGGAAACTGTCCTGGATCAAAAAGAGTCGGGAAAGCATAGTACATGGTCGACTTTGCAAGAGTTATAAAGAAAGAACCTTCTGGCTCTCTTGGTTGGGGTATTTGTACCAAGTTGCATACTTTGTTGCGAAAATCAAGGTCAAAAGAACTATCTCCGGCTATAATTTTTGAAGCCATCTCTTCTTCACCCTTGATTTTCATAGTATCGTATATCAGAAATTTTCCGATTAATTCTATACTTTTTCTTGTATGAAAGAAGTAATGCTCATAGTCTCCCTTGTTATAGAATTCTATGGACATGTTATATTGTTCCTTTAATTGTTCTTGAATATTTTCCATAAACTTAAAAGTTTTGATTTACCAATAGTTCTCGAATGTTAATCTTTAGCATCTCCGAAATCTTTGCCAGCGTCTGCAAATTGGGTTGTGTGGTGTTTGTGCACCACTTGGAAACCGTTACGGGATCCTTCCCTAATTGACCGGCAAGCCAGACACCAGTTTTACCAGCATCAGCCAATGCTCCTTTGATTCTATTCAGATTTTCCATGCAAATTTCTTAATGTTTGATGCAAAGATACTAAAAACCATTGAAAATATTGCTATATTCTTTGCAAATCATGCGTTACAACTTGATTTTTAACAATAATTGCACAAGATTTCGTGTCATAGATGCCATTTCTGGTGTATATATGATGATTATGTTACTCTGTTACTATTTGTTTTATCTTCTCTTATGCTTGGGCTTGGTCTTAAGTTAAGCCTCGGGGTGGTCTTAAGTTCTTGCTTGTGGCAAGCGTCTCCTTTGTCGCAGAGCGAATACAGAAAAGAGGACAAAGAGACACGTGGAAAAGAAGAAGGAATTACATGTAATCCAAAGTGTCATAAATTTAGGTCGTTTTGCGGGTCGTTCGGGTCGTTATTGGGTCGTTTTCTTGATGTGGCAGGTCGTTATTAGGTCGTTTCTGAAATCGAAAGAAACGTAAACTATGGGCTGCTATGTACGACATAAGATGTATCTAAATGACAAAACCATCGAGAGAAATTTGAGCTGCTACAGGAACAATTCACAGAGTAATACATTGAGGAGTATATGGTTTACGATGAAAATGGTAAGCTGGTAGAGATTCTACGTCTAAGTGATGCTTGATAATGCTGAACGAGGTGGTCAGAGAAGGTGGTCAGAGGGTGGTCAGAAAGATGACGTTTACAGAAACTTTACAGGAACCTTACAGAAATAGACAGAAACATGTGACGAGTTGTGTTAACGATTGCTTTGCTCGTTATGGCACCGTATTTCACGGCTCCATCCTATACAAAGCGTTAATTGAAATGTCACTTAATCATCAATTATTTCACGA
Source organism: Segatella copri DSM 18205 (assembly GCF_025151535.1). Taxonomy (NCBI): domain Bacteria; kingdom Pseudomonadati; phylum Bacteroidota; class Bacteroidia; order Bacteroidales; family Prevotellaceae; genus Segatella; species Segatella copri. Next base: position 2,941,103 of record NZ_CP102288.1, read on the forward strand.
AATTTCAAAAGGTCACGAAAGATGAGTTTTGGTTCGAAAAGGTCACTTAAAGGTCACCAATAAAAGAAAAAGCAGTTAAGTTTTTGACTTAACTGCTTGATTTTTAGTGTGGACCAGCCTGGGCTTGAACCAGGGACCTCCAGATTATGAGTCTGTTGCTCTAACCAACTGAGCTACAAGTCCGTTGAATTTTTATTAAATACGAGTGCAAAGATACTAGATTTTGGGGAAATAACCAAATAAAATCTTAAAAATTTTCTTAGAATCAGAAAAATAGCGTATCTTTGCACCAAATTATGTGCGCACACGTGCGTATGTACTTATTAATCGTACAAAAAAGAAAAAGTATTTCTATTCAGAAATGAACATAGACAAAAATAAAAGAATCGGTCTTACCGATGAACAAGTTAGACAGAGTAGGGAACAGCATGGCAAGAACGTACTAACCCCTCCTCAACGTACTTCATTATGGAAATTGTATTTGGATAAATATCGCGACCCGATTATCCAGATACTTCTTGTGGCGGCTTTCGTATCCCTCATCCTTGCTTTTATCGAAAAGAATTTCATGGAGACCATCGGTATCTTCGTGGCAGTTTTCCTTGCTACTACCGTGGGCTTCTACTTTGAGCGCGATGCTGCCAAGAAGTTTAATCTGCTTACGGCGCTCAGCGAAGAGCAGCCGGTAAAGGTGCGCCGCAATGGTAAGGTGATGGAGATTCCGCGCCACGATGTGGTGGTGGGAGATGTAGTGCTCGTGGAAGTGGGCGACGAGGTGCCTGCTGATGGCGAACTCATCGTCTGCAACGACCTGCAGATTAACGAATCTGCCCTTACGGGCGAACCTGTTGCCGAGAAATCTCTGGAAGGTGGTGGAGATGGAGCCTATCCTCGCAACGTCATCCTCCGTTCTACCATGGTGATGAATGGCAGGGGTGAGTTCGTGGTTACTGCCGTGGGCGATGCTACCGAGATTGGTAAGGTGGCGAAGAAATCTACCGAACAGACTTCGGTGGAGACACCGCTTCACATGCAGCTCGATAAGTTGGCGAAGAGGATTTCCAAGGTAGGCTCCGTGGTATCTGTGACAGCCTTCTTCATCTTCCTGATTCACGATATCCTCACCAATCCGGCATGGGGCGGCAAGGATTATTTCTATATGGCAGAAATTGTGCTGAAATACTTCATGATGGCTGTTACCCTGATTGTTATGGCGGTGCCTGAGGGATTGCCGATGGCGATTACCCTTTCCTTGGCGCTCAACATGCGAAGAATGCTGAAGTCGAACAATCTGGTGCGCAAGCTCCATGCCTGCGAAACCATGGGTGCCGTTACCGTGATCTGTACCGATAAGACCGGTACGCTTACCCAGAACAAGATGCAGGTGAGCGCCCTGGAACTCAAGCAGGGTGATGAGACGCTGCTCGATACTGCCATCGCCCTTAACTCTACAGCCGAGTTGAATGACGGCAAACCTATCGGAAACCCTACCGAGTCGGCTCTCCTGCTCTGGCTCGATGCCCAGGGCAAGGATTATGAAGAACTCCGCAAGCAGGTGAATGTGCTCAAGCAGTTGCCTTTCTCTACTGAGAGAAAGATGATGGCAACCTTGGCAGAAGTTGATGGCGAGACCTATCTCTTCGTGAAGGGTGCGCCTGAAATCGTGATGAAGAAATGCATCATCGAAGATAGAATGCAGAGACAGTCAGCCGAAGAACTCGATGAGTGGCAGCATAAGGCTATGAGAACCCTGGCGTTCGCCTATAAGAAGATAGAAGCTTCTATCATGAGAACTTCCAGAACCTCTACTGCCGAAGTGGTAGCACTTCTCGATGCCAACGATCTTCAGTTGCAGGCCATTGCAGCCATTGCCGATCCTATTCGTCCGGATGTTCCTGCTGCCGTGCAGGAGTGCCGCCATGCGGGTATCGAGGTGAAGGTGGTTACGGGTGATACGGCTGCCACCGCCTTGGAGATAGGCAAGCAGATAGGTGTCTTCGAAGATGAACCTGAGAATATCGGAGCAGATGGCTCTCTGACCTCGCTCGACCAGCAGATGATTACGGGTGAACAGTGGGAGGCTCTTTCTGACGAAGAGGCTTACGAGCGGGCAAAGGATATCCGTGTGATGAGCCGTGCCCGTCCTACCGATAAGCAGCGACTGGTGGCCATGCTCCAGAAGCGTGGCGAGGTGGTTGCCGTAACAGGCGATGGTACCAACGATGCTCCGGCGCTTCACTATGCTCACGTGGGCTTGTCGCTGGGTTCGGGAACTTCCGTGGCTAAGGAGGCTTCGGATATGACCCTGCTCGATGATTCGTTCAAGTCTATCGCCAACGCCGTGATGTGGGGACGCTCGCTCTATCGCAACCTGCAGCGCTTCCTCTTCTTCCAGTTGGTAGTAAACGTGGCAGCCCTCCTGCTGGTGCTTGGCGGCTCAGTCATCGGAACTGAAATGCCGTTGACGGTAACCCAGATTCTTTGGGTGAACCTTATCATGGATACCTTCGCAGCCTTGGCACTTGCCTCATTGCCTCCATCTCACGAGGTAATGAAGGATAAACCACGCAAGGCATCCGATTTCATCATCAACAAGAGCATCGGTTTCGGCATTCTGTTCTGCGGCATCGTCTTCTTCCTCGTGATGTTTGCCCTGCTGGTTTACTGCGAGCGCAGAGGCAAGGGTGGAGTAGATGTGCATGAACTGACCATGTTCTTCACCACCTTCGTGATGATTCAGTTCTGGAACCTCTTCAATGCCAAGGCGCTGATGAGCCATCACACAGCCTTCCGCCATTTCCTGAAGGATAAGGGAATGATTCTGGTGCTTGTACTGGTATTGGTGGGTCAGTGGATTATTGTAACCTTTGGTGGCGAAATGTTCCGCACCACACCATTGTCGCTCCACGAGTGGCTGCTCATCATCGGCTCAACCTCCGTTGTACTTTGGGCGGGCGAGCTGTGGAGAACTTTTAAGAGAATGATAGCAAAGAGAAGATAATCCATCGGAGTTCTTCTTCTGATATGAATGTTAAAGACAGTCCTTATGAATACAATACATTATAATGATATCGTGCAGTTGCCGCCTTGTGTGGCAACCATCGGTTTCTTCGATGGGGTGCATCGGGGACATCAGTTCCTGATTCATCAACTCGTAGAGACGGCACGAAAGGATGGCTTGCAATCTACCGTCATCACCTTTGATGCGCATCCCCGCAAGGTATTGCTGGCGGATTACCAGCCAGAGATGCTGAGTACGCTTGATTCCAAACTGCTGCTGCTTTCGAAGACGGAAGTGGATAATGCTGTGGTGCTGCATTTCGACAAGGCGATGGCTGCCATGTCGGCAAGAGAGTTCATGCAGCAGGTGCTCCACGACCATCTCAACGTAAGGAAACTCTTCATCGGCTACGACCATCGCTTCGGTCATAACCGCGAGGAGACTTTCGAAGATTACGTGCGCTACGGCAAGGAGATGGGCATCGAGGTAATCAGGAACGAAGCCTTCCAGATAGATGGCATCAACATCTCTTCTTCCGTAATCCGCTCATTCCTGAAAGAGGGAGAAGTGGAGATGGCAGCCCGGAGCCTCGGTTTCCCTTACACCCTCATCGGAAAGGTGGTGAACGGATTCCATGAAGGCAGAAAACTCGGCTTCCCTACAGCCAATCTCGACATCTCTCACTTCGGACAGCTGATTCCTGCCCCTGGTGTCTATGCCGTAAGGGTAAGACTGGAGAATATGGTGGAATGGAAACGGGGAATGATGAATGTGGGCAATCGCCCAACCTTCAATGGCAGACAACTGACGCTAGAGACGCACATCTTCAATTTCGAAGGCGATATTTATGACCAGCTCTTGCTCGTAAGCTTCGTGAAGCGAATAAGGGGCGAACAGAAGTTTGACAGTCCCGAGGAGTTGGCGGCGCAGCTGAAAGAGGATGAGCAGACCGTGCTGGATCTCTTTGAAAAGGAAGCGGAATGATAGCGAGAATGCTATTAACTATAAACGATTAATTATAAACAGTAAAAGCAATGGCAAAGATTAATTTAAAGAGAGGTTTGACGGATATCGTCCTCTACCTTATTATATTTATAGTAGTACAGATTATCGTGATGTATGCTGGCGTAGGAATCTGGGCGGGCATTAAGGGCGAAGGTTACCAGGCAACGCTCCTGGCTATCAGTTCGGGCAGCAATCCTATCCTGACGGCGCTTACCTCAGCGTTCAGCAACGTTATCACCCTCGTCATCTTCCTGAAGACGAAGTGGACACCGCTGACCCGCGATTATCTGCTTTCCAAGCCTTGGGCAACGCTTCTCTGGGTGGCATTGTTCACTCTGGGAACCATCATTCCTCTGGAGTTCATATATGAGCAGATAGGCATCGAGATGGACGAGAATGCCGAGCAGATACTCGCATCGCTCATGAAGGAGCCTTGGGGCTATGTGGCTATCGGCGTTCTGGCGCCTTTTGCTGAGGAGGTTGTGTTCCGTGGAGCCATTCTCCGCACCCTGCTGGGTCTTATGAGCAAGAAGAACCATTGGGTAGCCATCATGATTTCGGCTGCCATCTTCGGTCTGGCTCACGCCAACGTAGCGCAGTTTGTCAATGCCCTCCTGCTGGGCTTACTCCTGGGTTGGATGTATTATCGCACCAAGAGTCTTGTTCCGGGCATCCTGCTCCACTGGGTGAATAATACGATGGCGTATGTCCTGTCCAATATCATGCCTCAGAGCGATGGCAAACTCATCGACCTCTTCCATGGCGATGAGAAAACCATGTATTATGCCGTAGGCTTCTCTCTCTGCATTATGATTCCAAGCTTTATACAGCTGGTTATCAGATTAAAGAAGGTGAAGGCTTAAGAGATAAATAAACGAGTAAAAAGGTTACCTGGATGGGTAGCCTTTTTTCAGATATATAACCGGATAGATAAGTAGATTTTATGAAGATAATAGAAAGCAGTATCAAAGGAAAGAAGAGCCCTGAGGCTTGTGAGGATGGAATGGTAGTTACCGATGATTTCATCGCTGTGATTGATGGCAGTACGAGCAAGACGCCGAAGCATCTCAATCCTGATATGAAGAACGGAAGATACGCCATGATGCTTATCTCGGAATATATTCGTGAGGAGTTGAAAGCGGATGCCTCGGTAGATGAATTCTGCCAAGGCGTAACGGCGTATATATATAATAAGGTGTATGAAAAGCTTGGGGTAGAAGAGCGGTTGAAGGAGCATCCGGAAGAACGGCTTACCGCCTCGGCTATCCTTTATAGCCGGACAAGGAATGAAGTCTGGATGGTGGGCGATTGCCAGGCCATCATCGATGGAAAACTCTATGAGAATGGCAAGCCTTATGAGGAGAAGATTGCCCGTAAGAGGGTAGAACTGATAGAGCAGGGCCTTTCGCCTGCTGAGGCTAGAAAGCAGATAGAGCCTTTATTGATCGAGGCGATGCTTTCGGGGCAGAACCAGACCTATACGGTTATCGATGGATTTCCTATCTATCGGGAGGGAGTGAAGGTTGTTTCTGTTTCAGATTCTAGTTCAGTTCAGGATTCTGTTCCAGCATCAGATTCTGTCCCTTGCTCTGACTCCGCTTCTGCATCAGGTACAATTCCATCTTCTTCCTCCGAGATAGTCTTGGCGAGCGATGGCTATCCGTTTCTGAAGCCAACCTTGGCAGCGAGCGAGGCGGCATTGGCAGAGCAGATTGCCAACGACCCTCAGAACATCCATTCCTTTATCGCCACCAAGGGCATCGTAGAGGGCAATAAAAGCTTTGATGATAGAACTTATATTCGATTTGTTTATTGCCAGTAAATAAAAAGCAGCAGATTTATTTATTGGCAATAAACAAAATGGCTGATTTCGGCTGAAAAATAAAACACGGACAAATTGAATTTGTCCGGCTTGCTTGTCCGGACGCTTGTAACTATCCAATAATCAGTGAATTATGAACGCTCGGACAATTTGTCCGGACAAATTCAATTTGTCCGTGTTATTTTTTTAGCATGAATTTGTAAAGAAAAGCAAGGATTTCCATCCGGTAGGCGATGTATTCCTAAGAAGAAAACTATGAGTTCCAACCCGTGAACCGGTGAGTTCTGGAGGAGAAAACTATGAGTTAGTATTTTTAACAAAAGGGGCAAAGGGTTAACTGTTAACTCTGTTAACCCCCATCTGGAAAAATAACCTCTCAAACGCTCCTTCTTAAACAGGTTAAGTGTCTTATATTGAGCCTGGCAAGAGTCATCTATGATGACCGGCAGAAGGCTTAAATGAAGCCTCGCAGTGGCGATAAATTGAGCCACTTGCGTATCCTTTATCATACGCTTGCGTGCAAAATATATTAAATAAGTAAGGGCTGCCAGTACATCCTGGCAGCCCTATTACGTTAGTATGTTATGAAAAATTTGAGAGAATTGAAACTTCACAGCTTCAGAATTGTTTTACTAAACATGATTTTTTATAGAGAAAGCATAGAAATAATCTACTTTAATAACGTTGGAGACGTTGTTGGATTGCTTACCTGATCGATGCCTGTGCGTTGCATAGAATCAACCGAAGCAGAATCTCCCATGGCTACGGACACGCCCTTGCCACTCTTGATGTATCCTACGTTTTCAACAGAATCAATGTCATTGCTCTGGAAAGGAACCTGAACTGCATTGCCCAATGTCAGGATGATAGCTACCACGGCAGCAGCCTTGAAGAGAGGCTTCAGGCGCTCTGTCAAAGAAATCACCTTTGCCTTGTTAGGCTTCTTGGTGTATTCATCTTCAATCATCGCCATCATCTTCTGGTCGAAGTCATCACCCAGCGCCTCTTGCTTAGCCTCGCCCATCTCGTAAGAGAAGAGCGCTTGGTATGGCTTCAGCTCGGCAGGCAACTCGTCCTGGCTGAAGAATGCACGGAGAATCTCCTCTTCTTCGAGAGAAGTCTCGCCCTTCCAGTAGCGATCCAAAAGTTGGTTGATGTACTTATAATCCATATCTGTCGAATTGTTGAAATCTTTGTTTGACTGTTTGACGAGCCCTGAAGATGTTCACCTTGACCTGGTCTTCCGTGATGCTGAGGATGTCTGCTATTTCCTTGTAGGACTTTCCTTCGATGTCTCGAAGCTGCAGACAGCTGCGCTGCTTTTCAGGCAACTCGTCGATAATATTCTTTACGATGTTCAGTTTGTCTTTCTGAATCATCCTTTCTGAGGGGGTAGAAGTGTTTTCGTCTAACCTTTCTGTATTCTGCTCTTCCAGCGAATCATTCTGATTTTCCATCTTCTTGATGCGGTCGAGCGAAAGGTTGCGAGCGATGGTGAGACTGTATGCCTCGATGGAGTCAAGCTCCTGCCATCTGTCGCGGGCGTTCCAGACTTTAATCAGCGTATCCTGCACAACGTCTTCCGCTTCCTCCCGGTTGAGAGTAATGCGAAGAGCCAGCCTGAAGAGTTTGTTCTTCAGCGGCAAAACATCGTTCTGGAAACTGATTTCTTTCATCCCTCTATAATTAATGACGACTATGTTATAAGAAAGTTACAACCAATCTTGATTTATTTCTATTTTTAACTCTTGTTAAGAAAAAAGGTGATGAATTCTTCACTCTTCACTCTTCGTTCTTCACTTAATCACCGTTCCGTGCTTTCCGTCGATGGCGGTAGCAAGGGTGATAATCACCTCTTTCACACCAGCATCGATGGCTGCAAGGGCATTCTCCAACTTAGGAATCATGCCGCCTGCCACGGTACCATCTGCTTTATATCTCTCAAAATCGGCATGGGTAATCACTGGAATCACGCTGTCATCATCCTCAGGATTACTGAGCACGCCTTTCTTTTCAAAACTATATATCAATGTCACATCGTAGTAAGGCGCCAGAGCCTTGGCAGTCTCGCTGGCTATGGTGTCGGCATTGGTGTTGAGGATATTGCCCTTGCCGTCATGGGTCAATGGAGCCATCACTGGAGTAATACCTTCATTAATCAGGGTTTGGAGCATCTTGCCGTTGGCACGCTCTACATCGCCCACGAATCCGAAGTCGATACCATCCTTCAACGGACGCTTGTGACTGTGGATTACGTCCATATCAGCACCGGTCAGACCGAGGGCATTCACACCGTTAGCCTGGAGCTTGGCAACCAGGTTCTTGTTGACCAGACCGCCATAAACCATTGTTACCACTTCCAGCATGTCTGCATCGGTGATACGGCGGCCGTTCACCATCTTGCTCTCGATGCCGAGGGCTGCGGCTACTTTAGTGGCACGGCGGCCACCGCCATGTACCAATACTTTCTTGCCAGGAATGGCTGCGAAATCCTTCAAGAGCTGTGCCAGCTGCTCGCTGTCTTCAACGATGGCACCGCCTACCTTTACTACTGTTACTTTTTCCATCTTTAAGTTTAGTTTATAGTTTATAGTTAATAGTTTATAGGGCAATCTTGCTGTAAACTATTAACTATCAACTGTTAATTCTTACTGAAGATATGTGTATCCGAAGAGACCATTGCGATAGGTGCCCAGGAATTCCTTGCCCTCATCGAGCGAAATCTTGCCTTCTTTCACACTCTTGGTTACCCACTGCTCCAACTGGCGGACGAGCTTCTTCGGATTGTACTGTACGTAATCCAATACCTCCTCTACAGTCTCGCCGTCGAAAATCTGGTCGATGCAATATTTGCCGTCCTTTACAGAAATGTGGGCAGCATTGGTGTCGCCGAAGAGATTGTGCATGTCGCCCAGAATCTCCTGGTAGGCACCAACGAGGAATACACCGAGATAATATGGCTCGTTCTTCTTCAATGGATGAAGAGGAAGAACGTTGCCGATATGTCCGTCGGTAACGAAGTTGGCAATCTTTCCGTCGCTGTCGCAGGTGATGTCCTGCAAGGTAGCGTTGCGGGTAGGACGCTCGTTCAGACGCTGGATAGGCATGATAGGGAAGAGCTGGTCGATAGCCCAACTGTCTGGTAGGCTCTGGAACAGAGAGAAGTTGCAGAAATACTTGTCGGCAAGAATCTTATCCAATCCTCTGAGCTCCTCAGGTACATGCTTCATGTGCTTAGCAAGATTGTTGATCTCGTGGCACACGCTCCAGTACATTGCCTCAATCTCTGCACGGGTCTTCAGATCTACGATGCCGTGAGAGAAGAGCTGCAAGGCCTCTTCGCGAATCTGCTCGGCATCATGCCAGTCTTCCAGCATATTGCGAGGATTCAGGTTGTCCCATATCTCATAAAGATCCTTCACCAGCTGGTGGTCGGTCTCCTTCGCCTCAAACTCCTCAGGCATCTCTGGCAGGGAAGCGGTTTCCAAGACATCGATGACCAGGACAGAATGATGGGCAGAGAGCGAACGGCCGCTCTCGGTGATGAGGTTAGGGTGCTCGATATTGTTCTTGCTGGCTGCATCTACGAATGTATAGACACAGTCGTTTACATACTCCTGGATAGAGTAGTTTACGGAGCTCTCGCTGCTTGAAGAGCGGGTGCCGTCGTAATCTACACCGAGTCCGCCACCGCAATCTACGAAATCTACATTGTAGCCCATCTTGTGGAGGCTAATATAGAACTGGGCTGCCTCACGGAGAGCTGTCTGAATGCGGCGAATCTTGGTAATCTGACTTCCGATATGGAAGTGGATAAGGCGCAGACAGTCGTGGAATCCCATCTCGTCTATCTTCTTGAGGGCTGTGAGCAGTTCTGCGCTGGTCAAGCCGAACTTAGATGCATCGCCGCCGCTTTCAGCCCATTTACCTGAACCTGAAGAAGCCAGTTTGATGCGGATACCGATGTTTGGCTTTACGTTGAGCTTTTTGGCTACCTTTTCGATGATGTCCAGCTCATTGAGCTTTTCTACTACGATAAAGATGCGCTTGCCCATCTTCTGAGCCAGCAAGGCAAGTTCGATGTAGCTCTCGTCTTTGTAGCCGTTGCAGATGATGAGCGAGTCGCTCTGTGCCTGTACGGCGATGACGGCGTGGAGTTCAGGCTTAGAGCCAACCTCCAGTCCGAGGTTGAACTTCTTGCCGTGAGAGATAATCTCCTCAACGACCGGCTGCATCTGGTTCACCTTAATAGGATAGATGACAAAGTTTTCTCCCTTGTATCCATACTCTTCCTTTGCCTTTTGAAAACAGCTGGCTGTCTTCTCGATGCGGTTGTCGAGGATGTCTGGGAAACGGAGCAGTACGGGAGCGTTGATGTCGCGTAATGCCAACTCGTCCATGATGTCGCGCAGGTCTATCTGCGTGTTGTCCTTGCATGGAGTTACATAGACATCACCCTTGTCGTTGATGCCAAAGTAAGAAGTACCCCAACCACAGATGTTGTAGAGCTCCTTCGAGTCTTCAATAGTCCATTTCTTCATTTTCTAATCTTGCTTGCTGGAAATCAGTTTTGTTTGTTACCTTTATTATATATTACTTTTTAGATACGGCTATATGTTCAGCAGGTCTCTGATCTGCTGAACAATAGCGTTGATTTTATCATAATTGTCCATCACGTTGATATCGATGATGTGTTTTGCCTTCTCGTAGTAAGGCTCGCGAAGTTTCAGCTGCTCATGGATAAACTTGTCTACCTCTTCCGGTGTTTTGTTGAGCAGTAGAGGGCGTACGCCTTTGCCCATCTTCAGATGAGCGTGAAGGGTTTCTGGAGAAGCCTTCAGGTAAAACGTTTCGCCAAGTTGGTTCATGTAGTCCATATTGTCGAAGAAACATGGTGTTCCTCCTCCGCAACTTACCACTACATTTTCAAACTCTGCCACTTCGTGTAGCATATTGTGCTCTATCTTGCGAAATCCCTCTTCTCCAACTTCGTCGAAGATCTGTTTAACGGTCTTGCGCATTCGGCTCTCGATATACCAGTCGAGATCGTAGAACATAACGCCAAGGTCTTTGGCGAGGGCTTTGCCGACCGTTGTCTTGCCGGCGCCCATGTATCCTATGATGATGATTGACTTCATTTTCTTCTGTTTCTATGTCAATGAGGCATGTTTATGATTTCTTTCTGCCTCTAGCCTTTGGTTCTGGAGCAGCTTTGATAATTTCCATACACTCCTCGTATGTAAGCTCCTCTGCACTCTCATGTTTTGCCTTTGGAATGCGGTAATTCTTGCCGTCGTAAGCAATGTATGGACCATACTTGCCATTGAGAATTTCCATCTTATCGTCCTCATCGAAAACTTTGAGATGGCGCTTCTCTTCGGCTTCGCGCTTTTCCTTGATCAGTTCGATGGCTCTATCCAGGGTGATGGTCAGCGGATCATCCTCCTTAGGAATAGAAACATACTTGCGGTTATGGAGGATGTAAGGGCCGTAGCGACCAGAGCTAACTGTTACAGTAATGCCTTCATAATCACCGAGTTCTCTTGGCAGCTTGAAGAGTTCCAAAGCTTCTTCCAGGGTGATGGTTTCTATGCTCTTGTCTGATGGCAACTGGGCAAACTGAGGCTTGTCCTTATCCTCAGCAGAACCAATCTGTACCACTGGTCCAAAACGGCCAATCTTGACGAATACTGGCTTTCCTGTCTTTGGATCATTTCCGAGATTGCGCTCGCCGGCTTTGTGCTGGTTGCGTGCTTCCAGAACTTCCTTCACTTCAGGCTCAAAGCCCTTGTCGAAATCCTTCATCCAGTTGGTCCATTCGGTCTTTCCTTCTGCAATATCATCAAACTTCTTCTCTACGTCTGCCGTAAAGTTGTAGTTCATGATGTTCGGGAAGTTCTCCATCAGGAAATCGTTTACTACGATGCCGATATCAGTAGGCAGAAGCTTACCCTTTTCAGAGCCTGCCATCTCTTTCTTCAACTTCTGGGTTATCTTGATGCCCTTCAGGGAATCTATGGTAAATGTGCGCTCTTCGCCCGTCTTGTCACCCTTTACCACGTATTGACGCTGCTGGATGGTACTGATAGTTGGAGCATAGGTAGATGGACGGCCGATGCCGAGATCTTCCAGTTTCTTCACCAGACTGGCCTCTGTGTATCTTGCAGGAGCCAGAGAATACTTCTCTGTAGCAAGGATTTCTCTGCGCTGCAATTCATCGCCTTCTTTCAGGGCTGGAAGAATGTGGGAAGAATCCTCAGCATGCTCTTCATCGTCGGTTGACTCAAGATAAACCTTGAGGAAACCATCGAATGAAACAACCTCGCCGGTAGCAACAAACTTTTCGCTTGTGTTGCCGATATTGATGTTGATGGTTGTCTTTTCGAGTTGTGCGTCAGCCATCTGAGATGCGATGGTACGCTTCCAGATGAGTTCGTAAAGGCGCTTCTCCTGAGCGGTTCCTTCGATGGTTGGTTCATTCATATATGTAGGACGGATAGCCTCGTGCGCTTCCTGTGCACCCTTTGAACTGGTGTGGTAGGCACGAGTCTGGCTGTATTCCTTGCCATATTCTCTGATAATCTCTTCTTTGCTGGCGTTGGAACAGAGCGTAGAGAGGTTTACGCTATCGGTTCGCATGTAAGTGATGCGTCCGCTTTCGTAAAGTTTCTGGGCTATCATCATGGTCTGTACAACGGTGAAACCAAGCTTGCGTGCTGCCTCCTGTTGCAGAGTAGAAGTAGTGAAAGGTGGTGCAGGAGAACGCTTTAAAGGCTTTTTGGTTACAGATTCAACCATAAACTTAGCGTCTTTACACTTCTCAAGGAAAGCTTCAACCTCTTCGTGGGTATTGAAACGCTGGTCCAGTTCTGTCTTTACCTCTGTTGCATTGCCGCTGTCGCTGATCAGGGCGAAAATAGCGGTAACGCGATAGTATGGAACACTCTGGAACTTCTGGATTTCACGCTCACGTTCTACTATCAGACGGACAGCAACACTCTGTACACGACCTGCAGAAAGGGCTGGCTTAACCTTTCTCCACAAGATAGGAGAAAGCTTGAAACCTACTAGTCGGTCGAGTACACGACGTGCCTGCTGGGCATTCACCAGGTTCATGTCCAGATGGCGTGGGTTCTTGATTGCGTCAAGAATAGCCTGTTTGGTAATCTCGTGGAAGACAATACGGTTTGTCTTCTCCTCATCCAATCCCAGTACTTCGCAAAGGTGCCAGCTGATGGCTTCTCCCTCGCGGTCCTCATCGGATGCTAACCAGATTTTCTTGGCTTTCTTCGCATTCGTTTTCAATTCTGTAACGAGTTTTTTCTTTTCCTCTGGAATCTCATAATCAGGTTCCATGGTTTTCTCGTTTATACTAAGTTCCTTCTTCTTCAGGTCACGGATATGACCGTAAGAAGACATAACCTTATAGTCCTTACCTAAAAACTCTTCGATCTTTTTAGCCTTCGCAGGGCTCTCGACGATTACTAAATTCTCTTGCATAAGCTTATACACAATTTTTTTCGGTTGGCAAAAGTAAGTAAACTTTTTGCTTATACCTTATTATATGGTGTTTTTTTTGGTTTTTTTAATGTTTGGGAGCCATATTTGGCTGTATTGAACCCTTTTTACCCCAATTTTGTTTCCAAATAACGATGGAGCCCCTTGCGTATGGAATCGAATGCAAACTCATCAGGATTGAGTCTGCTCAATGGTATCCAGAATGATTCTTCTGCATCGTCCATTGCTTCTATATGAGTGTCGTCTTTCACCTTCACTTCATAGAACATATCGAGGGTATGAACCATGAAACCTGAGTAAAGGTAGAGATTTGGGTAGCTGAACTGATACTTAACCTCAGTTGCATCCAGTCCGGTTTCCTCTTTTACCTCTCTTGCCATACCTTCTTCACCTGTTTCATCCATGTCAACAAAACCGCCTGGCAAATCGAGTGCCCCCTTGGCTGGGTCTTTCTTGCGCCTTACTGCCAGGAGCTCTTCCTTACTGTTGAGTATGAGAGCTACCGTAGCACTGCTTGGATTGAGGTAATAAGAGAATCCGCAGTCCTTACACTTCTTGCTCTTGATGTTGTTGATTTCGAAATGATTAGAGCCGCAAACCGGGCAAAACTGAAACTTATCTAATACGTGACTCATATTATGATTAATGTATAATGATTGATGTTTAATGGAAAAGAATTTATCATCATGTTATAATTGAAAAGCGGCCGGTCTTTGACTGCTGAACAAAGATCGGCCGCTAGTTATCTGATATTTACCAATTATCTGTACGGAATGGGAAGAGAGGCAGGTTGCCTGCATTTGCCATATTGCCGAGCTGGAAGTTGCGGAAACAGTAGCGAAGGGCTACTGGTTTCTTTACCTCAGGACTGGTTACGATGACGCACTCATTCCAAGGATCGTTGCCTGCCTGCCAGAAGTGCTTGGCTGTAGCCTTATGGAATACCTTATCTTCGCCTGCAACTTCGAAACCTTCGATACCTTCAAAGCGGTTGTAGGCTCCGTAGGTGTTGTCGAAATGCACCTTTACAGTATCACCTACAATCTTCATCTCCTTGAAGGTCATGCACTCGCTGAAGAGTCCCTTCATGCCATAGGTCTTGCTGAGTGCCTGGAGTGCAAGACGTTCGCCTACAGGCTGTTTCTGACATGGATGAATCTGCTCAACCTCGTATGGGTAAACCAGGTCTTCGGTACAGACGATGCCGCTGTTTGGAATCACCTTGGCTGCATTGAACTGCTGTTCACGGAGCTTAGGTCCCCAATCGCCATTTACGTCGCCATTATGATAAGGTGCAATCTGTACGAAATAGAATGGCAGTTCGCCCTGCTTGAAGTCTCTGCGCCACTGGGCAACGAGGTCGGCAAGACGTTTGGTATACTGGCCGTCCGGGTCGCCCACGTTAGAACATCCCTGATAGAAGAGGATACCTCTTACGCTATAGTTGAGGATAGGGTGGAAAGTTCCGTTACCCCAGAGAAGAGGGTAGAGGAAATCCCACTTAAACTTAGGGTTCTTGGTCATCTTTACAGAGTCGAGATCTTCCTTGGTGTTCTTCTTCAGGTAGTCGCGGTCGAGCCAGCTTTCTACACGACTTCCACCCTTGTTTGCCATGATCAGACCTACCGGAATATCAAGAGTCTTGTTTATTACCTGTGCAAAGAAGTATCCTGTAGCAGATGCATCGCCTACGGTTTCCGGGTTAACCTCCTTCCATTCGCAGTTGGCATCATCTAACGGCTTGCTGCTCATTACGCTAGGAATCTTTACGTAATGTACGCCTTTGTACTGGTTTGCTTCGAGCACCGCCTTGTTGTAACCTTCTACAGGGCAGTTGCCGAATCCTTTTACAGGCATCTCCATGTTGCTCTGACCTGCACAAACCCATACTTCTCCTGACAGCACATTGTTGAGAGTGGTCTTTTCGCCATCATCGAAAGTGATGGAGAGTGGGGTGTAGCTCGCCTTCGGAGTTTGTACTTTGATAGCCCATTTACCATCCTTTCCGGTCTTGGCAGAATATTTCTTCCCAGACCATGAGGTGGTTACCTCTACTGTGGTTCCTGGTTTGTCCCATCCCCAGAGGCTAGCCTCTGTGTTTTGCTGTAAAATCATGTTGTCACCCAAGATGTGTGGCAACTTTACTTTAGCCTGCGCTCCTGTTGTGATAAGTGCCAAGGCTGCCATTGCTAAAAATTTCTTATTCATTTTTTAGGGTTTAAAAGTTTATCGTTTTTTGTTCTTAAGTTCCTTGTATGGTTCGTATTCTGATATTGCCATCTATGTTATCATGAAAGCAGATACAGAACTGACGTTAAAGAATAAGAGTTAGAAGCTGAAAGATGAAAAGCCGAAACTGTTCTCTCCAAACTTCTAACTCCTGGTTATATTAAAGAAGGTTCTTGATGGCTGCCTCTATGTCCTTAATCTGTGCATCACGTGCCTGCAGGGTGTTGGTGCGGTCGATCAGGAAGAAGGTAGGAATGCTCTGGACATTGTAGAGAGTCAGACTCTTGCCCTGAATGCCATCTTCATCGCGTACGCAAATCCAAGGGATAGCAGCGGTAGAGGTTTTCCAGAAGTGCTCATCAGGGTCTACTGATACTTGATAAATCTCCAGTCCGGCAGCATGATACTTGTTGTAGAGTTCACGCAACATCATGATGCGCTTGGTGCTCTCTTTGCTGGCGAAGAGATGGAAGTCGAGCAGTACCACCTTGCCCTTGAGGTCGGAGAGACGGCGTACCTGTCCCTTGTTGTCCTGAAGTGCAAGTTCGATGCATCCGTTTACGCTCACCTTGCTGGCTTCAATCTGCTGCTGTGCCATCTGGTTCTCGATGATGCGGATGTCCTTCATTCCCTCGATGGCGATATTGTGGAGGTTCTTGCCACGCTCAGCGCCAGGATAGTAGGTATCCCAACTGGTTGCTACGGCAGCAAATACCTTCACGTCGTCTTTGTTGTTGCGAGGGTTGAAGATAAGTGTATTCACATTGCCCAACTGTACCGTTTGGAAGAGCGCATAGTAAGCGTATGCCTTCATTGGCTCCTTGAAGATGTAGTTGGTTTTGATGTCCTGTTTGTAAGCCTGGAGCATGCGGCCTACGATGGATTCGATAGAATCGTTGCCGATGTTAGGATCTTTCACGAGCCCGTTGATATTGCTCTGGAGAGTCATCTGCTTAAGAGACAACTCCTTGATCTTGTTGCAGTTTTCAGAACCTTCCACTTCGTATTTGAAACTCATCTGCGGATAAGCCGCCTTTACCTTGACAGTTTCTGTAGAATCGATGGAAAGATTGATGGTTTGGTTGGCGATGCGTAAGCGGTAGAACTCTGGGGTAACAGAGTCCATGGCAGCCTCGTCGAAGGCAAAGGCGCCATCCTCGTCCAGTTTCACAGAGTCGATTTTCACAGGACCGTTCAGGCTGATGTTCTCCAGATAGAGCATAGAGTCCTGAGCCTCTGTGATATTGCCGTTGATGTGGAATTTCTTGTTGTTACAAGAAGTCAAAGCCAGTGCAGCTACCATAATCGCTGCCACTGAAAAGAGTCTAGTTATCTTCATGAATTTTATTATTTTGCAAAATTATCGAGTGCAAAGATAGTAATAAAATTGCGAATAATGCACCTTCTATAGATAAATTATTTAAAAAAGTGGAAAATAATTGCTGATTTATTTGTTTATTAATAATTAAAGAGGTATCTTTGCAGCGTTTTAGATATTTTAGATGTTAGACAAAACAATAAGTTTTTAAATTTAGATGAACGTAATTACAAAAAGTGTTCAGTTGCCTGATGGAAGAACCATCACAATTGAGACCGGAAAAGTTGCAAAACAGGCTGATGGTGCTGCGGTTCTCCGCATGGGTAACACAGTGCTTCTCGCAACTGTTTGTGCAGCAAAGGATGCCGTTCCGGGTACAGATTTTATGCCTTTGCAAGTAGATTATCGTGAGCAGTACAGTGCTGCAGGTCGTTTCCCTGGTGGTTTCACCAAGCGCGAAGGCAAAGCCAGCGATGAGGAAATCCTTACCTCTCGTCTTGTGGACCGTGCTTTGCGTCCACTTTTCCCTTCTAACTACCATGCAGAAGTTTACGTACAGGTAATGTTGCTCTCAGCCGATGGTGTTGACCAGCCAGATGCCCTCGCAGGTTTCGCTGCTTCAGCTGCCATGGCTTGTTCAGATATTCCTTTCGAGTACTATATCTCTGAGGTTCGTGTAGCTCGTATCAATGGTGAGTATGTTGTAAACCCTACATTCCAGCAGATGGAAGAGGCAGACATGGATATCATGGTTGGTGCTACCAAGGACAATATCATGATGGTAGAAGGTGAAATGAAGGAAGTTTCTGAGCAGGATCTTATTGGTGCCCTCAAGGTGGCTGCTGAGGCTATCAAGCCTATGTGCGAACTTCAGTATGAGTTGGCTAAGGAGAAGGGTACTGACGTGAAGCGTGAGTACGACCATGAGATCAACGATGAGGAACTCCGTGAGCAGATTAAGTCTGAGCTTTACAAGCCAGCTTATGAT
Organism: Segatella copri DSM 18205; assembly: GCF_025151535.1. Lineage (NCBI taxonomy): Bacteria > Pseudomonadati > Bacteroidota > Bacteroidia > Bacteroidales > Prevotellaceae > Segatella > Segatella copri. The sequence goes on from NZ_CP102288.1 coordinate 2,958,984, forward strand.
ATCAACCACCAGGCTTTGGAGAAGCATGCACGTCAGGATGCTTTCGACAAGGTTTTGGCTGATTTCCTCGAGAAGTATGACGCTGCTCATACCGATCTTTCTGAGGAAGACTTGGAGGAGAAACACGCTGAGGCTACCCGTTACTATGATGACGTAATGCGCGATGCTATGCGCCGTTGCATCCTCGATGAGGGCTTGCGCCTTGATGGTCGTGCTACTACAGATATCCGTCCTATCTGGTGCGAGGTATCTCCACTCCCAATGCCTCACGGAAGCGCTATCTTCCAGCGTGGTGAGACTATGTCTCTCTCTACATGTACGCTCGGTACCAAGATGGACGAGAAGCTTATCGACGGTGTGCTTGAGAAGAGCTACCAGCGCTTCCTCCTTCACTATAACTTCCCTCCATTCTCAACAGGTGAGGCTAAGGCTCAGCGCGGTGTAGGCCGTCGTGAGATTGGTCACGGTCACTTGGCATGGCGTGGTTTGAAGGGCCAGATTCCTACTGACTTCCCTTACACAGTACGTTTGGTAAGCCAGATCTTGGAGTCTAACGGTTCTTCTTCTATGGCTACTGTTTGTGCCGGTACTCTCGCCCTGATGGATGCAGGTGTTCCTATGAAGAAGCCAGTTTCTGGTATCGCTATGGGTCTTATCAAGAACCCAGGTGAGGACAAGTACGCTATCCTTAGTGATATCCTCGGTGATGAGGACCACTTGGGTGATATGGACTTCAAGACCACAGGTACCCGCGATGGTTTGACCGCTACACAGATGGATATCAAGTGCGATGGTTTGAGCTTCGAGATTCTTGAGGAGGCTTTGATGCAGGCTAAGGCTGGTCGTGAGCACATCCTCAACTGCATGATGGAGACAATCTCTGAGCCACGTGCTGAGATGAAGCCACAGGTTCCACGTATCGTAGCATTCGATATCCCTAAGGAGTTCATCGGTGCTGTTATCGGCCCTGGTGGCAAGATTATCCAGCAGATGCAGGAGGATACTGGTGCGACAATCACTATCGAGGAGACTGATGGTCAGGGTCACGTCCAGGTATCTGCTCCTAACAAGGATTCTATCGATGCAGCTTTGGCTAAGATTAAGGCTATCGTAGCTGTTCCTGAGGTTGGTGAGGTTTACGAGGGTACTGTTCGCTCTATCATGCCTTACGGTTGCTTCGTAGAGATTCTCCCTGGTAAGGATGGTTTGCTCCACATCTCTGAGATTGATTGGAAGCGTCTTGAGACAGTTGAAGAGGCTGGCATCAAGGAAGGCGACAAGATCAAGGTGAAGTTGATGGAGATTGATCCTAAGACTGGCAAGTACAAACTTTCTCATCGTGTGTTGATGGAGAAGCCAGAGGGTTATGTAGAGCGTGAGCGTCGTCCACGTCCTGAGCGCGGTGAGCGTCGCGGTCGTCGTGATGATCGTCATGAAGGTCGTGGTGAGCGTCCAGCTCGTCAGCCACGTCGTTACGAGCATCGTAATGATGAGCAGGCTCCTAAGGAGTTCAACGACTCTTTGGATCACAACAATGATGTAGAATAATCTGCGTATTAGACACATTATTATATATAAAGGCACATTCCGCATAGGAATGTGCCTTTTTGATATTGCTTTCTCTGGTTATTGCCGGATATAGTATTTGTAAATGGGAATGGAGAATGCAAAGTGGGATAAAATGTGGATAAACAAAAAGAGTCACAAGTTTTACTTGTGACTCTTTTCTGCGCTTCAAGATGGGCTTGAACCAACGACCCCCTGATTAACAGTCAGGTGCTCTAACCAACTGAGCTATTGAAGCAATTTGCTATGAAAGAAGATGAGTTACGAGGCTAACCTGAAACTCTCTTGCGCTTCAAGATGGGCTTGAACCAACGACCCCCTGATTAACAGTCAGGTGCTCTAACCAACTGAGCTATTGAAGCGTTTTTTTTCTGTAAAGAACATGACGTTCCTTATTTGCGTGTGCAAAAGTACTAACTTTTCTTCATTCTGCCAAATTTTTTGCTGACTTTTTTCGCTTTTTCTCTAAAAAAGTGTATTTTTTCTTATCTTTGTGCCACTTTTTGCCTATTTTATGGTGTTTTTCGCAAAGAAATGAGTACTTTTGTGGTCGAAATCTTCTCCCGAGGGCGAATGCCGTGAAGAGGGGGAGAAAATAACCAATAAGTTGAATCATATACAATTAAATAAGGTAACAATGAAAAGAATACTGTTCTCCTTGCTTATGGTGCTCCTGGCAGTTCCTACTTTTGCCCAGGTTGACAAAGATCATGACTTCAAAGCCGCAAAGAATATGGAAATATTCAATGCCATCTACAAAAATCTCGATTTAATGTATGTTGATACGCTCGATGCTGAAGTTGTGGTCGGAAATGGAATCAATGCCATGTTGCGTAGTCTCGACCCTTATACTACCTATTATCCTGAGCAGAAGATGAAGGAACTCAAGAACCTGCTCACCGGCAAGTATGCGGGTGTAGGTGCGGTGATACGCTACAATTTCCAGTTGCAGCGCGTCTGTATCAGCGAGCCTTACGAGAATATGCCTGCTGCAGAAGTGGGACTGAAGAAGGGTGACATCATCCTGAGTATTGATGATGAGGATATGACCAATAAGGAGGTGAGCTATGTCAGCGATCATCTTCGTGGTGACCCAGGTTCTTCTTTCATGCTGAAAGTTAAACGTCCAAGTACAGGCAAGACGATGAAGGTGAAGGTAACACGCCGTACCATCCAGTTGCCGTTCTTGCCTTATTATGGCATGTTGGAGGGTAACATCGGTTACATCAACTTCAATTCCTTTACCGAGCAGTCAGCCAAGGAAGTGCGTCGTGCTTTCATCGATTTGAGAAAGCAAGGAGCCAAGAGTTTTGTCTTCGATCTGCGTAATAATGGTGGTGGTTCTGTTACCGAAGCGGTCAGCATCATCAATATGTTCTTGCCTAAAGGTAAGACAGTCTTGGAGATGAAGGGAAAGTTGCAGCGTTCTAATCATGTTTATAAGACCACGGTTGAACCGATAGATTCCGTTATGCCGATGGTGGTATTGGTGAACGAGAATTCTGCCAGTGCCAGTGAAATCATGAGTGGCAGTCTGCAGGATTATGACCGTGCTGTAATATTAGGTACGCGCACGTATGGAAAGGGATTGGTGCAGACTACCATGGATTTACCTTATAACGGACAGGTGAAACTTACTACTGCTAAATATTTCATTCCTAGCGGTCGATGCGTTCAGGCACTCAACTATAAGCACGATAAGGGTGGTTATGTGGAGCATGTTCCCGACTCTCTTACCAAGGTGTTCTATACCGCAGGTGGCAGAGAAGTGAGAGATGGAGGTGGCGTGAAGCCGGATGTTGAAGTAAAGCCTGATTCTTTGCCAAACATCGCCTTCTATCTGGCTGGTGCCCGCGACAGTAATGAGGTGATGCTTAATTATGAGGTTGATTATATCGCCAAGCATCCTACTATTGCTCCTGCGAAGGAATTCTCGCTGACCGATGCCGACTATGATGAATTCAAGACACGCGTGTTGAAGGCTAACTTCCAGTACGACCGTGAAACAGAAAAGTATCTCAAGGACTTGGAAAAACTCGCTAAGTTTGAAGGCTACTACGATGATGCCAAGGCTGAGTTTGAGGCTTTGAAGAAAAAACTGAGCCATAATGTGGCAAAGGATCTGGATTATAACAAGGATTACATCAAGCATCTGTTGGAAAATGACATCGTTTCTGCCTATTATTTCCAGCGCGGTGCCATCCAGAATTCCATGCGTTATGACAAGCAGATTAAGGAAGCAGTAAAAATGCTGAATTCTCCATCAGAATACGAAAAAATACTGCATCCTGTGAAGAAATAAGTACAAAAACGTGCACAATCGATTAAAAATGTGCACGTTGCGAATAAAAAGTTGCATTTTTTTTGGCTAATCACAAAAATATTTGTAATTTTGCAACGTTCAGTGGAATGAGGGGCTCACAAGAGTTCCTCATTTTATTTTAATAAGGTATATATGATTGATAAAAACGTCGTAAAAAAATTAGTTGAAGAATGGCTCCAAGATAAGGAATATTTCTTGGTAAGCATTGAAATCAGTCCCGACGATAGAATCGTTGTTGAGATTGACCATGCCGATGGAGTATGGATTGAGGATTGTGTTGCCTTGAGTAAGTATATTGAGGATCATTTGAACCGTGACGAGGAAGACTATGAGCTCGAAGTTGGCTCTGCAGGCTTGGGTCAACCGTTCAAAGTTCCGCAGCAGTATATCAATTTCATTGGCAAGGAGGTAGAGGTGCTTGATGCCGACGGCAAGAAGGTGAAGGGTATCTTGAAAGCTGTTGAAGGAAATGACTTCACAGTTGGCGTTGAAGAAAAGGTAAAGGTTGAAGGTAAAAAACGTCCGGTTAAGCAGGAGGTTGATCACGTTTACCAGATGGATAAAGTAAAATATACAAAATACATAATTAGTTTCAATTAAGTTATGGCTAAAAAAGAGCAAGAATTGACAGCGAGTATGGTTGATACATTCCGCGAGTTTAAAGAAACAAAGAATATCGACCGTACTACATTGGTAAGTGTATTGGAGGAGAGCTTCCGTAATGTACTTGCCAAGATTTTTGGTAGTGACGAAAACTTTGATGTCATCGTGAACCCTGACAAGGGTGACTTCGAAATTTATCGCAACCGTATAGTTGTTGCTGATGGCGAAGTTGAAGATGAAAATAAGGAAATTACACTTTCTGAGGCTCGTAAGATTGAGCCGGATTACGAGGTTGGTGAGGATGTAAGTGAGACGGTTGACTTCAATAAGTTTGGTCGTCGTGCCATCTTGACTCTTCGTCAGACTTTGGCTTCCAAGATTCTTGAGTTGGAGCATGATTCACTCTACAACAAATACAAGGATCGCGTAGGTCAGGTTATCTCTGGTGAGGTTTATCAGGTTTGGAAGCGCGAGGTTCTGATTGTAGATGATGAGAACAACGAGCTCATGTTGCCTAAGACTGAGCAGATTCCTGGTGATACTTACCGCAAGGGTGAGACTGTTCGTGCGGTCATCCTTCGTGTAGACAACGAGAACAATAATCCAAAGATTATCTTGAGCCGTACTGCTCCAATCTTCCTGCAGCGCCTGTTGGAGGCTGAGGTTCCTGAGATTGCAGACGGTCTGATTGCAATCCGCCGTATCGCCCGTCTTCCGGGAGAGCGTGCTAAGATTGCTGTTGAAACATTCGATGAGCGTATCGACCCGGTTGGCGCATGTGTAGGTGTTAAGGGTAGCCGCGTTCACGGTATCGTTCGCGAACTTTGCAACGAGAATCTCGATGTCATCAACTACTCAAGCAATACCAAACTCTTCATTCAGCGTGCGTTGGCTCCAGCCAAGGTTTCTTCAATCAATGTTGATGATGAGAACAAAAAAGCAGAGGTTTACTTGCAGCCTGAGGAAGTTAGTTTGGCTATCGGCCGTGGCGGTATGAACATCAAACTGGCTTCTATGCTTACAGAATATACCATCGACGTATTCCGTGAGGTAGACGAGAATGAGGCCGATGAGGATATCTACTTGGATGAGTTCTCTGATGAGATTGACCAGTGGGTTATCGATGCAATCAAGGGCATCGGTCTTGATACTGCCAAGCAGGTACTCAATGCACCTCGCAACTTGCTGATTGAGAAGGCCGACCTCGAAGAGGAGACCGTTGATCATGTACTCAGCGTGTTGCGCGCCGAATTCGAACAATAATTCCCTTGCCAGCGAGTGCTTGCAGGGAATCTAACTTTAAAAATAGGAGAATAAATAATTTATGAGCATCAGATTAAATAAAGCACTACGTGAATTAAATATAGGACTTCAGACGGCAGTTGAATTCCTAGAGAAAAGAAAAGACCTGGGAGATGTCAAGGCAGAACCGAGCTTCAAACTCACCGACCAGCAATACAAGGCATTGAATGATGCCTTCAGTCAGGACAGAGAGGTTCGTGATCAGGCTGAGAAACTCTTTACCAAAAAAGCAAAAGATAAGAAGCGTGCGCCAGAGCAGAAGGACAATCGCGCTGAAAGCTTGTTGGAGTCTAATGGACAGCAGCAGTATAAGCCGCTGGGAAAGATTGACTTGGACAATATCGGTAAGAAGCCTGCTGCAGAGTCTGTTGCGGAAAAGCCTGAGACTGCTGCCGTCAGTCCTGAGCAGAAGAAAGACGCTCCTAAGGCTGAGCAAAAGAAGGAACAGAAGCCACAACAGGCTTCTCAGCATAAACAGCAAATGAAACAGGAAAATCATCAGAAATCACAGCAGTCAAACGCTCAGATGAATAAGCAGAATGCTCCTCAGGGAAAGAAAGAGCATCATCATGCTAAGAATGAAACTGCACAGCATTCTGCTGGCGCAGCAGACAACAGCGTGTTTACTCTCAAGAGTGAGAAGAAGTTTACTGCTAATGAGCCTAAGGTGTTGGGCAAGATAGATTTGTCTTCCCTCAACCAGAGTACTCGTCCTAAGAAGAAAACCAAGGAGGAGCGCCGCAAGGAACGTGAGGAGAAAATGGCTCAACAGCACAATGAGCGCAAAAAGCGTGTTCGTATCAACAAAGAACGTGTTGACATCAATGCCGAAGCTAAGAATAATGGCGGAGGTAATGGCAACAACGGCGGTAATAACAAGAAGAACAAAAACCGCAACAGAAATAATAACAATAATAATCGCGGCAATAACAACAACCGCGGTAACCAGCGCCAAATCGAGGTTGATGACGAGGCTGTAGCACGCCAGGTTAAGGAGACTCTTGCACGTTTGACCAGCAAGAGTCAGAACAAGAAGGGTGCTAAGTACCGTAAGGAGAAGCGTGAGGCTGTTCAGGAGAAGTTGCAGGATCAGGCTCGTCAGGAGCAGAAGGAAAGCAAGATCCTGAAACTTACTGAGTTCGTTACCGTTAGCGAGTTGGCTACGATGATGGATATCAGCGTTACTCAGGTTATCTCTACGCTGATGGGCGTAGGTATCATGGTTTCTATCAACCAGCGCCTGGATGCAGAGACCATCAACATGGTAGCTGAGGAGTTCGGTTTCAAGACCGAATACGTGAGTGCCGAGGTTCAGGAGGCCGTGAGCGAGGAAGAGGATGATGAGAACGACTTGGTTCCACGTGCTCCAATCGTAACCGTCATGGGTCACGTAGACCACGGTAAGACCTCTTTGCTCGACTATATTCGCAATACCAATGTGATTGCCGGTGAGGCAGGTGGTATTACCCAGCATATCGGTGCATACAGTGTTACGCTGAACAGTGGCCGCAAGGTTACCTTCCTGGATACTCCAGGTCACGAGGCGTTTACCGCCATGCGTGCCCGTGGTGCCCAGGCTACCGATATCGCCATCATCATTATCGCAGCCGATGACTCTGTGATGCCTACTACCAAGGAGGCTATCGCTCATGCCCAGGCTGCCGGTGTGCCTATGGTATTCGCAATCAACAAGATTGATAAGCCAGGTGCTAACCCAGACCGTATCCGTGAGGACTTGGCTAATATGAACCTGCTCGTTGAGGAGTGGGGTGGTAAGTATCAGTGCCAGGAAATCAGTGCCAAGAAGGGTATCGGTGTTCACGATTTGCTCGACAAAGTGCTCCTCGAGGCTGACATGCTCGACTTGAAGGCTAACCCTAACCGTCGTGCAACAGGTACCATCATCGAGTCTTCTCTCGACAAGGGTCGTGGATATGTTTCTACCGTATTGGTTGCCAACGGTACCTTGAAGGTAGGCGACATCGTACTCGCTGGTACTTCTTGGGGTCGTGTCAAGGCGATGTTCAATGAGCGTAATGCCAACATCAAGTCAGCAGCTCCTGCTGAGCCAGCTATCATCCTCGGTTTGAATGGTGCGCCTACTGCAGGTGACCAGTTCCACGTAATCGAGACTGAGCAGGAGGCTCGCGAAATCGCCAACAAGCGTGAGCAGTTGCAGCGTGAGCAGGGCTTGCGTACTCAGAAGCGCTTGACCCTGGGTGATATCTCTCACCGTATCGCACGTGGTGAGTTCCATGAGTTGAACGTTATCGTGAAGGGTGATACCGATGGTTCTGTTGAGGCTTTGAGCGACTCATTCATCAAGCTTTCTACCGAGAAGGTTCAGGTGAACGTGGTGAACAAGGCTGTGGGTCAGATTTCAGAGAACGACGTGATGCTGGCATCTGCTTCAGATGCAGTCATCGTTGGTTTCCAGGTTCGTCCATCTGCCGATGCTCGTAAGGCTGCCGACCGTGAGGGTGTTGAAATCAACACATACTCTATCATCTACGATGCTATCGACGATATCAAGAGTGCGATGGTTGGTATGCTCGACAAGGTGAAGAAGGAAATCGTTACCGGTCAGGTTGAGGTTAAGCAGACCTTCAAGATTTCTAAGGTGGGTACTATTGCCGGTGGTCTCGTTACCGAGGGTAAGGTGCACGCTAAGGATAAGGCTCGCGTCATCCGTGACGGTATCGTGATCCGTACTGCTGAAATCGGTGCCTTGAAGCGTTACAAGGACGATGTCAAGGAGGTGGTTACCGGTATGGAATGCGGTTTGAGCCTCGTCAACTACAACGATATCCAGGAGGGCGACGTTATCGAGACCTTCACTGAGATCGAGGTAGAGCAGAAGCTTTAATAAAGTGAAGAGTGAAGAACGAAAAGTGAAGAATTCATTTGTTTTTCGCTCTATCATATATATAATAAGGTAGGGATGAGTCCGCAGCGGCTTATCCCTATTTAGGGTTAAAATAACGAAAGGTTATTCTAAATAACAATGGCAGAGAAAGAGAAAGAACAGAATCAGGTTGTCAAGGATGTGATAGACCAGAAATACGAGTATGGTTTTACCACCGATGTACATACTGAAATCATAGAAAAGGGTCTCAACGAGGATGTTGTGCGCCTGATCTCGCAGAAGAAGGGAGAGCCAGACTGGATGCTCGAATTTCGTCTGAAAGCCTACAATTACTGGAAGACGCTCAAGGAGCCAAAGTGGGGACACGTTCACGTGCCACCTATTGACTACCAGGAAATTTCATACTATGCCGACCCTTTGGCAAAGAAGCCGAAGAACAAGGAGATTGATCCTGAGTTGGAGAAGACATTCGACAAACTCGGTATTCCTCTGGAGGAGCGTCTGGCTTTGAGCGGTACCGCCGTAGATGCCATCATGGACTCTGTGTCGGTGAAGACTACTTTCAAGGAGAAACTCCGTGAGAAGGGCGTCATCTTCTGCAGTATCGGAGAAGCTGTGAAGGAGCATCCTGATTTGGTAAGAGAGTATCTGGGAACTGTAGTTCCTTATCGTGATAACTTTTATGCAGCCTTGAACAGTTGCGTATTCAGTGATGGCTCATTCGTTTATATTCCTAAGGGCGTCCGCTGTCCGATGGAATTGAGCAGTTACTTCCGCATCAATGCCCGTAACACCGGTCAGTTTGAGCGTACATTGATTATCGCTGATGATGATGCTTATGTTTCTTATCTGGAGGGATGTACAGCGCCGATGCGTGATGAGAACCAGCTCCATGCGGCTATCGTAGAGATTATCGTCAAGGATAATGCTGAGGTGAAATACTCTACCGTTCAGAACTGGTATCCTGGTGATGAGCATGGTAAGGGTGGTGTGCTGAACCTGGTAACCAAGCGAGGCGACTTGCGCGGTGTGAACTCTAAGTTGAGCTGGACTCAGGTAGAGACGGGTTCTGCGATTACCTGGAAGTATCCTTCCTGTATCTTGCGTGGCGACAACTCTGTAGCTGAGTTCTACAGCGTAGCTGTTACCAACAACTATCAGGAGGCTGATACCGGTACCAAGATGATTCACATGGGTAAGAACACCAAGAGTACCATCATCTCGAAGGGTATTTCGGCAGGTCATAGCCAGAACTCCTATCGTGGTCTGGTTCGTGCCACATCCAATGCCGATAATGCGCGCAACTACAGTTCCTGCGACTCTTTGTTGCTGGGCAGCGATTGTGGAGCGCATACCTTCCCATATATGGATGCCCATAACGACACAGCCGTGTTCGAGCATGAGGCAACTACCTCGAAGATTTCAGAAGACCAGCTCTTCTATTGCAATCAGCGAGGTATTCCTACCGAGGAGGCTGTCGGCTTGATCGTAAACGGTTATGCCAAGGATGTGCTTAACAAGTTGCCTATGGAGTTTGCCGTTGAGGCACAGAAACTCCTGAGTGTTTCACTCGAAGGAACCGTAGGATAGTTATCATAATTCTCGATGAAATCGATAAAAAATGACTAAAATTATGTTAGAGGTAAAGAATCTGCATGCAACTATTGCAGGCAAAGAAATATTGAAAGGTATCAACCTGACTATCAACGATGGTGAGATACATGCTATCATGGGACCTAACGGTTCCGGTAAGTCAACCTTGAGCGCTGTGCTTACAGGTAACCCTCTCTATACCGTAACCGAGGGCGAGGCTATCTTCAACGGCAAGAACCTTCTGGATATGAAGCCAGAGGACCGTGCCCGTGAAGGCTTGTTCCTCTCTTTCCAGTATCCGGTGGAGATTCCTGGCGTATCCATGACCAACTTCATGCGTGCGGCTATCAATGCCAAGCGTGAGTATCAGGGGTTGGAACCATTGAACACAAGCGAATTCATGAAGCTGATGCGTGAGAAGCGCGAGTTGGTGGAATTGGACAGCAAGTTGGCTCGCCGTTCAGTAAACGAAGGTTTCTCGGGTGGTGAGAAGAAGCGCAACGAGATTTTCCAGATGGCTATGCTGGAGCCAAAGCTTTCTATTCTCGATGAAACCGACTCTGGTCTCGACGTGGATGCGATGCGTATTGTAGCAGATGGTGTGAACAAGATGCATACCGACAAGACATCTGCCATCGTCATCACTCACTACGAGCGTCTGCTCGATATGATTAAGCCAAGTGTGGTTCACGTACTCTATAAGGGTAGAATCGTGAAGACTGCCGGTCCTGAACTTGCCAAGGAGATTGAGGCTCGTGGCTACGACTGGATCAAGGCTGAAGTAGATGAGAAATAATTAGGAGGATGGCTATGCATTCAGAAAAACAATATTTAGACTTGTATCAGTCTTCTTCGAGAATAATCAAGAAGAACAGTGCTGAGGTGCTCAATGCGGTGCGCGATGCAGCATTCGAGGACTTCCGTCGCTTGGGCTTCCCTTCCCGAAAGATAGAAAGATACAAGTACACAGATATGAGCGCCATCTTCGAGCCAGACTATGGCTTGAACTTGAACCGTCTGGAAATTCCGGTAGATCCATACGAGGCTTTCCGCTGCGATGTGCCTAATCTGAGCACTTCGCTCTACTTCGTTGTAAACGATGCTTTTTATAACAAAGCATTGCCAAAGGTAGAGTTGCCAGAGGGTGTTATCGTGGATTCTTTGAACAAGATTGCTGCAGAAAACCCTGAATTCATCGGGAAATACTATGCCAAGATTGCCAAAACCGATGAAGATGGCATCACCGCATTGAATACATTCCTGGCACAGGATGGTTTGCTGATTTATGTTCCAAAGAATGTAAAGGTGGAGCGAACCATTCAGGTCATCAATATTCTCCGTTCGGATGTAGATTTGATGGTGAACCGCCGTGTTCTCATCGTGATGGAACCGGGTGCTGAGGCTAAGTTCCTCTTCTGCGACCATGCAGCCGATGACAAGAACTTCCTCGCTACTCAGGTTATCGAGGCATTTGTAGGCGAGAATGCCAGTCTCGACCTCTATTGCCTGGAGGAGACTCATTACAAGAACAGCCGTGTCAGCAACGTTTATATCGAGCAGCAGGCTAACAGCCGTGTAAACCATAACGTCATCACGCTTCATAACGGTATTACCCGCAACCGTCTTGACCTCGTATTCAAGGGCGAGGGAGCTGAGTGCTTCTGCAATGGTTGTGTGATTGCCGACAAGAACCAGGTGGTTGACAACAATACGCTCATCGATCATCAGGTGGGTCATTGTACCAGCAACGAGCTTTATAAGTATGTACTCGATGGTGAGGCACGTGGTGCTTTTGCCGGTAGAGTGCTGGTTCGTCATGGTGCCCAGAAGACTATTTCTCAGGAAACCAACCAGAACCTCTGTGCTACGAAGACTGCCCGCATGTTCACCCAACCGATGCTGGAGATTTATGCCGATGATGTGAAGTGTGCGCACGGTAGTACTGTAGGTCAGCTCAACGATGCCGCATTGTTCTATATGCAGCAGCGTGGTGTGAGCCGCGAGGAGGCTAAGTTGCTCCTTCAGTTTGCATTTATCAACGAAGTCATCGACAAGATGGAGCTGGAGCCATTGCGCGATCGCCTGCATCATCTCGTAGAGAAGCGATTCCGTGGTGAACTCAATAAGTGCGAGGGCTGCAAGCTTTGCAAGTAGATAATTATGTAGTTAAAGGAGTTAAGAAGTTAAAGGAGTTAAGACAATTGTTATATTGTTTGAGATTCCTTTTGAAGACAGATTTACCGATGTCTTAACTTCTTTAACTCCTTAACTTCTTAACTTCTTAAAATTATGTATGATATCAATCAAGTAAGAGCAGATTTCCCGATTTTATCGAGAAAGGTCTATGATAAGCCATTGGTGTATCTGGATAATGCGGCAACCACGCAGAAGCCATTGTGCGTGCTCGATGCCATGCGCGACGAGTATCTCAATGTAAATGCGAATGTGCATCGTGGTGTTCACTATCTCTCTCAGCAGGCCACCGACCTACATGAGGCAGCCCGCGAAACTGTGCGCAAGTTTATCAATGCGCCTAAGGTTGAGGAAGTCATCTTTACCCGCGGTACTACCGAGAGTCTGAATCTCGTGGTTTCATCGTTCTGCGATGCCTTTATGAGCGAGGGCGACGAGGTGATTATCTCTACCATGGAACATCATTCCAATATTGTGCCTTGGCAGTTGCAGGCTGCCAAGAAGGGAATCGCCATCCGTGTAATCCCTATTAACGATAAAGGTGAGATTAACCTCGATGAATTCGCCAATTTATTTACCGAACGCACCAAAATCGTGAGCATTGCCCAGGTGAGCAACGTGCTCGGTACGGTGAATCCGGTAAAAGAGATGATTAAGATAGCTCATGAGCATGATGTGCCTGTCATGGTGGATGGCGCTCAGAGTACTCCTCACTTCGCAGTGGATGTACAGGATATGGATTGCGATTTCTTCGCTTTCAGCGGACATAAGATTTATGGTCCTACCGGTATCGGTGTGCTTTACGGCAAGGAGAAATGGCTCGACAAGTTGCCTCCTTATCAGGGCGGTGGCGAAATGATTGAGAGTGTAAGTTTCGAAAAGACTACTTTCGAGAAGTTGCCTTTCAAGTTCGAGGCTGGTACTCCTGATTATGTAGCTACCCACGGTCTGGCAAAAGCCATCGATTATGTTTCTGTGCTCGGCATGGATAACATTGCCAAGCACGAGCAGGAACTCACCCGCTACTGTATGGAGCAGATGCGAACCATCGATGGAATCAGACTTTTTGGTGAACAGGAGGGCAAAGATGCCGTTGTCAGCTTCTTGGTTGGTGATATTCATCACATGGATATGGGCACCTTGCTCGACCGTCTGGGCATCGCTGTACGTACCGGTCATCATTGCGCTCAGCCTTTGATGGACCGCTATGGTATTCTCGGCACCGTTCGTGCCAGCTTTGCCCTATATAATACAAAGGAAGAAATAGATGCGCTTGTAGCGGGCGTAAAACGAGTGGCTATGATGTTCTAAGAAAAAAACATTTTAGCCGTTTACAGCGCACGTAAAAGCCTTATTTAGCCAACTGGCGAGCGAAAGACAACCCACTGGCAAGCAAAGAACAGCCAACTGGCGCTACTGCGGACAGTTGGCTGTTTGCGTTTGGCAGTTATCAGAAACTGAAGTTTCGCATGTGGTTTAAGTACGGGCTGAAGGCCCAAAAGCTCCTAGCCCAGGGCAGCGCCCTGGGTATAATAGCAATCAGCAAGGCGCCCTGTAAGGGCAAAAGCTTTATGTTTTGTCTGGAGTTTTAAAGCTTTTGCCCTTACAGGGCGACAGGTTTGCGTCCATAATAACCCAGGGCGATGCCCTGGGCTAGGAGCTTCTGCCCTTTCAGGGCGTGTGGAGCAAAACTTGAGTTAGAAAGTAAAGGTTGGAATGCCCAAATACTCTTCACTCTTCACCCTTTTGTTGTAACGTGTTGCTATACTGGTACTTATGCGCTGAAGAGACGCTCTGACTCTTCATCCACTCTTCACCCTCTCTTCACCGCCTGGTGCTATGAGGGTGAAGAGTAGGTGAAGAGTAGGTGAAGAGTAGGTGAAGAGTTGGTGAAGAGTTGAAATGCTCTTATCTTTGTAACTGCCCTATAATTAGGCGGCTACAGAATAGAGGTGAAGAGTGAAGAGATAAACGTAAAATTCATCATAATTATGTTAGAAAGTCATTATTATAAGGATATGGTAGAGGCTGGCTGCGATGAGGCTGGCAGAGGATGTCTGGCAGGCAGCGTATATGCAGCAGCCGTTATCCTTCCGCCCGGTTATCAGAATGCCGAATTGAACGACAGTAAGAAGCTCACAGATAAGAAGCGCAAGGCGCTCCGCGAGCAGATAGAGCGTGATGCTGTAGCTTGGGCCGTGGGCATTGTTACTCCCGAAGAAATCGATAAAATCAATATCCTCAACGCCAGTTTTCTGGCTATGCACCGTGCCCTGGACCAGCTCAAGGTTCGTCCGGAAGCAGTTATCGTGGATGGCAACCGTTTCAAACCCTATAAGGATTTGCCTTATACAACCATCGTAAAAGGCGACGGCAAGTATATGGCGATAGCTGCGGCAAGCATCCTTGCCAAGACCTATCGTGATGATTACATGGATGCGCTGGCAGAAGAATACCCACAATACGATTGGAAAGGCAACAAGGGCTATCCTACCAAGAAGCATCGTGCTGCCATCAGGGAATTTGGTGTTACGCCTTATCATCGTATGAGCTATAATCTTTTAGGCACTGGAGAATTGAGTATAGATTTCAAGGATTAGAGCCTGCAGATATGCCCCTTTTTATGAAACAGGCTTCGATGGCTAATGAAACAGGCTTCGATGGTCAATGAAACAGGCTTCGTTTGCCATCGAAGCCTGCTTCATTTTTTAGGGCAGTTTTGATAAAAAAGTAAGAGGACGAACCTTCACAGGCTCGCCCTCTTTGTTTTTTATTAAATATGTATATCTGATAATATAATTACTTGATGTTAGTTCTCCATTTAGAAGCACCGATACCCAATTTGTAAATCTTTGAGTTCTTAACTTTATCGGTATTCTTATAGTAGAGTCCATCCATATTGTCATGCCAGTGACGTTTTGTAGGATCAGCTCCATTCTCATAGTTCTTTGGATTAGGATCCATCATCAGTTCAGTAGCTGAAATGTCATCTGGAGTAACCATAGCTGCCTCTGCACCATTTACAAGCATGCTTGGCCACTTACCGGCAGAGTTCTTCTTTGCATTGAATGCACCACCAGTGAACACCTGACCGGCAGTCAGATTGTTATTGGTAGACCAGTTGTTCTCAATGTCAAAGATGGCAATACCAGAACCATTGATAGTACGGATATCCATACCACCCTGATAGAGGTTACGGGTATCAGCCTCTTCCTTGGTCAAGATGAACAAGTTGTTCTTGACAGTAATCTTAGAACCACCTGGCAAGTATCTCAAGTCAAAGAGCTGACGGCCAGAACTACGTGTAGAGAAGTTTACGAATGTATTGTTCTCGAGCGTAATATTGTATGTGATATTATCGTTCCAAGCCAGATTCTTACCATTATCTGTGAAGAGGCAGGTACGAGGACTGTCATAGAATGTGTTGTTGCGGAATGTCATATTGTTGAAGATATTTGACTTAGGCTGCTTTCCGTCACCTGCAACCCATGCATATCCACGACCGTTGTTATCGTAGTAACCGCAGTTGTAGAAGTCGCAACCCTCAACGATTACCTTCTCGAACTTCTTGATCTTAGAACCCTGTACACGGATGAAACCACGAACCATGTGCTGGAAGCTACAGTTTCTAACCTCAAATGACTGCAAGGTAATTGCCATACCGTTAGAGTACATGTTGATGAAGTAGTTACCTGTACCATTTACACCTCCATTGAAGAATTCTGCCAAAGGACAGTCGAAATCAATGTCTTCGAAAATCAGAGATTTTACGAAGAGAGTAAATGCTTCACCGCTTTGTGGCTGGCGTCCAAACATGAAGTTGTTGCTCTTAGGAGCATTGTTTTCTGTCCACAAACCACCCATGTAAACCTTTGCGCGTCCCTTGCCAGCAGCAATATCTTCAGGCTTTGTACGGAGAGTGAAGCCCTTAGAGAGACTCATGTTGTCTCTGAAGTAGTAAGTCTTACCACCTTCAAGCTCGAAAACAGTACCTTCGGCAAGTTTGTTGTTCTTGACATAGTCAGTAAAGACTTCATCAAGGCGCATGGCATTCCACTTAGATACGTCTACAGTTTTACTCTTGTCACTCAATGTATCAACAGCAGTAACTTCGTGCTTGATAAGAACAGGTTCTCCTACCTCGCCATCTGTACGTACAGAGAGTGTGTTGTAAACAGCATCTACCTTTACAGGCACGTTCTCATTCTCAACATTGATGATGTATACGCTACTTTCGTCCAATCCTTCAATATCAAAGTAACCGCGTTCGATGTCTTCATCTGTAATCTCATGGTTAGCCCATTCTGCTGGTACCTTTGCTTGTGGATTTTCTGATGATGCAGCTACTGTCAGTTTCTGCATAACGAATTTATCATCTTCAACCTGGAAGTTTTTGGTAAACTCATCAGGATCACTTTCACTGGCTTTCCAGTCGGCTACAGCATCTGTATATGATTTATTCAGATAGATGCGCACTGAGTTCTTGGTAGGAGCACTCTGGGTAATAACCTCTGGTACAGGATAACGGTTACCGGTAGTTAGTCCGAAATATTCTGCCCAATGGCGACCATCTCCATAACCATACCACTTAGAGTTGTAGGCTTCACCTTTCTTGGAAAGTGTACGGATGGCAAAGCGGTAATCTGTAGAGTATTCCAGATTGTTGAAGATAATGTCGAGTTTGTCAGGACCTACGATTGTATCGAAAACGATTTTTTCAGGATTTTCCCAATCTTCTGCCAGACCTGATGAAACATTTGGCTGGAGTGCATATTTAATCTCGTAGCCTTTGCAGTCATCTACTCCATACCAGTATAGGTGGACACTGTTGTTGTGACCATTTACTGTAATAGTCTGAGAATTGTAAGGATCGCTATCTCCACGACCTGTATTGTCGTCCTTACGGAACATGGTCATGAACTCACGCTGGTCCTCTGCGCTTACGGTGTCATCATCTTTGCAGGAATCGAATGACAACGCACTCAGAAGCATGATAGTATATAATAAATATTTTTTCATTGTTATGTCCTGTTTAATCATTAATTAGCGTAACCATAATAATTCTTGTAAGTGCCACCACTACGCTGGATTGCGGCATTTGGAATAGGTAGGATGTAACGTACAACAGGCAGTTTGTCTGATGTCATTTCTGCGTTGGCAGAACCGATTGGGCTCAGCTGACCATTGTTCTGTACCAATGCAGGCTGTCCTTGTGCGTCACCACGCATGAAGCCATACAGAGAGTAGAGGCACTGGTTAGTTGGAGTACCATCGCCTTCGCTCCACCATCCAAAGTTATTTTCCTTTTTCTGCCACTTGTATTCATCGTTTGTGATGTCTTCAGGGTCAATTGGTTTACGCTCAAGCGTATTATATGGATTGGCAATTTCCAGAATTTCCATCGCTGTGTTAGGGAAGATGGAAGTATTCTTTGGGTTTGCTATGCGGCGGTAATACAAGTCTACAGGGAGATCATTGTATCTGCCAGCTTCTACGCCGAAGTCGTACATCTCAACAGCATCGAGATATTGGCTGGTACCACCTGCATTTTCTCCAACACCATAATAGCGGAGGAAAGTGTAGTAAAGAACCTCTGAGTACATGTTGTTGCGAACCAGGTCCTTCCAGCGCATGTTCTCACCGGCGAATTCCCATTTGCGCTCATTCAATACCGCACGCAAGAATGCCTTCTTGGCTGTATTGTATCTTTCACCAACACCAGCCTGGCTTACAGAATCTACGTATGCATCAACTTCCTTACTCCAGTCTGTTGATTCAAAAGCACGGCGACGAACAGTCTTGAGGGCTTCCTTGGCTGCATCAGTAGGACCATCGTTCAGTTCATTGTCTGCTTCAGCAAACATCAGTAGAACATCGGCGTAGCGAAGGTAAGGGTAATTGATACCGGTGTTACCGCCACTATAGTTGGTGAAGTTTCCGCTGTTTGACCAGAGTTTAGACCACTTGTTGTTATACAGAGTATAATCGGCTCTGATAGCTGGAACACAGAGGGTATCACCTTGGTTAGAATAACTCCACATACCAATAACGTAATCACGGCGCAGGTCTTTCTCGTTGAAAGAGTAGCCATAGAATGCACTTACCTGAGCACTTCCCTTGGTTTCACCCCATACGTTTGGAGCAATGGAATAACCGGAACTTAAACTGGCTGCTGGACCTTGTATATAACCGATAGAGCCTGAGTTTTCCTTGGTAAAAGGAATCTCAAAGATTGGGTCGTCTGAATTGTCTACAACAAAGTTACATTCGTCGATGAATACATTTCTGTATGACTTTGTCAAATGATGGGTATTTGACTTGATAACAGAGTCTGCATAGTTTCTGGCAATTGTATAGAACTCCTTGTAGTTTTCAGGGCGCTGCATCACACCATGATTTGTTGCATCTTGCTTGTCAGGACGCAAAGAGTAGCCTCCTGCAGAAAGAGCCAAACGAGCAATCATAGCCCAACATGCTTCCTTGGAAACATGCTCGATGGTATTGTCAAGCTTGCGGGCATAGCTCATCTTAGGAGCAGCCTCACGCAAATCTTCTATCAACTTTGTGCGAATCTCGTCACGGCTGACAATAGGAGTTACGTAATCCTTCTTTTCTGAAGTAGGAGTGAAGGTAAATGGAACATCGCCCCACAAGTCTACCAGGTCGTTGTAGAACATGGCACGAATCACCTTAGCTTCTCCTAGCATCTGCTCGCAGTTAGCATTGCCTGCTTTATAAACAGGACTGTTCTCTAACTGGTAGATGAAGTTGTTGGCATACTCAATACCCATATAGGCAGCATCCCAGGTCTTCTTGAGCTGGCTGGCATCACTTGTACAGTCAAAACGACGGAAAGCACCACTTGCTGGAGTTTCTGATGAGTTGGTTGAAAAATCAACGTCACTGTTAAAGCAGAAATTGGTCAGGAAATTCTCACCATACAAATTGCTGTTGAGCAACTGCGCATATACGCCGTTGAGCGCACGATTAATTTCTGTTTCTGTTCCGAAGACATATTTGTCATCGTACTTAGACGGGGTATCTACATCAAGATAATCGTTACAAGATGCAAATGTGGCGCAAGCCAATCCCGCCATTAATATATATTTTAATTTCATATATCTCAATTTTTTAGATACTAGAAGTTCACATTAACACCGAATACGAAACTGCGGTTACGTGGGTAACGGTTGTAGTCCATACCACAAGTCAAACTTGTCATAAGGTCAACTTCAGGGTCATAGCCTGAGTAACCTGTAATGATGAAGAGGTTTGAGCAGCTGGCATAGAAGCGTAACTTAGACATACCCCATTTTGCAGTCAGCTTGTGAGGAAGAGTATAACCGATAGTTATATCCTGACAACGCAGGAAAGAACCATCCTCTACGAAATATGAGTGCAATACGTTGTTGGTTACGTCTGCAGGGTTCCAGAGTGTTGCACCGGCATTCTGTGCCAGATACTCTTCTGTAGCTCCATCCAGATAATAGTTCTTGTACAGGTTCTCATGATCAGATGGGCGTGTGTAGCGCCAACTGTTGCTGGCGAACTTGCTGAGAACATTATTGAATGTCTTGCTGTCCTTTACAGAAGAAGACAATGCGTAAGAAGTTGCATTGACAATATCGAAGTCGAGCATGTAGTTGAAGTTTGCTGCGAAGTCGAAGTTCTTCCATTGTCCGCTTAAACCGAAACCACCCTGTACGCGAGGAGTAGTATGGCCAATCTGGGTACGGTCTTTCTCATCAATAACGCCATCGTCATTCAGATCCTTGAACTTGATCTTACCTGGCAAGGTAGCAGTACCGCTCTGGCTGTCATTGAATACGCCATCCATGCTTACGGTTTTCTTATGCTGTACGCCATTCTCATCGGTCCATGGCTCACTCTTAGGAATAGCCAGGAAGTTCTGGTTTGGATCGTATGTGAATTCATCGCCAGAGTACAAGCCGTCATATACATAGCCATAGATGATACCTACTTCGTCGCCTACCTTGATGCAGTAGTCATTGGTTGAAACGAGGTTAGAAGAAGACCAGCGGCTATTGTTACTCCAGATAACATTGTCGGTTTCGTTCAGCTTGATGACTTTCATCTTGTTGGAACCCAAAGACAAGTTTCCTGTCAGGACATAGTCTTTGCCACGAAGAATGTCATAACTTACGCTCAGCTCAACACCCTTGTTGGTAACCTTACCGATGTTGCGCATCTGGGTGTTGTAACCTGTTGTTGTAGCAACCTCTGATTTGTAAAGCAAATCGCGGGTTGTGTTCCAGTAAACCTCAGGAGTAATGGTCAGACGGTTGTCAAACAGAGTGATGTCTGCTGCTAAGTTTCGGGTGATAACAGTTTCCCACTTAATCTTTTCGTTGGTCAGCTTGTTGCCGTTACCAAAAGCGTAATATTGGTCACCATTCTCTGTTGATTCGCCAAATCCAGGTCCGCCAGTAGAGCTTACGGCATAGAGATAACGCCACATGTCGTCATCAATGCTATTGTTACCGGTTAAGCCGAATGCGGCACGAATCTTCAGGTTGTTGATCCATTTGATATTCTTCATCCAAGACTCTTCAGACAATACCCAGGCACCTGAGATAGAAGGGAAGTAACCCCACTGGCTTCCTGGTGCAAACTTGGTAGAACCATCGGCACGGAATGTGAATGATGCCAAGTAGCGATGCTTGAAGTTGTATCCCAACTGACCAAAGAACGAAGCTGTTCTGTTTGGAGTAGACAAACTGGATGAAGACTCATAAGGAGTACCTAAGCCCATGTTATTGAAAGCCTTCTCTGCAGCTATTTCGCGAGGGAAGTAACGGTTAGCCTGATAGGTTTCCTTGGTCTGGGAATTCTGGATTTCCTGACCAATCAGAGCGTTGAAGTTGTGCTCCTTGTTGAAAGACCAGTCATAGCTCAAAGTATTATTCCATGTGTATGACTCTTTATGAGTATTGGTAATCTGAGCAACAGGCAATTTGTTATTACCAAGTCCGGTCTTGGTCAATGGACCGAAGAAACGGTTCTTGTCGCTAAATGAGAACGAGTATGAAACATTTGATTGGAAAGTCAATCCCTTGATAGGAGTCCAGATGATGGCAGCCTGGTTAGAAACGCTGTAGCTATGTTTCTTCTGGACATTGGTCATGATGTCGTTCTTAGGATTGGTATATGAGAAGTTTGCCTCTTCATCAGGATCTACAGTTGTAGGGTCCCAGAAAGCAAATTCGCGCAAACCATTCATCGGACGGTATTTCAATACGTCAATAATACCACCGGAACCGATGTTGTCACCACCGGCACCTGTATCACGGCGATAAGAAATCTTAGGGTTGAACTTAAGAGTCAACTTCTTTGAGATGTTGACATCCAACTTCATGTTCAAGTTGGTACGGCGAACACCTGAACCAAGGATAATACCCTTATCTTCACTCTGGGTTAAAGATGTGTTGAAACGGATTTTGTCGCTACCACCTCCAACTGTTACGTTGGCAGAGTAATTGAGAGGAGTTTCACCCATCACCTCGTCTTGCCAATCATGTGTAGTTGCTCGCTTGTAAAGATCGAGGTCGGCAGGGTTACCAAAGTTGTTGCGGAAGTATTTTGCCGCAGAACCACGGGTAGAACCAGCAGCAGCGCGGTCCCACTGATAGTTTGCAAACTCTTCTGCATTCATCAAATCCAGTTTCTTAGAAAGCTTGCTGACAGAAAGACGGCCGTTGAATCCTACAGTAACCTTACCGGCAGCAGCACTCTTGGTGGTGACAATCACAACACCACGTCCACCCTTAGCACCATAGATAGCTGTAAGGGAAGCATCTTTTAAAACGTCGATAGAAGCGATATCTGATGGAGGGATATCATTGATGTTTGGAGCCTCGAATCCATCAACAATATAAAGAGGCTCATTGCTCTGTGTTACAGAACCGGCACCACGGATACGGATGTTGACATCTGCACCTGGGTCACCATCGGCTGTGGTAACCTGCACACCGGCAATTTTACCCTGAAGTGCTACCGCTGCAGAAGTTACAGGAACTACAGACAGTTTTGCTCCAGAAATAGAACCTACAGAACCGGTGAGGTCCTTGCGGGCTTTACTTGTATAACCGACAACGACAACTTCGTTGAGCTGACTGTTGTCATCCTTCAATACGATGGTTTGGGCTTGCCCCCCCCAGACCGTCCGAAAACCTTGATTTTCTGCTGTTTATCACTGTTTTGAGGGCATATAAAGCCCTCTAAGCTAGTCTGGGGACCAGCTCTAAAATTTCGATTTCTAATAAAATTCATAATTGATGTGCTCAAATCGAGCGAAAATAAGTGATAGGAGGTCTAAAAATTAAGTTGTGGGGACCTCCTTCTTCCCCTTATGCCATCTTTGCGATCAATTGTGGAACGCCAAGCATAGAGATGGCTCTACGCATGTTATAGGAGAGGCAGATGAGGGCCATTTCGGCCTCCACCTTAACCTTCGTTTTCAATAAAAAATAATACGCCCCTAAGGTTCTCTTCATCGTTCCAAAAGGATGTTCTGAGAGACACATTCTTTGCGCCATCTTCTTCTTGTCTAAATGAAGTTTGTATGTCACAATCTTGTGTTCTTTAACTTCTCGTTTCATCTTAGTCTTAGGAGGTTCCTGGTCTTCCTGATGATTACTGGAGTCTACCTTGTAATTCTGAGCTTTCATCACGAGAGTATCCTTGTTGAAGTCTGCTTCTTTAAATGCTGCTTTAGTACACTTATGCGAGCATTTTTTGCAAGCCAACTTATTGCAATAACGGATACGACCATCCTTCTTTAAGGACTTCTGACGTAATATAGAGCCCTGCGGACAATACACTAAATTCTTAGCAGCATCTCTAACAAAGTAGCCTTGCAGCGCAAGCTGTTTGAGTTCCTCATCAGACATTTCCTTTATATTACTTGATGCCGTACATTCGTAGGATTTACGAACACCAATTTGGGGAGAGTCAAGGATGCCTGCATAGGCAGTCGGTATTTTGCCAGCCTTAAGGCAAGTTTCGAGATTCTCGGGCTTTTTGCTGTTTAGCATATCATCTGTTACGGTAGCTTCTACATATTCAAACTCTACTTCAGCAACATCATCGCCATCTCGCTGTATTACATTAGGGATGATTCCTGCAGCCAAAGCGTTTGCCATGTCTTTTGGATCCTGATAACCCTTGTCGGCAACAACTTCTACTATTTCATGTTCCAAATCATTCTTGGCCTCAGTCAGTGTTTCCGTAATTTCGCCATGATCAGTAGGATTGGTGGTAACATTGTAGGTGGCTATCAGATGACTGTCTGCCTCGACGGCTGTCTGTACATTATAGCCAACGTTAAAACCGTCATTGAACTTCATCAACTTAGAATCAGGATCTGTGAGTGAAAGTTGTTTCTCTCCACTTTCCTCCAGTTGATTACGATATTCTTTGTAATCCGCCTGACGCTTCTGAACCACCTCCAGATTAAGCTCGGTTTCATCCCTGCCAAACTTACGTTCATCATCGAAGTCGTTCTTTTCCAAATCCTCCAAGTACTGACGCTCATGCGCTTCAAGACGGGCAATACGATCATCAAGCTTATTGAGAGTAAAGTTGTTATCCTTTGAATTTACAGCCTTGAACTTACTACCATCAATAGATAAGTAAGAATGGCTGAAGAGTCCAAAGGAATCCAACTGCTTATTCAATGATTTAAAAACTTTCTTGATAGGCTTCAAATTATCCTTTCGGAAATCAGAAACTGTACGAAAGTCAGGGGTTACCTTGCTTAAAAGCCACATAACCTCGATATTGACAACGCACGCTTTGGCCAACTTTCGAGAAGAACGGATAGAATTGAAATAACCATAAATGAGTAGTTTCAATATGTCTGAAGGGTCATATGAAGGTCGTCCACCATTTCCAGGAGCCTCACGTTTAGTATGATTGAAGCCGAGTTCTTCTAAATCCTGGCTATCTACAAACGCATCAATGTAGCGAACGGGATTATCCTGCTCGATGTACTCGTCCAGACAAGCCGGAAACAATACGTATTGTCTTCTATCTTCACCTTTAATGTACTTCATAAGCGATAAATGTTTGATAGCTACAAAGTTACGAAAATATTTCGAGAAAACCAAAGATAAAGTGTTAACAATAAGAAATATTAGGAGACATTTTGGCTGCTATGGGTTTTCAGACAATCTCCCCCACTTTTACCTCTTGTGCCACCATACCGATGTAAGAGATAACGGCAGTCTTGCCTGCTTTCAGGTTGAGCGTAAAATTACCATCGAGGTCAGTAACTGTGCCATTCTTAGGGTTGCCCTTTTCAATGACAGATGCTCCGATCACTGGCTCGTTGTTTGCGTCCAGCACGGTACCTTTCACGACATTCTGTGCGAGGACAGAAGATGGTGTTAACACCATTGTCGTTACTAGGCAGACTTTACACAATTTTTTGATTGCGTTCACCATGTAACTAACTTTTAAAATTTTACTATTTGTTTTTGTTTATGTAAATTAGGCCTTTAAGCATGCTACACATTATTATATAATATATAGGAGCCTATTACCAGAATTTTCTTAAATTATTTATTGCATCTTCTAACATCAGGGAAAAACTTCGGCTGAATCTATATAAAAGAATCCAAGAGGAAAGTTTCTTAAGTTTAAATTTCTAGGTTGCATCTTTATTTATCGCCTACAAAGGTATAAAAAAGATTTAAGACTTCCAAGAAAAATCTGAATTATTTTAAGGAAAAGCGTGATTTTTTTCTCTTTTGGTTAAAAAGTGTAGCCTCGTAAGGAAATATTGCTGATAAAACTAAAAACAGACTGTCGGAACTTTGTGCTCCAACAGCCTGTTTCTTCTTTGTTGCTTCTGACAGATACGGCGATATTCTTATCTGTCTTTTCTTGTCAGAACGAGATTAGAAATCGAGGGTAATACCCTTCTCGTCAATCTTCTTATATGTCTTGTCGTTGACAGTTACATTCTTTGAGTTCTTGGCATCGAAGGTGTGGGTCTTTGCACTTACCTTGATGTTCTCAAGTTTCACGCCATCGGTACGGTTGATGACAATACCCTGCTGGGCATTGTTTACCTCCATATCCTTGATGTGGATATTGCTTACCGGCATCTCTGGGAGACCGTTGAAGTAAGCTGCACGACGGGCTGTGCGGCAGATGACATGATTGATGTCGATATTGCGGAAGCAAGGTGTTGTCTCGTCTACCTTGAACTTCTGTACCTTCTGGCTCTTAGCCTCATCGCCATCGTTGAGAACCTCAACGGCAGACTTGCCACCGTAGTAAAGGTCGAAGGTGATGACATCTGTCTGAATATCAAACATAGACATGTTGTCGATGTAGATATTCTCTACTATACCACCACGACCGCGGGTACTCTTGAAACGGAGACCTACATCGGTGCCGAGGAACTGGCAGTCGCTCACCTTGATATTCTTTACACCACCGCTCATCTCGCTACCAACAACGAAACCGCCATGACCCTTGAATACGGTACAGCCGTTTACGATGACATTCTCGCAAGGAATGCCGCGCTTTCTTCCGTCAGCATCCTTACCGCTCTTGATACAGATACCGTCATCGCCTACATCGAAAGTAGAGTTGACGATAAGTGCATTCTTGCAGCTCTCCAGGTCAAGACCGTCACCATTCTGAGCGTATGAAGGGTTGCGAACCAATACATCTTCTATAAGAACGTTCTCGCACATCAGCGGATGGATGTTCCATGCAGGTGAATTCTGGAAGATGACACCATTAAGCCAAACGTTCTTGCAGTTTACGAGACTGATCATTACAGGGCGGAGGAAACGCTTGATCTCATTCCATTCTTCTTCTGAAGCTGGAGTTTTAGGCACATTCATGTTGGCACTGTTGTCTGCCTTCAATGCACCTTCTGATGGGAACCAGTAATCGGCTCTCTTGAATGCACCGCCACGTGAAGTAATCTGCTTCCACTGTGCAGCGGTAACCTTCTGCTTCTTCAATGGGCGCCAGTATTCTCCGTTTCCGTCAATGCAACCTTGACCGGTAATTGCCACGTTGGTAAGATGATGACCTGAGATAGGCGACTGGCAGCGGCGTGTATCCAGACCCTCGAACGATGTTTCTATAAAAGGGTAGAGGGCATCGTCTGGTGAGAAAAGGATAACAGCACCTTTTTCGAGATGCAGGTTGATGTTGCTCTTCAATACGATAGGACCTGTGAACCATACGCCCTGTGGAACGATGAGTTTACCGCCGCCTTTCTGAGTCAGCGCATCGATAGCCTTGGCAAAGGCTGTGGTACAGAGAGAAGAGCCATCGCCAATAGCACCAAAGTCTTTGAGATTTACCTCATTGGCTGGGAATTGCGGACGAGTCACCTTCTCCATCTGGAATGGTAGATTTTCGTAAAGAGCATCATACTTCTTGATGTCTGTTGCCTGGGCACTTAGCGCCAACAAGCAAGCACATACCATGCTAAAAAATTTCTTCATCTATTTTTTCGGTTTGTTGGGTTATTATATATAAGTTATTTCTTCTGCAAAGATAAGTATTATCTTTTGAAAAGCCAAAAATAGAAAGACTTATTCTAAAGAAATCGCTGTAAACGTTTTCGTGAAGTGGGGGGTATGATAAGATATAAGCGGATATATAATGATGTTATAAGTGCATATATAATAATAAGGTATATAAACGAAAAAAGGAGAGAAGTGAACTTCTCTCCATCTTGGTACCCAGACCCGGGATCGAACCGGGATGGATTGCTCCACTGGTGTTTGAGACCAGCGCGTCTACCGATTCCGCCATCTGGGCAAATACCACTTAGCTTATTTGCGGTTGCAAAGGTACTAATAATTTTTGAACTGACAAACTTTTTGGGAACTTTTTTTTCGAAAAATGCATTTTTGATGCAGAAACATTAAATTTTTGTTGTTTTTATAGTCCACTTTATTAAATTTCAAGAAAATCTTTGGCACTTTCACGGATAATCACTAACTTTACAGATGAATTTAGAAAACCAACAAAATATTAGACTCAAGATATGAAGAGTAACGGAAATAATTATTGTGTGATATTGGCAGGAGGTAAGGGCCGCAGACTTTGGCCTTGCAGCCGCAGCAACTATCCGAAGCAGTTTGTCGACTTCTTTGGAGTGGGGCGCACCCAGCTTCAGCAAACCTTTGACCGTATGGCAAAGATCGTGCCTGCCGACCATATATTTATCAACACAAATGAAGAATATGTTCAACTGGTAAAGGAACAGTTGCCTGAGGTTCCTGCAGAACGAATATTGGCGGAACCTATTCATCGCAATACGGCACCTAGCATGGCATGGGCCAATCATCGCATCTCGATGCTCAATCCTGATGCCTGCATCATCGCCACTCCTTCGGATCAGGCTATCTTCAATGAAGATGCTTTCCGGGAAAACGTATTGGAAGGTCTGGCTTTTGTGGCAGAACATGACCGTTTCCTGACGATGGGTGTGAAACCAACCCGTCCTGAACCTGGATATGGATATATTCAGATGGGTGAAGCTATCGGCAACGGATTGTACAAGGTGCAGTCGTTTACAGAGAAACCGGAAAGAGAGTTTGCCAAGATTTTTGTAGAAAGTGGAGAGTTCTATTGGAATACGGGTTTATTCCTTTCTAATGTGAAGTATCTGCGTGAGTGTTTCTGCAAGATTCTGCCCCCTGTACTCCGTGATTACGATAAACAGTATCCCGAATTCAGTGTGGAGACTGAGAATGCATACATGAAAGAGAGCTTCTCTTCTTATCCTAATATATCAGTAGATTTCGGGATTCTTGACAAGCCTAGCAATGTCTATATGATGAAGTGTGACTTCGGATGGGCTGATTTGGGTACCTGGCACAGTATCTACGAGGCGATGCAGAAGAGCAGCGATGACAACGTGGTGATTGACAGCGATGTGATGATGGAGAATTGTCACAACAATGTAATCAAGTTGCCTAAAGGAAAGCTGGCTGTATTGAACGGACTGGAAGGTTTCATAGTAGCCGAGAATGACAATGTATTGTTGATATGCAAGAAAGAAGATTCTTCTGCCCTGGTGCGTAAATATGTAAACGAGGTGCAGATGAAGAAAGGCGATGAGTTCGTCTAAGCAAGAGCTTATGAAATAAAGATATAAAAAGAGCTGCGAAGCATATTCGCAGCTCTTTTTCTGTTTGAAACTTCTTGCTTTTAAAGTTTCTTGAATTCTGTATAAATCTTATCAGCAATTTCCTTGAACTCTTCCTCTGTGAGTTTGAGATGCTCCTTGCAGAAGTTTACATCAGCTTCGCTGTTCATTGGGATGAGGTGGATATGGGCATGAGGAACCTCCAGACCCAAAACAACCTGCGCCACTTTCTTGCATGGGAAGGATGCCTTGATAGCCTTGGCTACCTTCTTGGCGAAAACCTCAAACTCAGCCAGGTCTTCGTCTTCCATATCGAAGATGTAATCCACCTCCTTGCGGGGAATCACCAAAGTATGACCTTTGCCGATAGGGCTAATGTCGAGGAAAGCATAGAACTTGTCGCTTTCTGCACACTTGTAGCTAGGAATCTCTCCTGCTGCAATCTTTGAAAAAATGCTTGCCATAATCGCTAATCAATTTATAATTAATAATTTATAATTTACAATTCATATTATCTTATTCTCTTTTTGATGTCGTTGCATCGGCTACTTTCATTTTCTATAGAGTATATCGGGTAGGCTTACATATAACATAAAAGGAACCGTCATACGGGCATTGCTGCCGATATGATAGTTCCTTTTATTCCGTTTTATTCAAATGAAATCTTGTCGATGCGAAGGTTGATGGTGCCGCGAGGAATCTTGATTTCTGCAACCTCACCTACCTTCTTGTTGAGCAATCCCTGTGCGATAGGAGTCTTGATGGAAATCTTGCCTTCCTTCAAGTTTGCCTCGCTCTCGCTCACGATGGTATAAGTCATCTTTGCCTTGTTAGCCATGTTGGTCATCTCTACCTTCGACATAATCTGCACGCTGTCGGTGCTGAGCTGCTTGGTATCGATAATCTTGGCCTCGGCAATGGTGAGCTTCAGGCGATTGATCTTATCTTCCAGATGAGCCTGTGCCTCTTTAGCGGCATCATACTCAGAATTCTCACTTAAATCACCCTTGTCGCGGGCTTCAGCAATTGCGGCTGATGCCTTAGGGCGCTCTACAGATACGAGCTGTTTCAGCTCAGCTACGAGTTTGTCGTAGCCTTCTTGTGACATGTAAGCCATAATTTTCTTGTTGTTTTAATGTTATTAATAATCGGTTGGCAAGTAGCATAAAAAATAAAGAATTCCAGTGCCAGTGAAGCACCGGAATCCTATATCTGTATTTATGTCTCTTGTTTATCCTTTTGTGTATAATCCGAATGCAAAGATAGGACTTTATTTTCGTATCACCAAACTTTTTGGGGGAAATTTTAAAAATATCCTCCTTTTTCCTTCACATAGTTCATTAATTCGCTAAAAATCTGATTATTGCGCAATATCTCCGGGTTGCCTGTCATAATCATCTGCTTTCGGGCACGGGTGATGGCTACGTTCAGCTTGCGGTCGATGATGGCGCCGTCTTCTACGAAACTGTTGCCGGCAAGGAAGTCGAGCTGCCAGATGTTCTGGATGGTGAAACTGTAGATGATGACATCTCGCTGGCTGCCCTGGTACCGCTCTACGGTATCGATACTGATTTTCTCCAGTTCCGGAATGCCGAGCTTTTCGATGCCTTTGCGCACCATGGCTATCTGGTTGCGGTAAGGAACGATGACGCCTACCGTCTTCTTGGCATCGAAACGCTCTCCATAGAAGCGGTGGATGCGGCGAAGCAGGTCTACCACGATTGCTGCCTCGTTGGCATTGATCTTATCGGATACATTCGGTTCCTTGCAGAATTTGGATGGGAGGAATATCATGCGGTGCTCCTTCAGCAGGTCGTCGAGCGCATCTTCTGACGGGAGAGTATATGCCAGCTCCGTCTCCAACTGGTGTGGACATGGCACGGGTTCCAGTTTCTCCCGACGGTAGAACATCCGGTTAGGAAACTCTGCAATCTCGGGATGCATTCTGCCTTGGCGGCGCAGAATGCCGATGAATTCGCTGCGCTCTTCGTGATCTTCCCAATGAATCAGACGTTCGAAGAGGGAGTTGCGGCAGTTGGTAAGACAGATGTCCTGCAGGATGCTCATGTCGATGATGCCACCTTTCTGACTGTCGTTGATGGTAGGAATGCCTGAATCCTGCTCGCTCTGCTGCACCACGGCTGGCAACTGCTTGTAGTCGCCAATGAGGATGAACTTATCCACGGCAGACAGGAGACCGATGAGATTTGGCTCCAGTATCTGGCTCGACTCGTCGATGATGGCAAGCTTGAAGTGCTTCAGCGAGAAGATGAACGGCTTGGAGGTCATCATCGAAGTGGTGCCCACGATTACTCGCGTTCCTATTATATATTGTTTGATGGCTTCGAGCTTCGGACAGTCGCTGATGGCTTTCTCTATCAGATAAGGGCGGAACCGCTCGTCGCAGGAGTACTCGCTGCCGAGGCGAAGGAATGGAATGCCCGAATCTACCAGCATCTCGCAGATTTCATCTACGGCTCGGTTGGTATAGCTCATCAGGAGGATGGAGGATGCAGGCTGCTGAGCCGTCTTGCCTCCCGAGGCGATGCTTTCTGCTGTCGGCATTCCCGTTCCGTCGTTCAATGCTTCTTCTAACATAAACTTCAGGGCACGACTGGTCTTTCCTGTTCCCGGAGGTCCCACGAGCAGGAAGTAATCCTGTGCCTGCTTGGCACGGAGAATGATGTCGTCCAGTACATCATCGTAATGTCTGGTTAATGACAGCGAGGCGTTTCTTTGCGGGGCACGCTGCCCTAACAGCAGGTTGCGTTTCTCCTTGGGTGCACAGATAAACTGGTGCAGGTTACGTATGCTTCCGCCTGTCGATGCATCGCTCGTTCCATGTTCTATGGCGTAAGGCAGATTCATCTCGAAGATATCGGCATTCTGCTGTCCGTCGGTGAGATGCACCACAATCTCATCGCTGTGAATCTCCTGCAGTACACCTTTATATAATATAGCCTTTCTTACGTCGGGTTCTTCCTTCAGCCTGTAGGTATAGAGATACACCATGTCGCCGATACGGAAGTTGGGCAGGAAGTCCTTTCCCTGGTCGGGCACGCTCAGGGTGATGGTATCATATCCGCTTCCTGCGCTGCTCTGTTCCTTTCGGATGATGTGCAGGTCGGTATAGATATTGCCGGCATCTTTCTTTTCGGCGAGTGGCATGGTCCAGAGGTCGGAACTGGATGTGTTCGTTCCTTCCTGTGCGCCCACCTTGCTGATCATCTGTTCCCGTAACACGAAGGTCATCATGCGGCAGAAGTAAGCCTCCTCTAATGGGGTGAGGTTGTGGAGCGGACTGGTGATGGCTTCTATCTGCGGCTTCAGATACTTGTTGTAGAAGAAGTCCTGTGTGCCTGCTACATTGAGTACATCGGGTGTAAACTCGTTGAGTGCATGTTCAAAACCTTCCTTGGCTATTTCGAAAGAAGCGGCTACCAGCTGGTTGCGGTAAGTGATGGCTTCCTGGAAGAGCTTGTGGTAATACGCCACTACCATCAGTCCGTCTTGCGGCTGATACTTGGAGTAGAGCAGACGGATATTCACGCGGTCGTTGCTCAGCTTGAAGTTGTGCTGCAATACGCCATAGTAGAGCAGCAGCTGTACATAGTGGGGCTCCAGCTGATAACTGTGATAACCCGGATCTACCTGATGGGTTTCAATATTCATGTTGCGTCCCGATTTCTGCTCCACCAGCAGTTTGCAGTCGGTGGTCATCAGGTCCACACGTCCCTGTATGCCGAGTGCTTCGCAGACGAACGAAGGTTCGAGGATGGCTTTCTTCCTGTCGTAAAGACTTTCACCGCGGAAGGCTGACATCTGTGCCTGCGATGCGGTGCGGGGAAAGAGGATATCCACTACCTGCTGCAGATTGAATGCCTGCTGGTTGGCATCGGTATAGAATTTCTTGGCATCAAACCAGGGACAGGTGCAGAACTCCAGTGCTTTCTCCCTGAAATTCGTCTTTATGGTTTCGTTCATCTGGTATTTGCCGTTTGTATTGATGATGTCATCCAGCGCTGCACCGGCAAAGTTACCGAGCAGGGTAGCCTGGGTGTTGGCGCGGGGTTTCATCTGGTTCAGCAGATAGAGCAGGGAATGATGACCGAAAGCCGTGAAGCAGGTGGCGATACTACTGATATCTACCAGATAATCGGGTTCCACCACGATGAGTCGGGGGGTGATGACGGGCTGCTTTACCTGACAGTCGAGCAGGTTGAGCTGCATACCTTCCTTCAGGATATCCCAGAGGTAGGTATGGTCGATATGGTTCTCTTCATCTTTCAGTTGAACGAGATATTCCTCTTCGTCAGCATCCTGGTCAATATCCACGCGGATGAAATCGCTGTCCCAGTTCTTCACGATGCAGCGGATGCGGCGGTTGTTGATTTCCAGTCCTTTCTGATAAGGGCGGTTGGTATGGGGAATGAGCACGTTCAGCTCGTGGGGAACATCCACTCCGAATACGGCAGAGATGAAGATGGCTAGGGCACGTGCATCATATTTCAAATCTTCGCTTGAGAGTGGTTCCTGCGAATTACTGTGCCGGCGCATGGTCTGGATGGCAATCTTGTCTGCCACCTTGATGCCGTGAGCCTTACAGAGATAATCCACCTGGGAGAAAAGGTTACCGAAAGCCTGTTTGGTATCCTTCACTCCTTCGTGGCAGCAGAGGATGAGCGTATCGTGCATCATCTTGTTGCGTGTCTTCGGCTCCAGTTCGGGGAGTATCAAAAGTTCTCTTACCCTAAGGAAGAGTTCTGCGGCGCTGATATTGTTTTGATTCATGAAATATTGCTTAATCTTGAGAGATGTTTACCTCATCTCTTTCCTCGAAAATGCGATTATTGGTTGCTTTTATTCCCATTATGGTAAAATGTTGTATTCTCTCTTCAGCCAAAGTTCGAAGACAGGATCGACGAATGAGAAATCTTGAAGATGTTTCTCAACGAGATCTTTCTCTACTAATACTTTCTTGTTACGTGTGATGCTCTGTGGCTGCCCCAGACCATACGTCTCTACGACATCCTTGGCATTGAAGTGCTTTTCGCCAGAAGCGATGGCTTTCAACATGCCGATTTGGGTGGGAGTGAGCTCGTCCATCTCTGTCAAGAACAAGTCTTCGTTGGTGTCCAAAACCAGTTGGAGCTGGTTGTCGAGGAGTTCTTGCGTCACCTCTTTGTCTGTGTGTGACCATAGGAAGAAGCAATATTGCTGTACGTACCAAGAGTTATACTTCACTCTTTCGCATAGACATTCTGCTTGGCTCTCAGAGATAGTTTTTCCTGTCTTCTTAAAATTGTTCATGATGTATGGAATCCAATATTCCTTGGCTATTCTCTTCAGGTTCATCAGTTGTCCGAACTTAAAGAAAGGACTGTTCGCCTTGTTGAAAATATCTTTCATCATGTGCATCTTGCTGCCGTAGAGACAGTAGGTGGTATGGTGCTGCAACTGCCATTCAGCCCTCAGCATAGCTTCAAGGTTCTTCCATTTTGGCAGGTTGGCGAGTTGCTGAAACTCATCGATGCAGACGATAATCTTGATGCCTTTAGCCTCGGCTATCCTTTCGGGGAGTTGCAGAATGTTTTCAGGACTTTCCTTTACAGGATTCACCTTTAGGTTGACCTCTACACTATTCATTGGGTCGGAAGTTATCGTAATGCTTGGGGTAAAACGATTGATAAATTTCACCAGGTCAGATAATTTCTGTTCCAATGTGGAAGAAACTCCTTGTATCACGATGGAGGCAAATTTGTTGTAGAATTCCTCCTCCGTATGAATCTTGGAGGCATCCATAAAGCAAACCTTTGTTTTGGATTCTTCCTGCATTAATTCTTCCATAGAGGTTCTGACAAGCGAAGATTTTCCCCATCTTCTTGGAGATACCAAGATGACGTTGATGCCGTGGCGAAGGAAATTCTTCAGTTCCCTTCGGTCTTCTATTCTGTCGATAAAACTCTCTTTCTCAGCGAGTCTTCCATAAATAAAGGGTATATCCATAATCAATTTTTTATAAGTGATGGCGCAAAGTTACAAAAATTATAAATACTCTTATAATAAATGTATTTATAATTATGGATAATTAACGAGGTGATGGTGAAAAAGTATTCCATTAAGCATTTTTTCGTATGAAATGCTTGCCGTATCATTTCTTTTTTGTATATTTGTAGCCCCCAATTGAAAAGAAGGGGGTATTATTAATCTAAAAATATTAAACAATGACAAAAGAAGAATTGATGCATAGAGCCATTGAGCTCTCAAAGAATAGCGTGAAGACGGGGGGCGGACCTTTTGGTGCTGTGATTGCCAAGGATGGTATTATCATCGCTGAGGCTTCCAACAGTGTAACCATCGACCTCGACCCTACGGCTCATGCCGAAGTGAACTGCATCCGACAGGCCACCCGCAAGCTGAAGACCTTCAATCTGGAAGGTTGCGAAATCTATACCTCCTGCGAGCCTTGCCCGATGTGCCTGGGTGCCATCTATTGGGCACATCTCGACCGTATCTATTATGCCAACGACCGGAAGGATGCGGCAAAGATAGGTTTCGATGATGAGTTTATCTACGAGGAGATAGACCGCAAGATAGAAGACCGCCACAAGCCGATGATTGCCCTGATGCGCGATGAGGCGCTCGGTGCTTTCCGCATGTGGGAGGAAAATGCGGAAAAGACGGAGTATTAACCCACATTGCAGTCACCCGTCATGTAACTCCCTGATTTCCAATATCCAGATTTTTTGAGGTATGATTTGGGTGTAGCATGGATTTTCTTTTCCCGAGCGGTTTGGGGTTAATGTAGAGCAAATCATAGATGGCGGAGAGTTTACTCTCTGCCTCTGTGCTCTGTCTTATACTAATGACCTGCCCATCTACGGTTTCAACTTTTGCAGTAACCACAACCTGTGTGCTGGCAATGCGCATGATTTCATCCCATCTCACATTCTCATGCTTCTTCAATTTCAGGCGATACTTGGTGACGCTGACCACCCAATATGCCAGTATGGCAAGGTTGAGATGAGCCTTGATTCCATTGTCGCTCTTATGATAGACAGGACGGATATCCAAGTCTGTCTTCAACACATGGAAAGTCTCCTCTACGGTTCTGATTACATTATAAAATTTCCAGATGTTCAATTCCTGGCTTTCATCAAGGCTCGTCAGCAAGACATATTTTCCATGGAACTTTCTTCTCTGAGCAGCCTTGTCCTCTCTGCATTCCCAGGTCATGGAAGTAGCAACCTCGTTCTTTCCTGTACCCTCATAGGTAAAGGTAACGTTGTATGACAGGCGAATGGCTCCATATTGCTTGTCCAATTTGCCCAATCGCTTGTTCACGGCGTCACGTTTCTTGGTTCCGCCCTTGGTAAGAATACCCTTTTTGATTGCTTCCAATCCCTCCTCATAGCGTTTGCATGCCTGCTCATACATGGAGCGTTCCTTGGCCCCCTTTGCGTCACTATCCACCATGAGAGCCTTGACGGATTCTCCATCCATGTCAACCTTACCCATCTGCAAGCGTATCTGCTGTCCCTTTTTGTCGGTATGATTGATGATTTCTGAACTTGTAGACTCGAACTTGCTATCGCCGGAAGGGAGTACGGTAATGTAGTCGAATCCATTGGCTTTTAACCAATTGACATTCGGCTTGGAGTAGAAGCCTGCATCCATCACTACGACACGTTTGGCTTCCTGAGTGGTGGTCTTGGCCAAAGTGCCAACGACTTCCTCAACGGTAGTAGAATCATGACGGTTTCCCTCGTATATCATTGTGCGGACGAGTAATCCCTCTGTGTTTACTACAGCAGCAAGGACAACAATCCTGCAGTCGTCCCTTTTCTCTTTGGAACGACCATACTGACAGAGTTCACTGTTCTCCATTTTCCCCTCAAAGTAGGAGTTTGTGATGTCAAACAGAAGGATTTTCTCCTCGATGCCGAACATGCTGCATACCCTGTCATGGAGCCAGTCCTCAAGACCATGGTGCTCGTCCCACAGACGCTTGGCACTTTCGTACAAGGCATCTTTGGTTATTTTCTCCTTAGGAATGCCGAACATCTCTGCAAGTGCAGTGTTCTCACGAAGATAGCGGACGGTCTTCAATTCTGAATATGGATAGATGGCACGTGCGATAATCTGCATGAGGGCAAAGTTTATATGGTCACGCTTCCATCCCCTGGAGGTCAGATATTTACGAATATCAAGCATACGCATGGTAGAGTTGCAGAGGTTCTCGCAACCGATGATGCGAGCTTCATGCTGGGTGAGCGTTTCAAGCTTAACGGCAACTGCTTTCTTGCGCTCCTCTTCTTCGCGAACCTTGCGCTCGGCGATGAGACGGGGATCGTTTTCCTGGGCATACTTGCTGCTGCGGTACTTCACGTATTGAGACATGGCTTCCTCGTAGAGCTTTTTGTTATCACACATCACGCTTTGTCCATCCTCAATCATAGTGGTAAGCATGGCTGCCAGTCGGTTACGTTCATCCTTGTCAAAGCCGGGAAGTTCTCCAAGGCAAAGAACACTACGATGCTTAGTCTTGCCATCTTTGTCGATGTAAGACTTCGTGAGACGATAGTAATCATATGCGATTGCTGTACCATCTCCCTGATCGCGATATTTCTTTGCCTTGGATATATACATTTCGGGGGCAAAGGTACACACAATTTTTTAACTGGCAAAACGGGCGGGTGTAGCATTTTGGGGATTTTCCCGAACATTCGCCGCAAATTAGGATTCTTTATGCAAAATCAGCTAGGTAATTGGCTGAAAACTGCCAAAATCTAGGATTTCGTTAGGAATCTTTAAGTTTTTCATCAAAGACTGCTGCAATGTGGGTTAATGAGATAAGATAAAAAGGGAAGGTTGCACGGAATATGAACCGCAGCCTTCCTTTTTTCGTAGATTCTTCTTGTATTCTATCATGCGGGATAGAGAAAAATGGAGAAAAGGAACGATTTCTCAGATTTTCTTTGTAATTTTGTCGCCAAATTCAGAAAAGACACTGAATTGATGGATAATGGAAATTCTCTAATTATTATAACGACAATGGAACAGTCAATAGAAAACCTCTACAAATTAGACGGCAGAGTGCCCGTAGGTAAAGCACTCCCATTTGGTCTTCAGCATGTGCTGGCGATGTTTGTCAGCAATATTGCGCCAATCATGATTCTCGCTGGTGCGATAGGTCTGGACAGTTCGGTGAGCGCCGTGCTTATCCAGAACTGTATGGTCATCGCTGGTATCGGTACCTTGGTGCAGCTTTATCCGGTATGGCGCATCGGTTCACGCCTTCCTATCGTGATGGGTATCTCCTTCACCTTCCTTTCGCTCGCCATCGCCATTGCCGGTGCTCATGGTATGGGTACTTTGATAGGCGCTGTCATCATTGGTGGTCTGGTAGAAGGAACACTCGGACTTTTCGCCAAGTATTGGATCAAGCTCATTCCGCCTGTAGTAGCCGCTACCGTGGTAACAGCCATCGGTTTCTCGCTCCTTCCTGTTGGTGCCAACTCTTTTGCGGGTGGTCAGGGTGCTGCTGATTTCGGTAGCATGAACAACTGGGTTGTGGGTTCTGTCACTTTGCTGGCTTGTCTGCTTTGTCAGATTTTCGCCAAGGGTTTCTTGCGTTCTCTCTCTGTATTGGTAGGATTGCTGGTAGGTTACATCCTGGCTCTGTTTATGGGAATGATAGATTTCAGCGGACTTTCTGGTCTCTCTATCGTAGCTTTGCCAAAGCTTCTTCCATTTACACCTGAGTTTAATATTGGTGCTATTCTCTCGGTGGTAGCAGTATATCTGGTTTCTGCCACAGAGACGATTGGTGATACTTCTGCGCTCTGCAACAGTGCGTTGAAGCGTGATCCTAAGACTAAGGAGATGGGTGCGGCAGTCTGCTGCGATGGCTTCGTCAGTTCGGTTTCCGGTCTTTTCGGTTGTACTCCTATCACTTCTTTCAGTCAGAACGTAGGTTTGGCAGCGATGTCGGGAGTGGTGAACCGCTTTACTATTGCCATGGGTGCCATCATCATGATTATCGGTGGTATCTTCCCAGCTATCGGTTATGTACTTACTACGATTCCTCAGGCAGTATTGGGTGGCTGTACCATCATGATGTTCGGTAGCATCCTCTTTGCCGGTTTCGGCATGATGGCGCGTACCGGCTTCTCTCAGCGCAACATGGTCATCGTGAGCCTCTCGCTCAGCGTAGGTCTCGGATTCACATCTGCAACAGGTATGTTCAACATCTTCCCAGAGATTGTGCGCACCGTTTTTGCTGATAACTGTGTGGCAGTAGTCTTCCTGCTCGCCGTTATCCTGAACCTCGTGTTGCCGAAGAATCTGGATAAGGCATAAGAATCAAAGATATTTATAGATAAAAAGGTGCAACTCACAAGTAAGGAAAGTGAGTTGCACCTTTTTTGCTATAAACTGTTAACTATAAACTATTAACTAAATCACTGTCCTCCCAGTCTTTCGAAGAAGGTGATGATTTCTTCGAAGGTCTTGAATTCATCGCTGCCGTATTCTATCGTCGTACCCATGAAACCATCGCATGGGCTAGGGTCGATGAAGTAATCGCCGTAGAGCAGGTTCTTCTGGTTGCAGAAGATGATGTGGTTGTAGGCTGGGGTAGAGAGATATTCCTCCACCCAAGTCTGTACCTTCGCCATGTATTCATGGTCGTTGGTTGGCGCTGGGGCTACGATATATACGTTGTAATGCTCTATCAGCATCTCGTAAGCCTTGTGCATCGAACTGGTTGCCTTCATGTAACTGTCGTGCAGAGCATCGAAGTCGATGTATACGATAGGGCGCTCCTTGCCGTTCTGCTTGTCGTCTATCCATCGGATTACCGGACAGAGATAGTGGAATGCTACCTTGTCGATAAGTCGGTGCTCGCCGTGGAATGGGATGGCGAGCGGATAGTGCTCATGGAAGAGGTCGAAGGTATGGACCAACGGATCAGCATCTCCGAAGAGACCGTAAACACGTTGCTGCTCCTCGGGAGTAATGTCCTGGAAGCAACGCTCGGTAAAGTCACGGTATTCCTTGATGAGGCCTTTGGTAACCATCAGTTCGTTCACTCCGTCCTTTCTCGGGTTCTGGAATTCCTGCTTGCCGGTCATGCTGCTCATAGTATCGCCCATCTTGAAGGCAGGGTTTACGAGGATGCGGTCGAATCCTTTCAGCAGTTCGGTATACATGCCTCCCATCGAGGTACCGATGATGAGGTCGGGCTTCTCAGTCTCCGCCATCTTCTGCAGCATTTCTATGCCCTCTTCCGGATGTACCGGGATGTCTTCAGCCACGAGGGTGGCATTCGGCATCAGTTCCTGCAACATCTTTACGGTGCCGCTCTGTGCAGAAGAGAGGAAACCGTGAACATACATGATTTTCTTGCCCGCCATGAGGTCGGGGAATTGTTTGATATATGGATTCATATTCTTATAGTTTTATAGGGGGCATCATATCATGCTCCCTGAACAACTTATTCATTTCTGCTGCAAAATTACGCTAAATTGCAGACAAAACAAAATTATTGGGCGATAAACTTCCTTGTTTGCGAAAAAAGTAGTAAATTTGCACCCAATAACCATATTAAAGTTCAAGTCATAATGGATTTACTGAAAGAAAGAATTATGCAGGAGGGCAGATGCTTTCCTGGTGGAATCTTAAAAGTAGACAGCTTTGTGAACCATCAGATGGACCCTATTCTGATGATGGACTTAGCTAAGGAATTCGTGCGCCTTTTCAAGGACATCAAGTACAACAAGATTATTACTATCGAGGCTTCGGGCATCGCGCCTGCCATCATGGTAGGTTATCTGACCAATCTTCCTGTTGTATTTGTGAAGAAAAAGCAGCCTAAGACTATGGAGGGTATGATTACCTCTGTGGTTCACTCTTTTACAAAGGACCGCGATTATACGGTTTGTGTGAGCAACAGTTATCTTACTCCTGAGGACCATGTTATCTTTATCGATGATTTCCTTGCCAATGGTAATGCGTCTAAGGGCGTGATGGACCTTTGCGAGAAGGCTGGTGCCAAGATTGAGGCGATGGGTTTCATCATCGAGAAGGCTTTCCAGCATGGTGGTGACTTCCTGCGCAAGGAGGGAATCCGTTATGAGGCGCTCGCTACCGTAGAGAGCCTGGATGATTGCAAGATTGTCTTGAAGTAAAATCTTTTATATATATTAAAAGCCGCCTGTAATAGGGCGGCTTTTTTCTTACTTGACGATATCAGCGGCATAGATTCCCATCGCCTTGTAGCCTGCCGGATTCGGGTGGAGCCAGTCGTTGCTGGCATATTCCCGTTTCATCCTTCTGTCATCATTCGGGTCTTGAAGCAGCTTGGCGAAGTCTAAAATGCCATCTGCGTTCTTTGCCTGACTTCGAATCCAGTCGTTTACATAGAGTCGGGCTGCTTCGTGGAAATGGCTGTAGTAGCCGGCACCCTTGAAAGGCGTGATGGTGCCCAGATAAACTTTCATCTTCCGGGCCTTCGCCTTCTTCATCATTCCCTGTATGCTCTCTATAATCTGGCGGGCTACCGTTTCGCTGTTGCCGCTCTTGGCTGCACCTATGTCGTTGATGCCTTCAAAGATAATTACCTTCTTTACGCCGCTCTGCATCAGAATATCTCGGTCGAAGCGTTCCTTGGCGAGTGCCCCGAAACCGCCCGGCACGGTTACCCGGTTGTTGCCGATGCCCAGGTTCAATACGCCCTGGTTGGTTATCTTATGCTTCAGCTGCAGCATCTCCGACATAACATCCGGCCACCGGTTCTGGGCATTATCCGTAGAACATTTGCCGTCGGTAATAGAGTTGCCCATGATGGCGATGGCACTCATGTTGTTGCTCATCGTATACACATCGATGCCGCTGATGTTGTACCAGTGGTTCTCGCGGAAAGCCTTTTCGAAGTTGGAGTGGGCATTGGTTACTCCCTTCATGATATAAGAGGTGGTACGTGAGCCCATGTGAACGGTAGGCACATCGGGAGCCGAGGTATAGTTGATGGTGATGGCAACGCGCTCCAGGTTCTTGAGATTGAACTTCAGCGCATCGCTCACTATCTGCCTGCCGGCAGGAATGGTAGCTTTGTAGCTGTTGCCGAACTTGAAGTATTGAGCCGATTTGGCATCAATCTTGAAAGAGTCTTTGGCGTGGGCGATATAGATGGAGCGTATCACTACGGGTTGCATCGAGTAGATATTGCTCAGTTTCAGTCTTATCACGTCGCCTCCCACGCTTACTTTTACTATCTGGCGAACCGAACGGTTTGTCATGTTGTTATTATAGGGCATAAACGCTTTCACCACAGTCTGTGGT
The DNA here is from genome assembly GCF_025151535.1 of Segatella copri DSM 18205. Classification (NCBI taxonomy): domain Bacteria; kingdom Pseudomonadati; phylum Bacteroidota; class Bacteroidia; order Bacteroidales; family Prevotellaceae; genus Segatella; species Segatella copri. The sequence goes on from NZ_CP102288.1 coordinate 3,000,924, forward strand.
GCCGTAGCCCAAGTTCCAATCCATGTTTGTGCCGCCATCTGTAGTGTGTATGTGCAGATGAAGCATAGTATCATTATAAATCTTTTCACCTTGTTGTATTTTAAAAGTATATATTTGTATGTTAATGAGGTGTTGTCACTAGGCTCGGCAGCTCTGCTGACTGCAGTCGGCAGAGCTGCTGACTAGGCTCAGCAGAGCTGCCGAGCCTAGTGGGAATCTTCAAGAAGCAGTCTGCTTGAACCTCAGATACAGTCTGCTTGAACCTCAGATACAGTCTCTCTGAACCTCAGATACCGACTGTTTGAACCTCCTAATCTATATCTTTGACCCAGTGCAGTCGTATCCTTGCGCCAGATGAGCCGTCTCGTTACGCTTATTCAGCCGCATTGTTATGCTTGATAATAAATAGTATCTTCTGCATTTGACGGTTTGTATATGCCAGCATCTGCGAACAGTCCTTCAAAGCATAAATCTTCGTCTAATTCAGGCCAATGGATACCATATCTGCTCAATACGAAAGCCTTACGCTGGGCAGGTGTGGCGTTAGCAAGACGGCTCCAACGGCTGAAAGGATAGTTAGCCTTCCAGCCATTTTGGGTTTCTGCCCAAATATGGGCATCGTCAACCCAAACGCGATTTACTCTATATTGCTCCATAATATCTTATTTTTGATTAAAATACTCTTTCCATCTATCTATAATGACCGCCTCATTCTCAGAAATAATAGATTCAATCAAGGCAATATCATGCTTTTTGAATCCATGATTATAAATCTGGGTCAGAGGGGATACATTGTATTTTGCTTCATTTCCATCCTTGATAACATGGACATGAATTGGTTCATGATCATTAGAATAAAACATGAATCTGAATCCGAAAAATATAAATATTGTTGGCATCGTTTCTTTTTTTTGCAAAGATACGCTTTTCTTCTGAAAGATGCAAGGAATTTTTGGAAAATGTTTGAGGATGAGTGAGATAACAAGAAAAATGTATATCCTCGCTTGCCCGATGTGTTGGGCAAGAAGGATATACATTCGTAAGCGTCTCCGCGTTTATACCTTGCATAATTCAAAAAAAGCAGTAACAGCTGATTAAACTAATGCTGTTACTACTTTTTCCATCGGTCAGGAAGTAAGTTTCTATATTTTTCCAATGGGGTATTGGGTTGCCATTCTGCACTCCATCGCTGAAACTGCTATGAAGAACGGAAATTCGAAATTCAATGCAATTCTTGCTGTAGTACAACAGTAAGACGATTACTCATGCCCATAGGGGTGCTGAGTAGTTACCTACTTATTGATAACGTTCAAAATATCCTGACGTATCTTCTCATTGGTACCATTCACCATATAACGTATCAAGCCATCCTCACCTAGGACGATAAAGAGAGGAAAACCGCCTGAGCCAACAAATTTCACGAAATAATTATCACCATAAAGATGAGTCCAATTGAAGCCACGTGCCTCCGTTATCTTCCTTACCTTATCAGCTTTCTCGAAGTTTACAGAGAGAAATATCACATTAGGATACTTATTCTTCCACTCCGAAAGGATAGGCATTTCTCGCAAACAAGGTCCACAGCCTGAATACCATGCGTTGATTACTACCTTATGTCCCTTGAGCGACTGTTCTGTCCAAAGTTTTCCGTTCAAATCCTTGACATAGAAATGTCGATTCACCACTATACTAGGAGACAGCAAACTATCTACTTGTTCCTGTACGACATGAGTTTCCTGTGCGCTTGCTGCAAGAGGCATCATCGCCAAAAGCAACGCCATCATCATTTGTTTTATCATTTGCTATTAAATAAATCTATATACTACCTCCTTGTCTAAATTATTCTCCACGATAAAAGCCATTATTGCTCATTTCCGACCATTTCAAGAACATTTCCTGATAATTGTCTTTTACGAACTCACGAATGATTCTCAATTCTTTATTGGTCAGAACACCTTGTTCTTTTACGACAGTATCGCCATTTCCCATTACAAACAACTTGGCAGAACCTGATTCTGTTAAGTGCCGGTCACTAGCATGTACATGCATAGCTTCCACGATACAATGGGAAGTAAAATAGAGGTAATACCCACATATCATAAAGTCGTAATATTTAGGCATAAGCTTGCTCCATTAATTTTTTGTTTCGTTTCCAATACTTTTGAACGATGCTGATTTCTATATCATCCATATTGGTTTCTGTTACTTCACCCTCGCTTGTCATTACAAGAGCATGATATGGGGAGTGTAGATACACTACACGTATAAAACCTTCTTCGGTTTGCGAAAATGCATATCCGCAAACTATCATCATGGCTTTTTCTGCTACGGCTTTAATTTCTTCTTCCTTCATGATAATCTATTTTTACTGTCTTGATTGGTTTGAGAAAAGTCTCAGGATTAATATACAGATTCTTCAATATGGGCAAAAGATCAATGTACTCTTCGGTTTCTCCCATACCTTCGTAGTCGGCCATGACAACAATATATCCATTATCCCATTCCTTAACCTCTGTGTATCGTTTGAGGCATTTTGGAGTACGAAATCGGATATTACTATTGCCATATCTAAATGAAGTCATATCTCCCTGATTGGAGAGTAATGCTTCTGATGAAAGATTCACGTTGTCCATATTCTACCTCCTTATTTTAATGATTTACCTTTCATGCTGCAAAGATAAGAATAAAAATGGAATATACCAAAGATCTTTTCGAAAAATTACGTCCGGACGCGTCTGTCGCTACGTCGTGACGTAATTTTTGCTGCATCATGGTAGAAGTTTTTTGGGAAAAGTTTTGGAGATTAGGAGATAAAGTATTATCTTTGCCATCAGATTCAAAAACGAATAATCAAACTGAGTTATGATAGTAAGACCAAAGCGCATTTATCGCAAGCGCATACCATACGGCATGCAGAATTTTGAGGATGTCATAAAAGAGGATTGTTACTATGTGGACAAGACTCCTTTCATAGAGCAAATAGAAGAATCCAACAAGTATTTCTTCTTCATTCGCCCTCGCCGTTTCGGCAAGACACTTACCCTCTCCATGCTTGAGAATTACTATGACATCAACAAGAAAGACAAGTTTGATGAAATCTTTGGCAAGCTATACATCGGGCAGAATCCTACACCAGAGCATAATACATATCTCATCATCCACCTCAATTTTGCCGAGGTGGCAGCAGGATTGGATGATTATAAGGATGGACTGGACAACCATTGCCGCCTTGTATTCAATTTCTTCTGTGACATCTATGCACATATTCTTCCTGCTGGTACCAAGGAAGGATTGCAACAGGAGACTGATGCGGTATCCAAATTGAGGTTTCTTTGCCAGAAATGCCAGGAGGTGGGAAAGAAGATTTATCTCTTCATCGATGAGTACGACAACTTCACCAACATGATTCTCGCCCATGAGGAGCATCTCGTGAGGTATCGCAACCAGACCCACGGAGAGGGATACTTGCGCCAGTTCTTCAACACCATCAAGGGTGCGGCTGGCAATACTCTGGGCAGAGTGTTCGTCACGGGAGTAAGCCCTGTGACCATGGACGACCTGACCAGCGGATTCAACATCGGAACCAACTACTCGCTCTCACCTGACTTCAATGAGATGACGGGATTTACCGAGGAGGAAGTGAGAAAAATGCTGGATTATTACGGCAGCGTCCTGCCATTCAATCACACTACCGATGAGCTGATTAAGGTGATGAAGCCTTGGTACGACAACTATTGCTTCGCCGAGGAGAGATATGGTGAGACCACCATGTACAACTCGGTAATGGTGCTCAACTTCGTAGATAATTACATCCGAAGCAATTACCAAATCCCTAAGAAGATGGTAGAGACCAACATCCGTATCGACTATGACAAGTTGCGAATGCTCATCCGCCACGACAAGGAGTTCGCCCACGATGCCAGCATCATCCAGCAGTTGGTAACCCAGGGATTCGTGATAGGCACGCTCAACGAGAACTTCCCTGCCGAGCGAATCAACGACCCAGACAACTTCCTCAGCCTGCTGTTCTATTTCGGCATGGTAACGATAGACGGAACTTATGATGGTGAGACCAAGTTCATCATCCCGAATGAGGTGGTGCGTGACCAGATGTACACCTACCTGCTCGACACCTACAAGGAGAACGACTTGGTATATGATAGATATAGCAAGGGTAAACTGGAGAGCAAACTGGCTTATCATGGAGAATACAAGCCATACTTTGAATATATCGCCGACTGCCTGAAGAAGTACTCCTCCCAGCGAGACAAGCAGAAGGGAGAGGCTTTTGTGCATGGCTTCACCTTGGCGATGACAAGCCAGAACAAGTTCTATCGCCCTATCTCTGAGCTGGACAATGACGGCGGCTATGCCGACATCTTCCTCTCTCCGCTCTGTGACATCTACAAGGACATGGTAGATTCATATATCATCGAGTTGAAATATTGCAAGAGCCAAACCACAGATGAGCAAGTGAAAAAGCTCTTCGAGGAGGCTTCAGCTCAAATCTCTCGCTATGCGGACAGTGATATGGTCAGAGAGGCAGTAAAGACTACAAAGCTCCACAAGCTGGTGGTTATCTACCGCGGAGCGGAAATGGTGGCTTGCGAGGAGATATAAAACTATTTCAACCATCAGGTTGAAAATGTTTGAGAGAGATAAAAAGAAAATTTTTGGTTAGAACTCTACTTTCGCATATCTTTCCACTTAAAAAAAGTGGCACATGTGCCATAAATTTTAAGTAGAGGAATCTATTCGAGCCCACACGCATTTGCAGGTGATCCTTTTTTTGCAAAGATATGCTTTTCTTCTGAAAGAAGCAAGGATTTATTGGAAAATGTTTGAGGGTGAAGGAGATAAAAATAAAAAAGGTGTATCCTCGCTTGCCCGATGTATGGGGCAAGAAGGATACACCTTTTTATATTATGGGTTAGGATAATCTTGATTGATTTCTCTTGGGAGGAAATAACCCTTGATGCAATTAGGATTGCAGACACAAATCTGAATATGATTCTTTTCTCTGAATCCTGCATTAGGATATAGTTCCTGTCCTTCCCAAAATACTCCTTTTACAGAATCGTAAGAATGGGCATTGGCATCCTGATTGTATGTTAAAGCAGTTTGTACAACTGCACAATCCAATTTTCTAATCAATAAATCTGTAGAATTTCCGATAGATGTATTCTTCGGTAATTCAATCCCTGATTCTTTATAAACAGTAACCATAGACTCATAAGCAGCCTTTAATTCCTGAAGATATGTGCTATCTGTTAAGTCAAAACAATACCCCAAGTCTATAATTGCACCAACAACTGCAGGCTCTTTGATTTGTGAGTTCTTTCTTTTGGCTAAATCTTTAGCCCATTGCCAAGCTCGTTCCTCATTATTTTCCCAAAAATAGATGCCGTTTCCTAACCAGTCATAGTCATTAGTGCTGGAAAGAAGATCGGTCTTACCAGCAACTACGGCATCAACAACAGACTTGTCGCAGCCATGAAATCCTATTACTAGGTTGGAGCGCCTTGAATATAAAGACTTATCCATAATTATCTCAAATGTGGTGCAACTTCTCCATTAGGTAAAAGAATTCCTGCCCTAATTAAAAAGGCACGTGCTGCTTCTTTACTGGCAGTAGAAGCCTTTCTTGCAGCCTCTAATCTTTCTTGTCTTTTGCTATCAAATAAATCCATATTCTACCTCCTTGTTTTAAAAGTGAACATTTCTTCTGCAAAGATTATGCAAACGAGCGCAATGTAAGCTTGCTTACAAATTGCCGAGCGCCGCTAATCTTCTGCAAAGATTATGCCAGCGAGTGCAATGAAAGTTTACTTTCAGATTGCCGAGCGCCACTAATCTTCTGCAAAGATACGCTTTTCTTCTGAAAGATGCAAAGAATTATTGAAAAATGTTTGAGGATGAGGGAAATAATCAGAAGAATTAAAACCCCGGGGACATCACCAGCATCGAATAATCTGGGAGAGGGCCTTGCCGGGACTGCGCTGCAAAGATAATAATTAAAATGGAATATACCAAAGATCTTTTCGAAAAATTACGTCCGGACGTATCTGTAGCTACGTCGTGACGCGTCTGTCGCTACGTCGGGACGTAGGAAATACTACGTCGGGGCGTAATTTTTGCTGCATCGTGGGAGGTTTTTCGATAAAAAGCATAGAAAAACACTAAAAATTGAATAGAAAATAAGCGTTTTTGCTCAATATTTTCAACCTTTTAGCTCCAAAAACACCTCTAAAACGCCCGAAAAACGCTGTTTTTTGCAAAACGTGGCAATAGGTGACAATAAGGTGATAATAAAAAAGCCCCTTGTTGCCACCCGTTATTCTCTTATTATCAGCTACTTATAATAAGCGTGGCAAATGTGGCAATAAATTTGAGAAAAACATGTTCCTATGCGTAGAGGATCTTTGTTTCTCAAGCATCCTATCAAAATCCGATAGGTATAAATACTATTGCCATCGTTTCTTCTTGTGAAAATGTTTGAGAGTGACGAAAAGTGGTAAAACTACCACTTTTCGCTTGTAAATCATGGTGAAAGCCTTCGTTAGAGCCTTTGCAGTGACGAAAAACGGTAAGTTTACCACTTTTTGATAATACAGTATAATTATGGATATTAAAAGACAACAATATTTAGACCAACTAATCGCAAGCCAAAGGAATGGCTTGATTAAGATTATTACAGGTATCAGAAGATGTGGGTATGGTGGAAGTCAGAGAGCCAGACAAAAGTGGCAAGTTGATAAGAAAGCAGTTGGAGGTGGATTTTGTGGTGAATCAAGGAAGTCAGCGATATTACATTCAGTCAGCTTTCGCCATGCCAACATTAGAAAAAGAGGCGCAGGAATCTGCATCACTATTGAGAATTAAGGACTCTTTCAAGAAAATAATCATTGTGAAAGATGACATCAAGCCCAAGAGAAATGAAGATGGCATCCTTACAATTGGGCTGAAAGACTTCTTGTTAGACAAAAACAGTTTAAATTATTAATGCTTAAAATATGGAAAAGTGCCATTCAGCAGGAATGAACTAATTATAAATACCACATACATTATCTTTCTATTATAACCATATCTCTGCAAAAGAAGGTGGTACACAAAGTCAGCCGTGAGAAAAATTCTTGTGGCTGATTTTGTATTACGATTGTTCTACAGGATAGTCGCAAGAACGAAAGTATATAAATCAAAAAGCGATTATCAAGAATGGAAAGAAAAGGCTCAGGGGAGATTGTCCGTGGATAAGACAATCTCCCCTGAGCCAGTATTTACCTCAGTTCGGGATAAAAAATGTTGTCATGTATTGATGATCTTTGTTTCTCAAACATTCCATCAAAATCCGATAGGTATAAATACCTATTGCCATCGTTTCTTCTTGGGAAAATGTTTGAGAGAGGGGGAGATAAATAAAAAGAAAAAGGTGTATCCCTTTGCTCATTGTGTTGAGCAATAAGGATACACCTTTATTATATAATTTGTTACTTGGTGCTTGGAACAAATCTTTCAACACCTGACGCGAAAGTACCTGCTTTAACATAATATACCATAGCGATATAGACCTTACCATTTGGCAATATTGCACTCGGCATATTAGCTAATTTATTAGTTATAGCATCAGCCATGAAAAGGGCTCCGTTGCTTCCTAGTGTAAATGGTGTTGTCTGTGCAGGAACTATAATGACCTTGCCTCCATCACCATATTTACTGGTAGTGTCATCTGTTATAGAGAATGTAACATGTTTGCCTATGCCCCAGAAATCCTTAAAGCGATATGTTGTAGGATCATCATCCTTGTATTGAAGTGTTGTCGCTTTAGATTCACCAAAACTTTTTGCTGCGCCCTCGCAGAAATAATATGTTCCTGCGCTTACAGTAGTCCATGTATATCCTGTAAAGTCAGTTGAGACTAGTGATAAAGAACCATTACCTTTTGCAACAACAGTAATAGTATTATCACCTATCAAATTCTTTACGGTATAATCAGTATTGGCAGCACCAGTTGCACCTTCGACTTTCTGTCCTTTTTCAACAACATAATTTTTATAACCATCTTCACCCATTTCTTTTATATGGGCATTATAGTTTTCTGTTTTTTCTGCAAGAAGATAAACTTCTTGTGTTGCTGAATTTGTTGCAATTCGAAGCTGAGTATCAACATCTGGATCATTTGGAGCAGAAGCTACATATTGATATAAAGTTACACGAGCACTGCCATCATTTCCTTCATCTGTTCCCTCATCTGCAGAACATGCTGTAAACATTGCTACTGAGATAAGAGCAAAGAACAAACCATAAATATATTTTTTCATATTCTTCTTTCTTTATTTAATTATACAATGTTTACCAAACATACTCTTCTGAGTTTTCTGTAGGAGTAACTGGTGTAGGATTGTTAACCAAAGCATGGTTTACATCAGCTTCTGAACCAACGATACAGAGTGTCATCCAATCTGGAACCTTAGTTGTGTTCCATTTGTCACCATCGAAATGGTTAGAGTTAGCATAACTGCGGATGATACCCTTGTTAAGACGCTTGATGTCGAATGTTGCAAATCCCTCACCCCAGAGTTCAACACGACGCTGCCACCATACTTCGTTCTGGAATTTAGATGTTGAAGTATTACCATATGCCTCATTGTGCTTACCATACTCATATTGTGGGTCACGCTTCTTTGCAAATTCCGTAAGCATCTCAATACCTTTGCTTTCATTCTGCATACCAGCTGCTTCGATTTCGATGAGCTTCATTTCCTCAACACGCATCAATGGTACGTCTACTGCACCAGCAGTTGCTAATGGCTGATCGCATGCACCATTTACTGGACGGAACTTTACAGAAAGACCACCTACATTGCCACCATATGTAGCAGCAGCGGCACCAGCTTTTAAGATATAGCTTGGTTCATTGCTATATTTTGCCAATGCTTTGAGTTTTTCTGCGTTTGTTGCTAAATTGTCGATATTGAAGTCAACAAAGCAGTTCTTGCGGAAGTCAGTTGCTGGAATTGTCTCATAAAGATGACGATCCACAACGAGAGGAAAACCATAGTTTGCGGCATAACCACAATCTCCCTTCTTACCACCGATTTCGATAATCATCTGTGAAGCCCAAGATGTATCACCATCATTGTCACGCAAGTTTGGATCATCAGACTTGAAGTGAGTAGCAAACATCCATGAGCTGTTGGCTGTATTGAAACCTGTGGTCTTGCTTGTATATTCTTCACCTGTCATCTCGGTATAGCCTTGCTGAGCCAATTTGGCATATTTCTCAGCGTTAGCCCAATCTTCCATTGTGAGATATGCACGAGCCTTCAAACCATATACAACAGAGAGATCAGGAGTATATTTGTTCTCACGCTTATAACCTGCAAGGTATTCTTCTGCCTTATTCAAGTCAGAAAGAATAAACTCAAACATCTTCTCATTGGTCAGACGAGGGTTGTTATACATGTCTTCAGTACCCTTTTCTGTTATCAATGGAACAGTTAATGCTTCTTTATTCTTGCCATAAGTTTCAGGTGCATACATACGAGCCAAGTCCATGTAGAACATAGCACGCATTGCATATGCGATACCTTCACCAGCCTTAAATTTCTCATCAGGGTTTTCACCACCAAGTGAAAGAACAGTATTACAGTTCTTAATCCAACCATAGTAATATGTCCATGGCAACTGGCATGCCGCATAGCGTGGTCCTAAACCGATACCAGATGCATACCAAGTCTGGTACCAGCTACCATCATTTGCCAAGGCAATATCTTGTCCCATGACATCACGCTGCAAGAAGAATGATGTGTAACCAAAATCCCATGGACGCATGTCGCTGCCACTATAAGTAAATTGACCACTCAAAGAAGAGGTGATGTTATTGACAAAGTTATCGAAAGCTCCTGGAGCTTGTGATGCTTGGTCTGTTGTGACATAGTTGCCATAACCTTCTGGCTCATATTCTTCTATACAGCCAGTAAGAGAAGAAAGTGTAAATGTGGCAATAGCCAAAGAAACTATATATTTTTTCATATTGAAGTTCTTTTTATTATTAAATAACAACTTAGAATGTTACTTGGATACCTCCAGAGATGTTTCGTGTTGGAGAGTAAACGCTAGTATAACCACTTCCTTCGTATGAGTAACGTGGGTCAAGACCCTTACGTGCTGACCAGAAACAGAGATTCTCACCTGCGCAATAAACACGAATCTTGGAAACCATTGGGATAAGACCCTTTGGTAATGTATAACCTACGGTGAATGACTGGAAGTTGAAGTAGCCGGCATTCGTCAAGAAACGATCTGATGTAGCTGTGCTATACAGGTCGCCATACTGCCAACGAGGAATGTTGCTTGATGTGTTGTTAGGACTCCAAGACTTAATGTAATCCTTATGTATAGCGTGACCTGCATCATTTCCACTCTGGGCTGGTGCCATCAATGTTGCATACTGGACATCATATACCTTACCGCCAATCTGATAATCGAATGTTGCAGCGAGGTCGAATCCCTTATAACGGAAACTTGTAGACAAACCACCGAACACCTTAGGGAGCAAAGATCCCTGCTCATAGTAAGATGCCTTGTTGATGTTAGTTGTAGTATAGTCCTTAGACTTACCTGGCTGTGCACCTGTTGTAGTTGCATTGCCGTCAATCTTTTCATCTACCCAGTAGAGAGCTTCACCCTTCTCGTTTACACCAGCGTATGAAGGAAGGTATGCGTTATACATAGGACCACCCTCACGATACCAATACTGGTATGTTTTACCAGTGTTTGACTCACTAAAACCACCATATTGTTCTGTCTTCATTGTTGGCAACTTCAATACCTTTGTTGCGTTATGTGACATATTTGCAGTGATTGACCAGTCGATGTCCTTTGTACGTACCAATACTCCTGTGAGTACCAATTCGATACCTGTATTACGCATATTGCCAATATTGGTGTAGTAGCCACGGGAACCCTGTGACTCAGGAATTGACAACCAGAAGAGCAAGTCTGTGGTCTTCTTTGAATAGAAGTCAAAACTACCCATCAAACGATGCTTGAGGAAACTGAACTCAACACCAAGGTTCAAATTGGTAGTTGTCTCCCAAGTAATGTCTTTGTTACCCATACGATAGAAGGTTGGTGACATTAATGTATTGGAAGCCTTAGAAACCGTATAGAGGTCTGTATATGCCCAGTTTCCGATGTTATCATTACCTTGCTGACCGATAGATGCCTTAACCTTCAACTCATCAACGAAAGGAGCATTAAACCACTTCTCTTTGTTGATAAGCCAAGCACCACCGAGCGACCAGAAGTTACCCCAACGATTTTCCTTGGCGAAACGTGAAGATGCATCACGACGGTAAGAAGCAGAAGCGAAATACTTGTCATCATAGTTGTATTGTGCACGGCCAAAGAAACCTTCAACGTTGTAATTCAACTTATATGAACCATTGTCCTTCTTGTTAGCGAAAGCATTCAACTCTGTAATTGAAGGTGAAAAACCACCCTCACCCTGCGCATTCAGGTATTTGCGAGTCAATTTATAATACTCATGACCGAGGAGAACATCAACATTATGCTTGCCGAAGTTCTTCATGAAAGTCAAAGTTTGAGTATTATTGGTGCGAAGATCTGCTAAGTTGTACTTAGTTAACTGACCATTAACACCTGCCTTAGGTCCCTCGTATGCATTCTCGTAATCAGAGAAGTCTTCCATGCCATAAATAACGGTACTTGTGGCATTAAATTTCAACCAATCTGTAATTTTAATATCAGCGAAAACGGAACCATTAATTTGGTTGATACCTTTTTCTACCTTGTTGTAACGATTGCTACCCAATGGGTTACCAGTAGAAAGGAAAGGACGAGTTACACCATAATTCTTAGGCAAACCATAATCATACATATCGTGACCATATGAATCTTTCTTGATTGCTACATTTCCGTTAGCATCAATTGTACGCACGTAGATAGGGTAGATTGGTGCAATTGAAGAAACGAAATACATCAAGTTGGTTGAGTTGGTCTCATCACTCAGATTAGGGTTTGACTGGGTTGTAGAATGAACGTACTGAGCGTTGACACCTACCTTCAGCCATTTCTTAGCTTGATAATCAGCCTTCAAACGAGCGCTGATACGCTCATAGCTACTGTTGGCAATAACACCGTCATCGCTCAAATAGCCTAAACTTGTATAATAAGATGAACGGTCTGTTGCACCTTTGATGCTAATATTATAGTCCTGACGGAGAGCATCCTTATAGGCAGCTTTGTTCCAGTCGTCAGCAGTCATATAATACTTTTCACCATTCAATTCGTATGTACGTCCAAGTGTAGCATTTGGATTCAACTTACCATTAATACCGATAAGCTGTTCGTTCTCAGGTACAGTATATGCGTTATAAGCCAACTGTGAAAGCATAGAAGAATTTGCCTTCAAGTTTGCATTGGCAGCGCTCATACCCTGACCATAGTAATAGTTGTTGTACAACTGAGCATAATATGCCTCATAATACTGACCTGGATCTTTAATTACATCATACTCAGGAACGGCACGAGAGTTAGAACCCCACTTCATGTCAATAGAAACCTCAGCTTCCTTGTTTTTACCATTCTTTGTTGTAATCAGAATAACACCAGCAGCACCACGAGCACCATAAAGTGCAGCAGATGCAGCATCTTTCAATACGGTTACAGATTCAATATCATCTGTTGGGATAGAAGAAAGGTTTCCTGGATAAGGAGCACCATCAACGATTACCAATGGGTCAGTAGCTGCATACATAGAAGCAATACCACGAATATTGACACCATTGTTGTCTGAACCAGGCTGTCCTGATGCACCCCGCAACTGAAGACCAGGTACAGAACCTACCAAAGCGTCTGTTACGTTGGTAGAAATCTTCTTTGAAAGTTCTTCAGAACCTACTACGGCTGCAGAACCGGTAAATGCACTCTTCTTAGCAGTACCGAAAGCTACAACCATGACTTCATCCAATGCATGATTGTCTGGGTCAAGAACAATTTTCATGTTCTTGGCAGCCTTTACAGTCTTGCTGATCATGCCGATGTAAGAAATCTCCAACTTGGCATTTGCTGGAGCAGCCAGTGAGAAATTACCGTCAACATCGGTAATAGTACCGGTTTGTGTACCAACAACTTTGATAGAGGCACCAATGACTGGGCTTCCATCCTCAGAAGAGGTAATAGTACCGGAAACTTGAGTTTGCGCCAACGCCATTCCTAAACTAAGGAAGAGGCAGGCAATAAACGTCATGAGTCTTTTTTCCATAAATCTCTCTCGTTTAATTAATTAATAAATATATAATGTTTTATATTTCTTTCTCACTACATATCCTCCCAACTTTTATTGAGCGTGGGGACTCATTTCTTGTCTCCAACTCTTATCCCGAACTGGTGGGGGTGGGTATGTTGCCATACCTTATAATATAGGGAAGCATCTCAAACTTCACTAAATTTTAATAATATTTTTAATCGGCTGCAAAAATAAGCATTTTTTAGGAAATCACCAAACTTTTTTCTAGAAAAGTTGCACTTTGCCTGATATTTTATTATAAATATGCGGTTTTTATACACTTTTGCTTATGAAAAACAAGCGAAAGCGGCAGTTTTGTCAAAAACTGCCGCTTTCGCTGAAATACTAACTTTCTGCCTTTAATTCTTTGTCTAGAACAAAGAGCATATAGAGGGGGATGTTGATGGTTTTTGAACTGTTGTTTCTCTCGTATGGCAAGAGACTGGTGCGAACCGACCATTTGGGTGAATATCTTTCCCGATACAGTTTCAAACTCTTGGCATTCATGGTTACTCCTGCCTTTGCTTCCAGTGGATATACATCCAAACCGTCGGAAATAAGGAAGTCAACCTCTGCAGTGGCTGAAGAAGACCAATAATAATTGGTTTCCAAAGTTTCTGTAAAGTTCTGAAGTTCCTGACAGACATACTGTTCTGTCAACGCTCCCTTAAATTCTTCAAAGATTCTGCTTCCTTCTAATATTACTTTCGGCGAAATCTTGCTCATTGCCCTCAACAGACCTACATCTAGTAAGAATACCTTAAACGATTTGAGATCAGCATAGGCTGAAATCGGGATGTCGGGCTTGCTGACATTGTTGGTTCTGATGATTTCACCTGCATCAGAAAGCCACATGATGGCATCCTCATATTCCCGTGCTCTGGCTCCCTCTCTCACCAGTCCATAGACAAACTTCTTGTTTTCCTTCGCCAGTTGCGAAGGGATGCTGTTCCATACATAACGGATTTTCTCGACCATATTCTTTGGAGCATGTTTGGAGAAGTCTTTCTGGTAGGCTGCTATCAGTTCCTGCTGGATGCGGTTTACCTTGTTGTAGTCTTTGCTGCCCAGCCACTCTGCTACAACAGCAGGCATACCTCCTATTATCATGTATTTTTTCAGATAATCTGTAAGGCGAGCCTCGAATGCTCCCAGGTTTCTGTTTCCTTTATCGATATAGTCTATCAGCATGTTCTCTCCGTTTGCTATCAGAAACTCTTTAAAGGACATGGGATATAGATGCAGGAAATCTGTCTTTCCTACAGGGAAGGATGTGCCTTCGTGCAGGGCTATGCCTAGCAATGAGCCTGCGCAGCAGATGGCATACTCTGGTGCCTCTTCGCAGAAATACTTCAAAGAGGTGAGTGCTCTTGGCATTTCTTGTACTTCATCGAAGATAATAAGAGTTTCCTCGGGTATTATCATCTTACCATTATATATAGAGAGCTGTTCTATAATGCGTTGTGGTGATAAGTCGCCAGCAAATATCTCTTCGAGTACATCACTCTGTTCGAAGTTGATGTAACATACGTCTTTGAAGTACTTGCGCCCAAATTCTTTCAGTAGCCAAGTCTTGCCAACTTGTCTTGCACCTTCCAGTATGAGTGGCTTCCTTCCGTGAATGTCTTTCCATTTTAACAATTGGGATATAAGTAGTCTTTCCATACGCTAAAAATTATGTTTTGGCAAAGATACTAATAAACAGTGATTTACGCAAGAAAAATCACATTTTCCTAAGGACTTTTAAGTATATTTATCACATTTTCCTAAGGACTTTTCTGTTAAATCATCACATTTTCCTAAGGACTTTTAGGGACTTAAATCGAGAATTCTGTCGTAATCTCAGAAAAAAAGCAAGATTACGACAACTTTTAAACGAGAAATCTGTCGTAATCTCGATAAAAAAGTGAGATTACGGCAGATTTTCATGATTTTTCTCTTTAATTACTTGTCTACGGTAGAAGAAACATTGTTCTTCTCATAGAAAGCTTTGTATTCTTCACCACCATACTTCAGACCAAGATCTTCACCGGCGATACCATCGCAGAAGCCCTTGTAAGCCCACTTGCGCTTGTAGTCCTTGTCGAAGAGGTTAGGCACCTGACCCTTGAGCCAGTATTCGTGTTCAGCCTCGTTGTCTGACAGACTCCAGATGGTGATACCGCTCTGCTGAGCCTCTGGCACATTTGCCTTGTAGCTCTCCACAATCATGCGGTTGGTATCCTCAGGGGTAGGAGTGAAGGTGAATTCGCATTTTACCCAGTCGGTACCTACGTTGAAGGTATTGTAACCACCCTGAGAAGCGTATGTAGTTCCATTCTGATACTGGAACTGCAACGAACATAAACAATAATGACAGGTACTTTAAAGCATTACCTGCATGTCTCATGATTAATTGGTTTTTGTGATTTAATTGGTTTAAAACTCGTTCGTTGGTTTATATACGAATTTTGTTTTTATTGATTTTCTGCTGCAAAGATAGTCTCTTATCTGTTAAGTGCCGTTAACTAACAAAGCAAAAAAGAAAGTGTACCATGATTCCATGGCACACCCTCTTCTAGTATTGCTTAGTTACGATAAGCTGGATTTTGATAAGCTTCCTTTTCCGTATCGCTCATCATCAATGCATCTATCTGTCCCTGTGGAATAGGGCGGAGATAGAAACCATCAGGAATATTGCGAGTGAAGGTCTCTGGTGTATGGTCTTCTGCTTTATCACCACAAATCGTGTATTTCCCTGCACGATCTTTCCATGTCTGTGTTCTAACAAGGTCAAACCAACGATGTCCCTCACCGAAATACTCACGACCTAACTCGTCGAGAATGTAGTCAATAGTGATTACTTGTGGAGTGGCTGCAGTCATTTCTGCACTGTGGTCTTCAATCTTCTGCTTGTTACCATTGTTGTCCCAACGCCATTTTCCTGCACGAGCACGAATTACGTTGATTAATTCACGAGCAGAAAAACCTGTTTGTGTTGTGGCGCCCTTTACAGCTGCTTCTGCTGCAGCAAAGTAGAGCTCTGAGAACTTGCAGATAGGGAACGGACGTGTACTACCTGCATTAGGTTGTCCGACAGTTCCATTGTTGTCAGTACGATAAGGACCAAGTTTCCAAAGGATAGGATATTTGAAACGACTAATGCCGGATGGACCTACTACATAATCTGCACGACCAGCGGTTGTACCTGCGCCTACACCTGCGCCATTTCCATTGTAAGAGATGTTGTTATCGTTATCAACGAAAGTGAGGACAGCGTCACCCA